>JBPCLI010000101.1:0-5637 GCA_051003415.1 Chthoniobacterales bacterium | reverse complement strand
GCCTTGCTCACGCGCATTTTCCCAATGTGTCTGGCGCCGCATCCCGCCCATCAGCCGGTAGGGATAAAAAGCGAGATCGCCCACGGCGTAGAGCCCCGTCTCGGCCGCCTCGAGATAATCCGCCACTGGCGAGCCGAGCGGTCCGGAGAGCGGCGTGTTGCGCACGATGTCGAGATTTGGTTCCGAGCCACAGGCCACGACCGCGACCCCGGCCTGCACGCGTTCGCCGCTCTTCGTCTGGATATTGCGCAGGACGGTTTTGCCTTCGAACCCATTCAGGCTCGAGCCGAGGAGCATGGTCACGCCATGCTTCGCGAATTGCTCCGTCACCCAGGTCGCGGTCTCCGGGTCGAGATAACGATTCAGAAGCGATTGATGCCGATGCATGATCGCGACCTTCAGCTTGGCCTGGCGCAGACTCGCCGCCGTCTCGCAGGCGAGCAGACCGCCGCCGACCACGACGATCCCTTTTTCCGACTGCGACATCTCGCGGAGCGCGAGCGCGTCGCGGATGGTGCGCAAATAAATCACGTTGCCGAGACCGATCCCGGCGACCTGCGGACGCACCGGCCGGCTTCCCATCGCGAGGCAGGCTTTTTTGAACTCGATCGTCTCGCCATTCCCGAGCACGGCGAGGCGGCGATCGATGTTGAACTGGGTCACGACCGTGCCGAAGCGCGTCTCGATTTTGTGCGCGGCATACCATTTCTCGTCCATCGCCGGCAGCTTCTTCAGCGCCGGCGATTTATCCCGGAGGAAGTGCTTCGAAAGCATCCAGCGTTTGTAGGGGTGGAAAGTCTCGCCCCCGACGAGCGTGACCGAGCCCTTCTTGTCGTATTGGCGGATGCCTTCGCACACGCTGCCCCCTGCGATGCCGCCGCCGATGATGAGATAGTCGCGTTGAATCATGAAAAGAAAGCGGGACGATAGAGTCTGTGACAACCAGATGGCGAGGGAAATCTTCGCCGGAGCGTCTCTTATCTCCGTCAACGCGAACTAAATCCTCCCTTTCGAGAGTCAAAGAACTACATTGGCTGAATGCGCCCGCGCTGCGTCGAGCTGCACCGCGTCCTGCGAAATTGCTCGAAGTTTTTGCCGAACCGCGACAGGTTTGTTCTCAGATGACACCACGCATTGCAGAAGCTGTCAGGAGGTGGGGTGGCGATGCGGGCGGCGCGCTTCTGCAAGATTTCTTCCCCGGCATCCTGGTCGGCGGAGATCCCCTTGGCGCCTTCTTTGCTAAATCGTTTTCTCCCCAGGAACGTCGCGCGACGGGAGCGACGTTTACCCCCTCGTGGCTTGTAGAACTGCAGCTGGATCGAATTGCTGCAAAATGCATTCCGGCTCGCGTGGTTGATGCAGGCGCAGGAACTGGACGCTACGCCATGTCTGCGGCACGTCGCTGGCCGCAAGCCACGATCATTGCGGTCGAAAAGAATCCGACCCTGGCTGAAGCGCTTCGGATCAACGCACGGGCTGCGGGTCTCTCCGTGCAGGTGGTATGCGCCGATTACCTTTCCTTTGATTTGCCCCCGATTGTCGGCACCACGGCGTTTGTCGGCAATCCACCCTATGTGCGTCATCACGGTCTCTCCGCAAAGGAGAAAGCCTGGTATTCCCAGCAGATGACGCAGCTTCGCTTGCCGCATAGTCAATTGGCGGGCCTCCACGTTTACTTTCATCTCAAATCCTACCTACTTTCGCGGCCGGGCGACGTAGGGTGCTTCGTTACGGCGGCCGAATGGATGGAGACGAATTACGGCGAGAGCATGCGCCAATTGTTTTGCCTCATGGGAGGAGACGGGTTAATTCGGGCCAACCCGGCCGAGCAAATTTTCGCCGACGCCCTGACCACTTCCGCGATCGTCGAGTGGTCGACCGGTTTCGAAGGCAATGTCCACATCAGCGATCTGGATGGACGAGACACTCGCGAACAGTTTCAAGCGAGCAAGTCTCAGCTAAGCGCCCTTTCCAAGTGGCCAGGGTATGGACGTCGTTTGTCAGCGCCCTCGGCGAGCGGACCTATTCTCGGTGACTATTTTCAAATTAGTCGAGGGCAGGTAACGGGGTGCAACGAAATTTGGGTAGCCACCGAAGAGACCGCGCGACTCATTCCGGACCGTTATTTGTTTCCTTGTGTCACTCACGCATCGGAGGTCATCGACGCACAAGGTATTCTCCGGAATCCCACCCGATTACGAAGGGTGATTGACCTTCCGGCCGACCTGAATGAACTGAGCGTTCAGGAACGAAGAAAGGTCGATTCTTTTCTGGAAGTGGCCGAAAAGGCGGGGGCGGCGAATTCTTACATCGCCAGGCATCGAAAACCTTGGCGGCGAGTTGGCCTTAAAACTCCGCCGCCAATCGTGATGAGCTATATGGCGCGCCGGCCGCCAAAGTTTGCCAGAAATGCATGTGGCGCTCGCCTCCTGAACATAGCGCATGGGTTGACACCTTTGCGGCCATTGGACCTCCCTTTTCAAAACCGGTTGGTCGCATGGTTAAATGAAAATGTCTGTCCCACCGGTGGACGTACCTATGCCGGCGGGATGGTTAAGTTCGAGCCCGGCGATGCGATGCGCATTCCGCTTCCGGCCGAGCTAGGACCTAGTATCGCAGCATGAACAAAGCTCCCCCACGGTGGACCGCAAAGCAGCTCGCGGCCGACGCCGAAAAATCTGCTGCTTTATTTCGAATGGAGCGGCTTGCGCCAACGCAAGCATGGAAACAGCATTTCACTAAATCGAAAGAACGATTTGCCGCCCTCTTCGACATTCTGGGCGAGCTGGCGCCGACCAAGATTTCCGATGCTACTCTAGCCTCGGCCATCAAGTCGAACCTCGGAGAAGCATTGCGTTACTTGTCGGGTCCGCCCCTCTCGAGTGATGACTTGAAGACGCTCGCCGAGGTCACGACTCTCGCGCCGGGGATTCTCAGCCGCGACAAAGCGAAGCTGCGAAAAGTCTTCGCCGTTATCGAACAGACTATCGATCCCTACCGTTTCCCGTGGGTGATCGAACAACGCGTGCCGACGAATAACGAAAAATCGGCCGCTCTCCTCGCATCATCTATTCTCCTGGCGGCACAGCGCATTTCCACCGAGCGCAGGGGCTCTGGAAAGTCCCTCCAAGAGGCGATGGTGAAAGACTTTCTCACGTCAATAAAATACAGGGAGATCCCACGTACGACGATTTCGACGATCGTTGAGGGTCCCAAAGAAAAGGAGTTCTGCGGTGAGTCGATGTTAGGAAGCCGCAAAGCCGACGTAATTCTCCGGCTAAACGACACCCGGCTCATGCCGATCGAGTGCAAGGTGTCCAACTCCGCGCTGAATTCCGTCAAAAGGATCAACAACGATGCCGCGGCCAAGGCTGGGGATTGGCTAAAAAGCTTCGGCACGAATCAGGTCGTGCCTACTGCAGTCATCAGTGGCGTCTTCAAGGTGAGCAACCTACTGCAAGCTCAGGACGCAGGTCTTACCCTATTCTGGGCGCACGACTTGAAAAAGCTTGGCAAGTTCATCAACTCGATCAAACCGTGATCGGGGAAGACAAAATCTGGGCTATTCGTCCGCTTTGACTTCACCGGCGACGCTGTTTGAGATCGACCGCTTCCGGCGCAGCTGGTAGGGCGTAAATAATGAAAATTTGCGAGATCCTTATAAGCTGGGGCTGGTGACAATCGCCGGGAAGCCGTCAGACGATCTTGCGCGCTGAATTGAATCGCTATTTGATCAACATCGAAGAATCCGCAACGGGTTTTCCGCCTACTCGCCGGACGTGCCCGGCTGCGTCGCGACCGGGGGAACCCGGGCGGAGGTGGAACGAGAGATGCATGATGCGATCGAGTTCCATCTGGAACGGCTGCGCGAGGAGGGGTTGCCGATTCCGAAGGCCTCCTCGAGCGCTGAATATGTCGAGGTCACACTCGCCTGAAGATCTGGCGCGTTACTTCTTCCCGAAAATCTCGTCGAAGAAGATTTGCGTCTGCTGCCAGGAACGGCGCGCGGCCGGTTCGTTGTAGCCGATTTTTCCCACCATGCCGTGTTCCTTGGCCACCCGATCCGCATCCGGGTTGGTAAAGGCGTGGAGCGCGTGCGCGTAGTCGATCGACTGGTAATCGATCCCCGCAGCTTCGAGCGATTTCTCCAGTTCGATTCGGTCTTCCGGGCTCACCATCTTGTCGACCGCGCCATTCATGAGCAGGAATTTCGCTTTTACTTTCCCCGCCACAGAAGCAGGCGCGGGCACAGGGCCGCCGTGGAAACTCACAATCCCGGCCAATGGCGCGCCGCTATACGCGAGGGTCTGCACCGCGGAACCACCAAAACAAAAACCAATCGCCGCGACCTTCGTCTTATCGACCTGCTCCTGTTTCAAAAGCTGATCGAGACCGGCCTGCGCGCGTTCCGGCATGAGCGCTTTCCCATAGAAGGCGCTCGCCCATTCTTCGGCCTGCTTGGGCTCTTCGGTGACTTTGCCTTTGCCATACATGTCCGCGACGAACGCGACGTAACCGAGCTGCGCGAGTTGGTCCGCGCGGCTTTTCACGTAGGCGTTCACGCCCCACCATTCCGGCACGACGAGGACGCCGGGCGTTTTTCCCGGCGCGGTCCGCGCGTCGTCGTAGGCGAGATAACCCTCGAGTTGCGTTCCGTTGTGTTCGTAAGCCACCGGCTTGCTGATGAGTTTGCCTTCCACGTGGGAAACAGTGGCGCAGGCGAGCCCGAAAAGAAGGAGTTTCTTCATGAGCCATTCCTTACTGCGGATTCCGCGAAATGCACGGAGCGGACCGCGCGCGCGCCGCTGCCTAACGAACGAGGGCGGCTGCCGCGACCTCGGCGACTTCTCCGAGCAGCGGCGGCTCCGCCCTGCCGAGCTCGAACCAGAAGGTGCTCCCCTCCCCCGGCGTGCTTTCCACCCCGATTTTCCCCTGCATCGCCTGGACGAGCCGGCGGGAAAGCGCGAGCCCCAGCCCGGTGCCCTCGATCCCGGAACGCTCCGCCCCCAGCCGATCGAACGGCGTGAACACGCGCGCCAGCATGTCCGGGGCAATGCCGACGCCGGTATCGCGAATCGCGATCCGCACGGTCTCGCCCTTCACCTGAGAAAGCATCCGCACCGAGCCCCCGGCGGCAGTGTATTTCACCCCATTGCCCAGGAGATTGAGCAGCACCTGCTTCAAACGCTGCGGATCGGCCAGCACCAGCTGGTCGAGTTCCGCGGTCGGCGGGACCAGAAGCTCGATGCCATTGCGTGTCGCCAGGGGCTCGATAATGCCGACCGCTTCCTCGACCGCGCCGCGCACACTGACCGGCTCCAGTTCCAGCGCGAGCCGGTCGGACTCGATCCGGCTGATGTCGAGAACTTCGTTGATCAGATCCAGCAGATGACGGCCCGCCGCGAGAATATGATGGAGGTGGGGAACCTGATTGGGGCGTGGACTCTTCAGCTCGAGCAACTGGCCGAAGCCGAGAATCGCGTTCAGCGGCGTGCGCAATTCGTGGCTCATCCGCGAGAGGAACTTGCTCTTCGCCCGGTTCGCTCCATCGGCGGCTTCCTTCGCTTCGCGCAGCGCTTTTTCGACCCGCTGTTGTTCCGTCACATCGTGCGCCACGCAGACCAGAATCTCCTCCTC
>JBPCLI010000100.1:0-27816 GCA_051003415.1 Chthoniobacterales bacterium | reverse complement strand
CGTTTCGTGTGCTGGCGCCTGTGTCCCTCCGTCGCGAACTTTCCTGAAAGCAACGCTGTTGAGGAGCTTCTGCCGCGGAGAGAAGTTCGTCGCGCTGGAACAGCGCGACCAGCACACGAGACGTGTGCGCTACCCAGGCGGATTCTCTGCAGTTGCGTTGTTCCATCTGATACGATAGTTTGTTTCATATGAAACGAGCAAAAATAAGCTCATTGGGTCAGGGTCTGGTCGCCTTGCATATCGCGACAAAAAAACCGAATCCTTCGCCAGCCAAGGTGATCCGGGTTGTACAGGCGGGGCTCGATTTCGCCGAGCTGGAAGCGTTACGCGAACAATTGGATTTGCCGTTGGATCGTCTTGCCGCTCAGCTCGGCCTCGCCCGCGCCACCCTCCATCGCCGCAAAGCGAGCGGTCGCCTAACGACCGATGAATCGGACAAGGTGCTCCGCTTTGCCCGCCTTCTCGGCCAGGCGGTGCAGCTCTTCGGCGGAATCGAGGAAGCGCGCCAGTGGCTGAAGACACCGCAGCGTGGTCTCGGTGGCGCCGTCCCGCTCGAGTACGCGCAGACCGAGACGGGCGCGCGCGAAGTGGAAAATCTCCTCGGCCGGATCGACTACGGCGTTTATTCCTGATGCCTTCCGGCTGGCGGATCGACAAACCGGGCCGCGAAGCCTTTTCCGGGGAAGGAGCGCGGCGTTTCGGCGGCCGCTGGAATTCGCCGGGCGTGGCGGTGGTTTACCTGAGCGAACATCAGTCGCTCGCCGCGCTCGAGATTTTCGTCCACCTGCAACCGCTCCTCCCGCAGACAAAGTATCTGGCCTATTTCGTGGAGTGGGAGGAGGCGGAGATGGAAGTGCTCCCGGCGAAAAAGCTACCGGCAAACTGGCGCGGCTCGCCGCCTGGCCCCGCGACGATGCAAATCGGAGAGCATTGGGCGCGGGAAAAGCGCTCGGTCGTGCTGGCGGTCCCGAGCGTGATTCTTCCGAGCGAAAGAAATTTTCTCCTCAACCCGGCCCACCCGCAGTTTCGTCAGCTCCGCCGGCACAAGCCGGTCACCTTCGCCTTCGACGACCGCCTGATCGGTCGTTAAGGCGGAAACCGCGAGTTCACTGCAAATTGTAAACCTCGACCAAACCGACGCCGATGGTATCGAGTGATCCACGCAGAATCGCGGTATAAGCGCCGGGGGGCAGAGTGGAAAGGATGGCTGATTCGCGGTCGTCGCCCGGGGACAAACCGGTCGCTTCGATCTCGGTTTGCTGGGTATCTTTCCAATCGTCGTTCTCCGCCACGGTGTCGCCGTCACCGTTGTGCAGCTCGAGAGTGGGATTCTGGAGCGCTCCAGCGACCCCAAAGTCGGTCAAGCTCGGTCCAATGCCACGGGCGAGGACGGTGGCCTCGCTGGCACCGCCGCCGCCGATGATGAAGCCGCCGATCATGACGTCGTCGCCGGTGTTGACGAATCCCCGCGTGCTGATGTTGGCAAGGGTGCCGGCGGTCGGGGCAAGGTCGTAGGCTTCCACCAGCCCGACCCCGGTGCCGCCGTTGGCCCCGCGGACGATGGCGCTGTAGGCGCCGGGCTCGAGCGTGGCCAGGATGGCCGACTCGAGATCGTTCCCCGGAGCGAAGCCGGCCGCTTCGATCTCGGCCTGCTGTGTCTCTTTCCAATTGTCGTTGCTGATGACTGTGCCATCCGGGGCGTGAAGCTCGAGCGTGGGATCGGCCAACGGGTTGGCGATACCTAATGCCCCTAACGACGGGCCGATGGCACGCACAATAACCTCCTTGGGCGCGGTGCCGGTGATGATAAAGCCGCCGATCAGAACATTGTCGCCGGTCAGAACATTCAGCCGGGTCGAGATGTTGAGAAGCTGTTGTACCGCGGCGACCGTCACCTCCGGTTTAAACGCGAGGAAGCCAACGACCTCACTCTCGGTCACGAAAGTGGTCCGAACCGCGCCAGGGGTGAACTCGTAAATGAGCGGGACGCCCGAGCCGGTGACATCGCTCAGGAAAACATGGTCGTTCGCATCGATCGCCACCCGAATTGGGAAGTCGCCGACCTCCAGCGTGGTAAAGGTTGTCCCAGTGCCGTTAGGCGCAAATTTCATCACCGTGGCCGTGCCCTGATCGACCTCGAATAGATTCCCCGCGCTATCGAAGGCCAGGCCGGCCGGGAGATTGAGACTGGTGGCAAACGTGCTTTGCACTCCCGCCGAGGTGAACTTGAGAATCGATCCGCCGAGCCGATCGGATTCGAACAGATTACCCGCCGCATCGAAGACAATGTCGGCCGGGCGGTTCAGTCCGCTCGCAAATGTACTCTGCACTCCGGCCGGGGTGAACTTGAGAATTTCATTGTTGCCGGCGTTGCAGACGAAGAGATTGCCCGCGGTGTCGAAGGCAATCCCGCGGGGATCGTTGAGGCCGCTGGCAAAAGTGCTTTGCACTCCGCCGGGAGTGATCTTGATAATCGCCAGCGCGGTCCCATCAGCGACGTAAAGATTTCCCGCCGTATCGAAGGCCAGCCCGCGCGGGGTGCTGACGGTCGAGAACGTCGTCTGGGTGCCATCCGGGGCGATCTGGAAAAGCGCGCCGGTCACGGTGCCAGAAGCGAAAAGATCCGCGGCCGAAGCGACGCTGCCGAAAGCCGTCGCGCAGGAAATGCTCGCAAGCAACAGAACTAAATTGCGCCAGGGTGAGACCGGCCAGCGACGTGACGAATAAGAATGTGATTTTATCTTCATGGTGATGGCAAGGCTAGATTGACTTCCAATTACTTTGCGCCAATCCGGCCTTGGAACCGACAAGTTTTTGTGGAAATTTTCTAAAAAGGCCTGTTTCCCCTTGGAAATCAGCACCCATTTCACGACGCCGCCGGCATCGGACCGGCAAACGCGGCCGCGGCGCGTCGAAGTTATCGCTCGAGGCGGCGGAATTCGTGCCCCAGGAATCGGCCCGACGACCTCGTCGCGCTCGATGAAGTGCTGCTCGACCCGACCGGAAGTTATCCGCGCCAGAGCGAAGCCGGGTATGCCACCTGACCACGCGGCGCAGTAATGGCGGTAGTGACGTCCGCGCTCGATCTGGAGCCGGGAGACGCCGCGCCTTTCTCGAGGCGGCGTGCGCCGGTGACGCGGCCCTGCGGGCCGGCGACGATGCAAATCGGAGAGCGTTGGGCACGGGAAAAGCGCTCGGTCGTGCTGGCGGTCCCGAGCGCGATTCTTCCGAGCGAAAGAAATTTTCTCCTCAACCCAGCCCACCCCAAGTTTCGTCAGCTCCGCCGGCACAAACCGGTTGCCTTCGCCTTCGACGACCGCCCGATCGGTCGTTAGGCAAGCGGCGGCGCGACTCGCTTCGGCAACGGGTGCTCTTTCCTGGACTGCGAGATTTCACAAAGTGTTAGCGAGATTATAAACTTCCACCAGCCCCACGCCGGTCGTGTCGGTTACTCCCCGTAGGATGGCGGTGTAAGCGCCGGGGGCGAGGGTTTGCAGGATGGCCGATTCATTGTCATCGGTCGGTGGAAGCCCGGTCGCTTCAATCTCGGTTTGCTGGGTGTCCTTCCAGTTGTCGTTCGTGGTCAAAGTCGCGCCGTTCGCGTCGTGCAGTTCGAGGAGGGGATCGAGCAGCGGGTTGGCGATGCCGAATGCGCCTAACGAGGGCCCGATGCCGCGGATCAAAACATCAGCCAGGCCGGTGTCGGTCGGTCCGACGATGAATCCACCAATCATGACGTTATCGCCGGCATCGACGAAGCCGCGGGTGCTGATGTTGGCCAGGATGGGGCCGAGTGTTTGGTCGAGATCGTAGGCCTCCACCAGTGCGATTCCCGTCGCGTTGCCCTTGCCGCTCACGATCGCGGTGTAGGCGCTGGGCTCGAGGGTCGCGACGATGGCCGACTCGAGGTCATCGCTCGGCGCA
Organism: Chthoniobacterales bacterium; assembly: GCA_051003415.1. Classification (GTDB taxonomy): domain Bacteria; phylum Verrucomicrobiota; class Verrucomicrobiia; order Chthoniobacterales; family UBA10450; genus Palsa-1392. The sequence goes on along the minus strand of JBPCLI010000100.1, from coordinate 23,892 downwards.
AGCCCGGTCGCCTCGATCTCAGCTTGCTGGGTATCTTTCCAATTGTCGTTGGTTACCACTGTTCCATCGGCTTCGTGCAGCTCCAGCACGGTGTCCTCCATCGCTCCGAAAAGGCCGGCCGTGCCTAACGAGGGCCCGATCGCCCGGACGATCACCTGTTTTGGAGTGTCGCCGGTAATGATGAATCCGCCGATGAGGACATTCTCACCCGTCAGCACGTTGAGCCGGGTGGAGATGTTCTGTAACTTGATGCCGAAAGCGTGTGAAAACTCCGAGGTGTTGCCGTCGGGATCGGTGGCCGTGGCGGTGACGACGATAACCAGACCAGTGAATGGAAAGCTGACATCGAAGGCCTTATTCCCGACTGCGTCGGTCATGACATCGGCCGAGCCGAGAAAGGTCTGGCCTTCCCCGAAGCCGCTTGGATCAGCGGCATCATTGGCGAAAAACTCGATCCGATAGGCGGTGTTCGGACGGCTGTTAAGGAACCCGGAGATCGCGACGTTCCCGCCGGTGGCGGTGACGGCGGCGATTCGCGGAAAGTTCTGCAGATTGTTCGCCCCGCTATCACCATCGCCCAGATCGTTGAGGCTCACTCCCGCGACATCCAGGTCGATGCCGAGCCCTCCATTGGAAAAAATGGAATTGCCATCGACGCGTACGCTGGTGCCGCCGCCAGCAATGCTTACTCCGTTGCCGCCGTTATTGGCGATGACGTTGCCCTCACCAGGGTTCGTGCCGCCGATGAGGTGGTTGCTGGTAAAGAAGACGTCGACGCCATTGCCGCTGTTGCCGAGCGGCTTCATTCCGTCGGCGGCCACCCCGATGAAGTTGCCTTGCACCGTGGTGGAGTCCGAGGTGGACCCACTGGTTCCGCTGGAGGAAATCGAAACTCCGATCCCGTTCCCGGAAATCACGTTTCCGCCATTAATCACGACGCCAGTAGCGTGGGACGCGGCGATGCCCGCTCCGCTCCCGAAGTTGAGCGCCGTGGTCCCGGTCGCGTCGGTGCCGATAAAGTTCCCTTGCACCGTGCCGGTGGAATGGCCTAGGGCCGGATTTCCGCCAAACAAAATGCCTGTGGGCGCGGCGATCACGTTGCGCTCACCGGGATTGGTGCCGCCGATCGTGGCTGATGCATTGGTAATGGAGATGCCTGTGCCGGGGGCGCCGACAGTCGCCGTTCCAGCGGCATTTAGACCAACGAGGTTGCCTTGAATGACCGCGTCACCTGCGTCAATCGTTATCGCAGCGGCACCCGCCGCACTGATCACGTTACCCTCGCCGCTATTGGAGCCGCCGATGATGTTGCCAGTGGAACCACAACACGTTTGAAAACCGCCGCCGCTGCCGGCGACTATCGCGCTGCCGGTTACATCCAAGCCGAGGAAATTGCCTTGGACGGTGCTGTTCTGGACGTTGATAAAAAGAATCTGCAACGAGCTAAAGCCGTTGATCACGAGATTGCGAATCACGCTGTTGCTGGCACCCGCACCCTCCAAATCAAGGCCGGTACCCAGCGCGCCGGCGCCCTTGAGCTCAACCCGATTCGAAGCGACGCCGCTGTTACCGCCATCGATGGTGACGGTTTCCGTGATCTGCGGCAGAGGGCTCAACACGGTAATCGTCTTTTGCCCAGTGCCAGGGATGGCGAAAAGAATCGTGTCGGTGCCGGCCATCCCGTTGGCGTCCGTGATCGCCTGGCGTAGCGAGCCGGCGCCGGAATCGTTTGTGTTGATGACGGTGAAGGTGGCGGCGGACGCCTGTGCGTAAAACACCGACGTCATCAATGTGATCAGAGTAGTGGATCGCTTCATAGTTTTATATCTCCTGAGGTTGATGAACGACTTCTACCTCGCCTCCGAGTTTCTCGTCCTTAAGGATTGACTAAATAGTTCTAAAAAGTTCTAAAAGAGGGACGGTGAAACGATGGGTCGCCCACGGTGTCCGCCATCTCTATGAGTTTGGCGACTTCCGGCTTGATCCCGAGCGGCATCGCCTTTTTCGCGATGGGCAAATCGTTCCGTTGCCGCCGCGGGCGATCGAGCTTTTGATTCTTCTTGCTCGGAACCCTGGGAAGATCCTGGAGCGGCAAGCCTTGCTCGACGCGATCTGGACGGGGACGATAGTGGAGGACGCCAACCTGACGGTGGCGATCTCTCAGTTGCGCAAAGCGCTCGGTCAAAACGGCGATCCGGCCCAGTTCATCGAGACGATTCCTCGCATTGGTTACCGCTTCGTTGGGGAGACGCGCGAGGTGGTGGAGGAGCAGGCGCCCTTGACGACCCAGAGACCTCGGCCGCCGATGACGATTACCGAAGAAGAAGTCGAAATCCCGGCGGCGGACGCCAGCAATGGCGCGCATCCCGAGGCCAAACTTTTGCCGCCGACGGCGCCGGAGAACCTTGTCGCTGCCGAAAGAATTGTCACCCCTCGACGAACGAAGAAACTAACGCTCGTCCTCCTGGCGTTGCTCGCCATTGGCGTGGTTGGCTTCCTGATCTACTGGCGGGCAGCGGCCCGGCGCGGGACTTCGGCCGCACCGGTGCAAATGAAGTCGATCGCCGTGCTACCTTTCCAGTCTCTCGGCCGGGCAACGCCCGAAGACGAATATCTCGCTCTCGGCCTGGCCGATTCACTAAACAGCCGACTCAGCCGGTTGAAGCAGTTTGTCGTGCGACCGACTAGTTCGGTATTGAAATTTAGCGGCCCCGCCCAAGAGCCTGTAGAAGCGGGGCGGGCACTGGGAGTGGATGGAGTGATCGATGGCCTCGTCCAACACGATCAGGATCGGGTTCGCCTAACGACACGGTTATTGCGGGTGAGCGATGGCGCTGTGCTTTGGACCGATTCTTTCAATGGGCGGTTCACCAGCTTGTTCGAAGTGGAAGACATTGTTTCACAGCACGTCGTCAAGGCGCTGCAGCTCAAGCTGACAACGGAGGAAGAACAAAACCTCATCCGGCAAGGCACGCGGAATTCGGAAGCGTTTCGCGCCTACCTGCGCGGACGTTATGCCTGGAACAAACGGACGAAGGAGAACACGAGGAAGGCACTCCGATTGTTTCAAGAGGCGATCGAACTCGACCCGGCCTATGCCGCCGCTTATGCCGGGCTGGCCGACTGTTACCTCGCTCTGGGTGACTATGGCGATGCCGCGCCTAACGAATCCTTTCCGCGAGCGCGCGGGGCGTCCCTGCGGGCGCTGGAGATCGACGATTCGCTGGCCGAAGCCCACACCTCCCTCGCCCAGGCACTCTTCCTTTTCGACTGGGACTGGGCGGGAGCGGAGCGCGAATATCTGCGGGCGATTGAATTGAAACCGAACTACGCCACCGCCCATCACTGGTATGCGATGTTTTTGGCTGGCCAGGGCCGGTCGGAGGAGGCGATGCGAGAGATTAAGCGGGCCGAAGATCTCGATCCGCTTTCGCTCATCATCCGGGCAAACGTCGGCACGATCGAATACTTTGCCCGCCATTACGATCGGGCGATTGCGCAGGAGCGGAAGGTGCTCGCAGCCGACCCGAATTTCGTCCAGGCGCGCCGCAAGCTCGCCTTTGCCTTGGAAGCGGCGGGATTGGAACAGGAAGCGGCAGGCGAGTGGTTGCAAGTGGAACAACAATTCGGCGCGAGCGAAGCCAATCTCGCGGCCTATCGAAACGCCGTGGCCATCTCAGGCCTGAAGGGTTATTGGCTGCAGGCCATCGAAGTGGACAAGAAAGAGTCGGGCGGCGAAGCCGGGGCGCTTTCTTCCTATTACGCCCGCCTTGGCCATACCGAGCAGGCTTTGCTCTGGCTGGAGCGAGCGATCGACCAGCGCGCCCCTTGGCTGGTCTACGCCAAGGTCACGCCGGTCTACGATAATCTGCGGAGCGATCCGAGGTTTGGGGCGTTAGTGCAGCGCCTCGGGCTCTAAGCGAAGAGGCGCGGATCGTCAGGCGCGGTGGTGCAGCGCGATGCAGGACCCGACCCAGGTTTTGTCCTTGTTGAAGCGACCCTATCATCTTGATCTGGTTCATCCGGGCGAGATTGTTGACTAGGACGGGTTCGCCATCGTTCGGCCAGAGAACATCATCCAGATTTGCGCTTTGGAGGCAGGGCTCCGGAATCCCCTCGACCTCAGTAGGATTACTTATTGCAGGTCGTAAACCTCCACCAGACCGACGCCGGTGGTGTTGGCGACTCCGCGCACGATCGCGGTGTAATTGCCCGGCGCGAGCGTTTGCAGGATGGCCGATTCCGCGTCGTCGGTCGGCATGAGACCGGTCGCGCTAATCTCGGTTTCCTGGTCGTCGCGCCAGTTGTCGTTCGTCCTGATTGTGCCCCCGTTGCCGTCGTGCAGCTCGAGGACCGGATCCTGGAGCGCGTTTGCCACCCCGGAATTTGCCAGCGACGGTCCGATCGCCCGCACCAGTACGGTCGCGTCTCCCAAGTCAGCCGGCCCGATTATAAAACCGCCGATCATAACATTGTCACCCGTGTCGATGAAACCGCGGGTGCTAATATTCGCCAGTTTGGAGCCGGCCGGCTGGTCGAGATCATAGGCTTCCACCAGGCCGACGCCGGTCGTGCCGCCCGCACCGCGCACGATGGCAGTGTAGGCACCGGGCACGAGGCTTTGTACGATAGCAGACTCGGCGTCATTCGATGGCTGGAGACCAGTCGCCGCGATCTCGGTCTGCTGGTCGTCTTTCCAATTGTCGTTGGTCGTGACGGAGCCGTCGGGCGCATTCAATTCGAGAATAGGATCCATCAGTGCGCCCGGCACTCCGAAATCGCTGAGAGCCGGGCCGATCGCCCGCACGATCACCCGCTTGGGAGAGACTCCGGTCACTATGAACCCGCCGATGAGCACATTGTCACTCGTTAGCACCTGCATGCGGGTCGAAATGTTGAGCAGTTTGGTTGTGAAGGCGGCACTGAACTCCGACGTGTTGCCGTCCGGATCAGTCGCGGTCGCGGTGAACGCGACCGGGTTGCCCACGACAGGAAACGAAGCGCTGAAGGACGCGTCGCCGCTTCCGTCCGTCGTGACCTCTTTGAATCCGAGGAAGGTCTGGCCCTCGCCATAACCGCTCAGATCGACGTTTGTGTTGGCGAAGAATTCGAGCCGGTATGTCTTGTCGTCCTCGCTGTTTAACGTGCCAGTAAGGGTGACGCTGCCACTCGCACTCGTTAGGCCGGTGATGATCGGAAAATTCTGCAGATTGTTCGGACCGGTATCGGCATCGCCGAGGTCGTTAGGGGTGACGCCGCCGAGCTCGCCATTGCTGAAAAGGTTGATGCCCAATCCCGGGTTGGAAAAGGCTGGGTCGCCACCGCTATTGGAAAAGATGGAGTTGCCGAAAATGGAGTTGCCAGTCCCGCCAAGCACGCCCACGCCCCCAGAAGGTCGGAAGGTTGAACCGTTGAAGGCGATGACGTTGCCCGCGCCCGCGACTGTCCCGCCGATGGTGTTGTTGTCGGCCGCCGACATGGTAACCCCATAGCCGTCGTTGCCCAGGTTTCCGGCGCCGGTCACATCGGTACCGATGTAATTGCCCTCAACGAGCGTGTTACTGGCGCTGGCAATGGCAACGCCATCGCCGGCGATGCCGGAGATGAGGTTGCGCGCGCCGGCGACGAGACCCCCAATGGTGTTTGTGCCTTGCACGACGAAGCCATAGGCGCCCAACACGATCACTCCACTCGCTCCATTGCCAATCTTGGTTGTGCCCGTGATGTCGGTGCCGATGAAATTACCCTGCACTAGATTTGCCGTCACATCCGGCCCCCCGCCACTGATTATGCCGAGGCCGTAATTGGAGTTGCCGGAGATTACATTCCGGGCACCAGGAACGGTGCCGCCAACTGTGTTGTTCTGGCCGCCATTAATCGAAACGCCGACAATATTTGGAACAGCCGCCGTGCCCGCGGCGTTCGTGCCGATGAGATTGCCGTGAATTGTATTTCCAGCACCCGTTGGGCCGTCGCCATTGGCGATATCTATTCCCGCGCCGCTGTTGCCCGAAATGACATTCCCCTGGCCCGCGCCGGTGCCGCCAATGGCGACATTGGTGAAGCGTGTGAGAGAAATGCCGGTGCCGAAGTTAAGGCCAGCCGTACCGGCAGCGTTTGTGCCGATGTAATTTCCCTGGATCACACAGCCGGCGGGCACGATGCCGGTGATGGTGAGATTAGACAAAGCAATGTTGGCGCTGGCGTTGCCGGAAATGACATTGCGCGCTCCGACCGTCGAACCGCCGATGGTAAGATTGAAGCTTGCGCCACCGCTGTAATTTACTCCTATGCCTCTATCACTCAGGCTTACACCGCTATTGGTTAATGCAGCGGTGCCGGCCGCGTTCGTCCCGATATAGTTGCCTTGAATGGTGGTGCCGGATGACGCGGGGCTGTTGATTTGAATACCAGTGATATTGCCAGAAATAACGTTGCGATCCGCAGGGGACATCCCGCCGATGTTATTGTTAGGCGAGCTTTCAATGTCCACGCCAAAGTCGCGATTCGTCGCCGCCGCGGTGCCCGCCGCATTGAGGCCGAGGAAACAACCCACCACCGTGTTGCCACCACCGGTTTGCAGGGTGATCGCTACGCCATTGCCATTGCCATTGAAGTTGTTGATGACCAGGCCGCGCACCGTGCTACCGCCGGCGGTGATGATCAAGGCTTTGAAAATCGCGCCGTTGCCATTCAATTCAATGAGATGGTTCGAATTGTTGCCGACCGCGAGCGAGTTGGCAATTGAGCCCGGCTGCGTGTAGCCGTCGATGACGATCGGACCGGTGATGTCCGGCAGGGCTGAGAGCGGCGTGATGCTCCGGACGCCGGAGCCGGAAATATCGAACGCGATCGTATCCGTTCCGTAGGCGCCGACCGCGACCACGTCGGCATTGACGTTGGCGTTGTTGTTGGCCGAGGTGAGCGCCTCGCGCAGCGTCACAGAGCCATCGACCGCGATCGAGTCTCCCGTGCCCGTCACAGTGATCGTGGCCGCTCCGGCTGGAAGCTGCATCGCGGCTAGCACCCACACCCATCCCACGAAAGGTAAATGGACACGCGACTTGCTGGTTTTCGATCGACCTTCCGGGGCGAAAAACAGACGGCACGAACTCATTCGCCGCCATGACTTCTGAACAAGACTACTAAGTGACATAGGCACCTTTCTTTCGTGAACGATCATCGTCCGCGATTTACCCGCGGGAAGAGGGTGAGGTGCTTTGCTAAAGTCGCCTGACTCACTTAACGCGTCCCCGTCTCCTGCCGAAAAACGGACGTCAAGACAAGCCTTATATTCTAAGATTTCGATTCTGCCGAAATTTGTGACTTTGGCCGTCGCTGCTCGATTTCGTCGTATTTGGAAATCCGGCTCGGTCCAATCGGATCCTTGATCACTGCAGTTTCGGCTGCGATTCAACCGATCAAGTCTCCCTGAATGGTCCCCGTCACTGCTACCGCCAACGAAAACTGCCGAGTCGATTTCCGAACTGATCACGTTGCGCACCGCGGGCGTCTAGATTTATCCGTTGCCTCTGTCGGCTACGATCACGCACTGCCGGGGGAGTCGATTCCGATCCTCCTTCCCGAAATCTCAGGCGCCGTGGTGCAGGGCGATGCTGGAGCCGACCCAGGTCTTGTCCTTATTGAAATCGACTCCCATCATTTTGCCCTGGCTCATCCGGACGAGGTTGTTGACCAAGACCGGCTCGCCCTCTTCCGGCCAGAGGAACATCATCCGGATTTCAGCTTTCGAGCGACGACCGTCGGTTGTCGGGACAAATTCCGCATAGGTTACCTTGCGTTGCAGGATGTAGCTGTGCGGATCCTCCAGCGCCTTCAGTTTTTCCGGGGTCGGATCCATCTCCACCCCCAGCCCGGCAAAGGAATAGAGCGGCTTGAGGACGTAATCCGCCAGCGACTCGTTAGGCGGGAATTCATCCGCGAAAAGGCGCCGGAAGTGTGCGCGGTCTTGAGGAACGGAAGCGAGTGCTTGCTCAGGCGGAAATACCAGTTCGGGTGCCCGACCCACTTCACGTCAAGATCATCGCGAAAATCGAAACCGGGCTTGAGCTCGGGCCGGCGGAGCAGCTCGTCGAAAATGACCCGGTTATAAACCCGTTCGATCCGGATCTCGCGTCCGTCGCGCTCATAGAAAAGCTGCCGGCCGCGTTTGCGGATGCTCGTCAGGCAGACTGGCCAGACCCCGACGTCGCTTCGGGAGAAGGCGAAATCGATCCGCGTCTTTTGTTTCTCGGGCTCGATCTCGAGCAGAACCACATTCTCCGGGTCGGTCTCGCCCACGATAACCCGGCGGAGGAGAGCGAGGTAGGCCGGACCGTCGACCCCACTGAAAAACGGCTGCCACCCCGCGGGGAGACCGGGAAACGCCTCGCGCAGGCAGCGCCAGAAAAATAGCTGGTAGGAATAGAGGCTGGGAAAACCCTGGAGCTCGATCAGGCGCGGAGTGAGGCGGCCATCTTCTGCGGCGCAAACCGCGAAATCCACCGAAACGAAAAGTGGATGCGGGTTCTCATTAGGCACGACCAGCCTCGGCGGGATCGCATCCTGCGCGTGAAGGCGAAACGCCGGCGTTTGCACCTGAGCGATCATTTCGCGTGCCGCTCCGGCGATCTCCTGGGTGAATTCCGGGGTGAGAAAGATCGGCGTCTCCGAGATGCGAAAATCGGCCGGCCAGATTTCGGTCTCGTTCACCGCCTGGACGAGGGCCCGGTATTTCTTCTCGGTGAAGTCGGCGTTGTAGCGCGCTCGCTGAGTTGGTTCCATCAGGCGTGAGCATGGCACAACCGAGCGCCCACAACAAAACGCTCAGCCGCCCGGTCAAAGCCCCACGATTGGCTGGACGGTGCTGCGCGACCTACGGTGGCAAGGCCGTTCCGGACATCGCCTTAACCAAAGAAATGTCTCCACTGTTGATTCTGCCGTCCACGTTCACGTCCTCGCGGAAATTGTCGGTGCCTACGGTCTGACCCGACTGGGCTTTGATCTGGCTGATATCGCCCGAATTGACTGAACCATCGGCGTTCGTGTCACCGATCAGGAGACCCCATTGAGCAGTCATGACCATGTCGCTGTGGTTGCCAGCGGAATCGTCCATGTTGGTAAGTGTGACACTGTTGTACGATTGGTCGCAGCCGTTCAGGCCGGTCACGCTGACTGTGTATTGATTGGCATTCGGCCCGATGGTGCTGCTACCGACCGACCCGCAAGCGACGCTGGCGCTACCAACGCTTAACAGGTTATTCGAGAAGGTCAGAACCAGCGTGTAGTCGCCGGTGAGGCCTCCATATCTGCACTCGACGGCGTTGCCGCTCGTCAGGTCGACATCGTAAGTTCCGACGCCCTGCACCATTCTTGAGACGACGCTGTCCAACTGGACTGGAGGCGGCGTTGGAGTCGGAGTCGGTGTCGGCGTCGGCGTCTCGGTCGGGGTCGGAGTTGGGGTTGGAGTTGGAGTTGGAGTTGGAGTTGGAGTTGGAGTTGGAGTTGGCGGTGGCGTGGGAGTGGGAGTCGGAGTTGGAGTTGGAGTTGGCGTTGGCGTGGGAGTGGGAGTCGGAGTGGGAGTCGGTTGAGACAGGGCAAAAAAATGTGGCCCCGATCCGGTGGTGGCGAAGACACCGAGATAAGCTCCGCTCGAAGAAAATTCTTCGATCGTTGCGGTGGCATTATTCGCCACATAAAGATTGCCGGAGCTATCGAAAAACATTCCGTGCGGCGTATCCAGGGGAGCGCTGCAGAAGACACCGAGATTCGTTCCGTCGGGTGCGAACTTCAGGACGTTATTGCCGGTCAGATTGGAAATGAAAACATTCCCGGTGGCATCTATCGCGATTCCGTAGGCGACGTTGAATCCACTGTCGGCAAACACCGTCCCCGTGCCATCCGGCGCGAACTTTTCCACGGAGCCCTTCCTACTCGGTCCCCCGTAGGCGTTCGTGACCCAGAGATAGCCGGCGGCATCAATGCTCAGGTCAGCCGGATGCGCCACCCCTTTGCTGGCATCGGCGAAGACTGTGCCGACACCGTCCGGGGTATACTTTTCGATTGTGGCGTTTTGCGCATTGGCCACATAGAGGTTGCCGTCTTTATCGAAGGCGAGCCCGTGAGGCGCATTTAAACCAACGGTCGCGAAGGTCGAGCCCGAGCCGCTCGGCGTAAATTTCTGAATCGTGTATCCCGGCGACTGGTCGTTCGAGACGAACAAGTTCCCGTCCTTATCGAAAGCCAACCCGGTTGCGTCAGCGACATTGCAGAAGACTCCCAGGTATGTTCCCGTCGAGGAAAACTTCTGAACCGTTCCGCTCTTAAAACATGTCAGGTAGATTGTCGACGAGGCGTCCAAGGTTGATTGTGCGGCAGCCTCCCAGCTTCCGCTTAGACAGATAGCGAAAAATAAAAGGCAGAGAGCCCGAGACTTTAAAGAACCAATATGGGGGGCGGTGTCAGTGCCCCCTTCACGCACAGGGGATGATTTCAAGGTTGCCCGGATTTTGCGACGAACTGGGTATTAAGATCAAGCTTATTCGCTGGCAGAACGAAGACCTTGGCGAGGCGCGGTGGGCTGTCTCGCTAGAACCCGACGAAAAGCGCGGCCATCCGTGCCCGCGTCTTTGCATCAGGCAGCCGGCCGACTCCTGCGCTCATGTTATCGACGAGGTGCTTTGGATCATTCGTGGCCGGGATCACGCAAGTGACTGCCGGATCCGAAACAATCCATTTCAACAGAAATTGACCCCACGAGTAGCAATCGAATTCCGCCGCCCAATCCGGCAGCTTCTTACCGGCCAGTATCTGGAAGATTCCGCCGCCGGCGAACGGCCGGTTGATGATAACCGCGGTGCCCTTCTCCCTGGCGAGCGGCAGGATGCGCTGCCCGGCCGCGCGATCCATGAGCGAATAATTGATCTGCACGAAATCGGGCTTTTGCAGCCGCAGGATTCTTTCCACTTCGCCATGCCCTTTGCGTTCCGAATGCGTGATCCCAGTGTAGCGGATTTTTCCTTTCGCTTTCCATTCGCGGAGCGAAGCCATTTCCCGGTCGACATTCGCGAGGTTATGCACCTGCACCAAGTCGAGCGTACGGGTGCGAAAACGCTGGAGCGAGTGCTCCATCTGCGCGACTCCCTCCGGCACGCTCCGGGTCCATACCTTGGTCGCGAAAAAGAGTGACTTAGTCAGCCCCGACTTATACGCGAGCTCGCCGATCAGACCTTCGGCGTTGCCGTAAGCGGGTGAAGAATCGATTAATTTCCCGCCGTGCTTCACAAAGAGCGATAACACCTCGGCGATCGCCGGGACCTGCGGCGAGCGTGAAGGAACGTCAAAGGTCAGCGCGCTCCCCAGTCCTATAACCGGTAGACTCTCACCCGTCGATGGGATCGCGCGCAGGATAAGTTGGGAAGACCCGGCCGCCGCAAAGAGGCGGGCGGCACCGAGCGGAAGGAATGCACTCGCTGCAGTTGCGCCAATCAACTTGGCTGCCCGTCGCCGCGAAATCCTCGAGTCCATGGTGAGAGATCTTTTAACCCCGAGTAGAGGCGACGGTCAACGCCTTTTCTTCCCGGGAGATGAGCCGTTTTGCGGCCGGTTATTGCATTACAGGGTATGAAAGCAAATGCAATCCAACTTATGACCCTTCTCGGGGTGATAACTCTTGTTCCGGGCCTCACCGCCGCAATGAAAACCTCCGCCACCGTGCCCAAGCCCCGCGATGTTACCGTGTGGGTCTCGAGCCCGGCGGCGAACATGCACGGAGGCGGCTATAGCAGCGCCTTCCTCACTAACATCCGCGCCCGTACCATCGGGAAAGATGATCCGAAACTGCGCAAAGCCATCGTCTCACTCGATGACCTGGGCATGCTCCAGGTCAAGGGATTCGGATTGGTCCCGGCCGCGGTGGCGTGGCAGAGCGAGTTACCCATGCGAAAGGTCATCCAGCAGCAAGCTGTCACCGGCCTGAGTTATGGCGAAATCCTGATGGCGAATTCAATCGCTGCGAAGAGTGGCCAGGGCTTCAACCGCGTCGTCTCGCTGCGCGCGAGGAGCCAGAACTGGGGCGCAGTCTCAGACCAACTCGGAGTCAGCTCCGATTACATCGTTGCCAAGGCCAACATCGCGGCGCGTCAGATCATCGCGGTGGATCTCCGCCACGCGGAGCCGGACTCTCCGCGAGGCTGGCACTAACTACACCGCGATCAATACTCACAAGCTACAGGCACACCTGCATTAGTCGCCCGGCGCAGTGTCAGTCTGCACCAAGGTGATCCTAGCTTCGGCTGTCGCAGCGAAAAAGAACTCGCGACGCCCGCCTGTCAGGCGGCGTCGCGAGTTGTTTGTTAGTTAAGCGCGCCCGGCCAACCCTTCTGACAGCCGGCGTTTCAGCTTGGTTATCGTTCCATCCTCAAGCGTAGCCCGCGCCTTAGCACCGTTAGGCAAAACCCGAAAACCCTCGGTCCCGGCTGAGACAGTTTCCCAAACATGGCTAAGGCGAGACTGTTGCCTGACCGGCCGCGCGGAGAAATCGGCCTGTTCGTGACGCGGAACTCGAAGGTGGCGCCGGCTTCGATCACGCCGCCGTCACGCGGCAAACAATAGCGCGTTGAAGAGGCAAAAGAGTGCGCTGCGAGCCTTGCCACAGCCGGTCGGCTTTTGTATTACATCACCCGGTGCCCCTTGAGAGCCTGAAAACGGACCTCTCAGAATTCGTCGCCTTTGCGTTTGGGAGGGAAACGCAACGTCGGGAGGGCGCCAGGCGTGACAACGAAGAGCCCAAAGAACCGCCTGTAGCGTCCGCTGTCCCAGCAAAAAAAGAGTGCTCGCGCGCCAAAAGTCGCTGACGGACCGTTGCCAGTCGCCCGCACGTCGTTGCCAGAGCACGAAAAAACGCCCCGCGCTTTTGGCCCGGGGCGCTCTTTGATTTCTCGGGGAGACGGTGGGAATTTACTCGGACGGGGTGGAGGTCATCGAGGAGCTGGTGATGTCCTCGGCGCCGGCGTCTTTGAAGATCTGTTCGGCGCGATCTTCTTCTTCGCTGTTGTGGGTATGGACGGCGACAAGGTAGTTGCCGCTCTTGAGTTTCTCCTCGTAGCGTTTGGCTTCGATCTCGGGGATGCCGAGGCCGATGAGGCCGCCGACGAGGCCGCCGGTGGCTCCGCCGATGGCTGCGCCGCTCAGCGCGGCCATGATCGGGCCGGCTGCGATCAGCGGGCCGACGCCGGGAATGGCGAGGGCGCCGATGCCGGCGAGGAGGCCGAGAACGCCGCCCGTGACGCCGCCGGTGAGGCCGCCGGTGGTGGCGCCTTCAGGGGCTTTGGTGGCTTTGACAGGGCCGATGTCGTGTTTGCCGTCGGTGTCGGGCAGGAGGACGGAGATTTCGCTGGACGGGAAGCCGCCGGCCTGGAGGCGTTCGACGATTTGTTCGGCCTGGCCGTGGTTCTTAGCGATGCAGAATACTTGGTTTTTGGACATAATCTTTGGTCTGTTTTCTATTGGTTGAGTTGGGTTATTTGGAGGTCTTGACCTCGAGTTCGTTCACGATCTTGGCGCTGCCGGAGTTGGCTTCGGCCAGCTTGGCGATGGTCATCTTCTCGGCGTCGGTGTGAACCGGGCCGCGCAAGGTCACGACGCCGCCGGCGTTGATGATCTTGACGTTCTTGGCCATCATGCTGAGGGAGCCGTCTTTCATCACGGCGCGCCGGATGGCGGCGGTGATTTTGATGTCGCCGGAGCTGTTGGATTGGTCGCCGGAGGTCTTCATGTCGCTGTTGCGATCTCGGACGTTGCGCCCGGAGTTATCGGCCGGCGTGGGGGTGGCGGCGGTGTTGTCCTCGGCGACGACGGAGAGGGTGAGTGCGCTGAGGCAGAGCAGGGATAGGATTGTGCGTTTCATATTATTAAAAATGCCGCCATGTGGCAGCGTTTTAGATACGGGATTGGCGAAGGCTGCGGTTGTCTCGCGGGGTGATTTAAACGGAAATAGGGCGGAAATAGATTTTTCCGCGCGGATGATCGGGGGGTTCCGGCGGAGGGCGCGCTCCGCGACGATTCCCGGACATAGAAAAGCCGCCGGACTCGCCCGGCGGCTTCTCGTGGGGAATTTGGTTGCCTTAGCCGAGATTGAGCGAAGCGAGGGTCGGCTCGTCGATCGTGGCGGTGGCATAGAGGCCGTTGTCGGTCTGGTATTCCGTGAGGGCTTCGCGGGTCAGGGGTCCGAGAAGGCCGTCGACTTCGCCTTTGTAATAGCCCTGCTGTTGAAGGAGGGCCTGGACGTCGGCGATGACGCGATCGGGCGGCTCAGCACGGGAACCGACGTAAATCGGGGCGTCGTAGGCGTAGTATTGCTGGCCGGGATCGTAGCCCCAGGCCGGGAACCAGAAGCCGTTATTGAAGTAGTAGGCGCCGCCGGCGATGATTTCGACGCGGGGATAATGGGAGCGATACCAACCCTGGTCATGGCGTTGCGGCTGGTAGGTGCGGAAGACCTCATACTGCGGACCCTGCCACTGCTGAGCGCCGTTGATGCGGTAGCTCTGGTTGAAGGTGACGGTGGGCACTTTGTCTCGGCGCGGCTGGGCCTTAAAGTTGACGTGCTCGCTCTTGACCTTTTGCACGACCTGCGGGTCGGGCTTGGCCTTCATGTTGCGCTTCCCGGCGGGCTGGTTGGCCGTGGTGGAGGCGGCTGTCTCGGTCTTGGCGCTCGTGTTGGCGGGGCTGGCTGACTGGTTAGCGGTCGTAGTCTCAGCAGCGTTGGTAGGCTGCTTCATGTTTTGCTTGTTGTGGCGCTTGCCTTTGGCGGTCGCGTTGGCTTCGCCGGCACTGGCGGCGGGCGCCGCGGTGGCGGCTGATTCGGGAGCGGCCTTGGTCTCGGCGGGAGCCTGGCCTTCGGCACGCTGCTGGCGCATGGCTTTGCGTTCCTGCCTTTGATTGGCCTGACGCGCCGGCCGTGCTTCCTGGTTAGGACGAGCTGCGCCTTGAGCGGCAGGCTCTGCCTGTTCCTGGCCGGGCTTCTGTCCTCGCTGATGTCTCTTGTTCGCGGGTGTGGTCTCGTCCTGTTGGGCCAACGCCCCCGCGGCGAGCGAGAGGCTCATTAGTATCGTGAGTAATCTTTTCATTGTTTCCTTAGTCGGTTTCTATCGCTTGCTATTCACTTCATCACCGGCCAGGCGGCCAATGGGAGGGCGAACACTACTGGAAGCTGATTCGTGGTGCAGACGCAGCTTGGTTCCCCTTTCTGAATCTAAATGCCCTTCTCGCGGCATCATACGGGTATGCTCCACGACTTCGGGTTTGCGTTTCGACAGCTCGTGAAGGCGCGGGCATTCACGGCAGCGGCGGTCATCGTCCTCGCGCTCGGGATCGGAGTGAATACCGCGATCTTTAGCCTGGTGAATGCACTACTCTTCCAGCCGCCGCATTATTCAAAGGCGAATGAAGTGGTGCAGATCTTTTCGCAGGACAAGAAGAACCCGAAGACGTTTCGCGGGTTTTCTTATCCGACGTATCTCGATATCCGCGAGCAGAACAGCGTTTTCGCCGCGGTGATGGCGCACAACCTGGCGATGGTCGGGCTGGGGGAAAAGGGGAGCACGCGGAGGGCGTTCACCGATGTGGTGAGCTCGAATTATTTCTCGGTCATGGGGGTGATACCGCTCCAGGGGCGGGCCTTCACGGCGGAAGAGGAGACGCCCGGAAGCAACGCGCAGGTGGCGGTGGTGAGTTACAATTATTGGAAAAAGAACGGGCTCCGGCCCGATCTGCTCGGCTCGACGATCGCGATCGATGGCCGGCCTTTCAACGTGGTCGGGATTCTGCCGCGGGGGTTCACCGGCACGACGCAGATTTTCGCGCCGGAGATCTGGTTGCCGCTCGGGGTTTACGATCAGGTGGCGAATGATTTCGAGACCGAGAACAAAACGAAGCTGGACGATCGCGCCGGGCGGCAGTTCATGCTGGTCGGGCGGCTGAAGCCGGGAATGGCGGCGGCGGCGGCCGGCCCGGCGTTGAAGACGCTGGCGGCAAATCTCGAGCGGTCCTACCCGGTGGAGCAGAAGGACCAGACGTTCATGGTGGAAGAGCTGTCCCGTTTCAGCCTGAGCACGAGCCCGAGCAGCGGGACGAAGATCAAACGGCTCGCGCCACTCCTTTTCGGAATGTCGGGAGTGGTGCTGCTGGTCGCATGCCTGAATCTGGCCAACATGCTCCTCGCCCGTGGCACGGCGCGCCGGAAGGAAATCGCGATCCGGCTCGCGCTCGGGGCGAGTCGCGGACGGATCGTTAGGCAATTGCTCTGCGAGGGGTTCGTTCTCGCTTTGACCGGCGGAGTTTTGGGGATGGTGCTCGGGTTGTGGTCGTCGGACTTCCTCGTGGCATCGTTAGGCAAGGCGCTCCCGATCGACATGGTCTGGTCGACTGGAATGAGCGTGCCGGTGCTCCTAGCGACGTTTGTCTTTTGCCTTTGCGGGACGCTCGCCTTCGCGCTCGGGCCGGCCTTAAAGTTGTCGAAGGCGGCGGTGATCGGCGATCTGAAGGAGCACGCGGGTGAGGACACGGTCGTTAGGCGCGGGAAATTTCTGCCGCGCAATCCGCTGGTGGTGGTGCAGATCGCTTTCTCGCTCGCGCTCCTGACGGCGGCGGCACTTTTCATTCGCGGCGCGAACAAGGCGGCGGCGGTCGATACCGGGCTGCAGACGAAGTCGAATTACCTCCTCGAAATAGACGCGAGCCTCGCGAGCTACGACCAGGCGCGCTCGCAGGATGTCTATGAGCGCTGGAGGAACGGCTGGCGGCGTTGCCCGGCGTCGAAAGTGCTAGCATCTCCTCGACGGTGCCGTTCGGGCTCGTCTCGCTCGACAAGCACGTGCAGCGCGGCGGAGCCAACCCTGCGCCGGACGCTCATCCCGCCACCGCCGCGGCGGGGCGTGTCTTCGATGCGAGCTGGAACAGCGTAGGCGCGGATTATTTCAAGACCGTCGGCCTAACGATTCTGCGCGGCCGCGTTTTCAATGCGACCGAGGCGATGCACGAAACCACGCCAACGGTCGCGATCGTCGACGAGGTGCTCGCGAAAAAGCTCTGGCCGGATGGCGATGCGCTCGGCCAGAGAATCCAATTCGCGGAAAAGGACGCGCCGAAAGGCGCCGCGAAGAACGCGCAGATCGAGATCGTTGGCATCGTGCCCTACGCGCGCCGGAGCTTGTTCGAACAGGACCCGGACGGGACGCTCTACCTCCCATTTGCCGAGGGTTTCCAGAGCAACGTTTTCTTTCACGTGAAGTTCGCACTCGGAGCCGGCCGCGATGCCGCCGCGACGACGGACCTAATTCGCCGCACCGTGCGGGAAGTCGATCCCGCCATTCCAATCCTAAACCTGAAGACGTTTGCGCAACATCTCGACGGCAATTTCGAACTTTGGATCGTGCGCGCGGGCGCGACATTGTTCAGCATCTTCGGCGGCCTGGCGTTGGCTCTGGCGACGGTTGGTGTCTACGGGGTGAAGGCGTATTCAGTCGCGCGGCGCACGCGGGAGATCGGCATCCGCATGGCGCTCGGCGCGCAACGGAGCGCAGTCCTCGGCATGTTCATGCGCGAAGGCGCGGTCATGCTCGCGGGAGGGGTCGTGCTTGGCCTGCTCCTCGCAGCAGGCACGGGCAAACTCCTGAGCGGAATCCTCTACGAAGTCGGCGCGCTGGATCCGGTCGCCTTCACGATGGCGCCCGCGGTGCTGGCGGCTGCGGCATTGCTCGCGACCTGGCTGCCCGCGCGACGCGCCACACGGATCAGCCCGATGGCGGCGTTGCGGACGGAATAACTCAGGCGAGGAATTTTCCCTTCGCCATCACCTGTTCGTCATCGAACCAGATGTCGAATTCGCGGCCGACGCAATCGATGTGGGTCCTGGACAGCCAGGTCTGGCCGGTGTGTTCGGCATAGGGATGGCCGAAGGCGATGTGGATGCCGGGAATTTTTTCGTCCTGCAAAATGTTGCCGATGACGTGGGTGCAGGCGGTGTTGGTGCCAACGGCGAATTCGCCGACGCGGTTGCTGTTCTCGTCGGTGCTGGTGTAGGCGCGGAATTCCTCGAGCAATTCCTGGTTGGCGCAAGTGAGCGACTTGATGCGGTTGTCGCGCACTTCAATTGTTAGGGGCGTCGTCTGGATGTCGCCGTATTTCTGGCAAAGATAATCGCCGACCACGCCGTCAACGACGAAGATGCCGTTGCTATCGAAGGGTGAGGTGAAAATTTCGCCGCCAGGCAGATTGCCCCATTTCTCCGGGGTAATGATGCCGCTGGTTTTGAGCCAGCGGAGGTTAGCCGAGAGGTCGGCCGTGTAGTCGGTGCCGGCGGCACTGCGGCAGGTGACGCGCTTGGTTTTCCGCGCCCGCTCGACGAGTCGCTGGCTGAAAGTGTCGATCGCTTTGAAGTCGGCCCGCATGCCTTCGAGCATGATCTGCCGGCTGATGTTGACCATGTGGCCGTGGCGGATGTGGTTCTTGTTCACGATGTCGCTCATCTGCATGCGCGAACCGAGCTCGCCGCGCTGGGTTTGAGCGCAAAAGATCGAGACTTGCGACGTTCCCAAATCGTCGAGAATGACCTGCGGCATGCCGGTGAGAGGGCGCTTGGCGTATTCCTCGAGGACAAAGACTGCGTGCGTGGCGCCAACCTCCTCGACCTGCTGTTGCAAGGAGGCGGCGATCTCGCTCGTCGCCTGGTCGGTGATGATGGTGATGCGCTCGTCAGGCTGGAGGCGCAGGCAATCGCGGATGGCGTTGCGCGCACCGGGAATCAGCTCAGGATCGACCTGAAGGGCGGCGGTAGAAAAACGGTTCGGCATGAAAAAGAGCGCTCAGCATGGCGCGGATCGGGCCGCGGAGCAATCGCGGTTCAGGCTTCCGCGCCGCCGGCCTCGGACTGTCGCACATCGAGGCCTTCGTAAGTCTCGCTCACGATTAGGTCGACCACGTCGTGCATATTGTGTTCGCGCTCCCAGGCCGCGATCTGGCGGTCAGCGCCGGTCCCTTCGCGCATGATTTTCTCGATGTGCGCGATCTCTTGGTGGCTCCCGAGTTCGTCCACCTCGGTGGCGATGAAGTCGAGCAGCTCATTGAGCAATTCGCGGGTGTCGACTTCGGCTTCGCGACCGAAATCGATCAACTGACCATCGAGCCCGTAACGGGAGGCGCGCCAGCGATTTTCGTCGATCAAGCGGCGCCGATAGACGCGAAAGGTGGTGTTGGCCCGGAGCAGTTTGTGCAGCTTGGCCACGATCGCCTGGATGACAGCAGCCAGCGCCATGGTGTCGTCAACGCGCGATTGCGCGTCGCAAATCCGGATCTCGAGGGTGTCGAAAAATGGATGGAGCCGAATGTCCCACCAGATTTTTTTCGCGTTATCGACGCAGCCGGTCTTGATCAGGAGCTTAAGGAAATCCTCATACTCGGAAAGGCTCTCGAAAGCGTCGGGTGTGCCGGTGCGGGGAAAACGCTCGAAGACTTTGAGCCGATAACCTTTCAGGCCGGTGTTGCGGCCGACCCAGAAAGGGGAATTGGTCGAGAGCGCGTAGAGATGCGGTAGGAAATAGCGCGTCTGATTCATGACGTGGATCGCCATCGCGCGGTCGGGAATGCCGACGTGCACGTGCAACCCGAAAATGAGATTGGCGCGCGCGACCTGTTGCAGGTCACGCACGATCGTGGCGTAGCGTTCGCCCTCGGTGATGTGCTGATCGAACCAATGCGAAAACGGATGGGTGCCGGCGGAGGCGATCTTGAGCCCGCTGCGGCTAGCCATGGTGGCGAGTTCGCTCCGCAGGCGGAGGACTTGTTCCCGACCCTCCCGGATGTTGCCGCAAACATCGGTGCCGAGTTCGACGACCGATTGGTGCATCTCGGGTTTGATCTGTTCTTTCAGTGTCACCTTGCCTTCGCCGAGAATCTGCTGGATGTGGGAACGCAGTTCGCGCGTCTCCGGATCGATGATCTGGAACTCTTCCTCGATCCCGAGGGTGAAGACGTGGGCCGCGCTGCTCATACCCTAACAACAACCGTCAAATCAGGGACTCGCGCAAGCTGGAGAACGCGTCTGGCCGTCGTATAAATCGGCATGCAACGATGGCCGCGGCAGATGTTTGTGCGCTCGATCTTCTCTGCCCTCGCGCTCGCGACCGGGACGGGATGCACGACGGCACGGGACGGGCAGGAACGCGCTTTTACCGTCCGGCAGGAGCATTTCGAAAGCAGCGGGGTAAAAATCTTGGCTGATGTTTACACGCCCGCGACGGCTGGCCGGCATCCGCCAATTCTCGTCCTGCACGGCGCGGGCGGGATGCTTTTCGACGGACCCGCAATGACGCGCGTAGCAGCCGATCTCGCGCGGGCCGGGTATGAAGTTTATCAGGTGCACTATTTCGATCGGACCCACACTTGGTTTGCCCGGCAGGCGGTGCTTTTGAAATTGTTCCCGACCTGGCTCGGAACGGTGCACGACGCGGTCGCGTGGGTGCGCTGCCTTCGGCCCGAAACGGAGAGCGTCGGAATTTTCGGCTATTCGTTAGGCGCGTTCGCCGCGATCGAGGAGGCACGGCACAACCCGGCAGTGGGCGCGGTCGTGGAACAGGCCGGCGGTTTCTGGGACGCCCAACCGAAGGGTCCGACTCGGCAACCGCTGCCGCCGATGTTGCTCTTGCACGGGCTGGCGGACGAACGCGTGCCTTTCGCCAAATACGCCGAGCCGCTGCTGGGCTTCCTGCGCGCGCATGAAGACCGGTTCGAGACGAGGTTCTTCCCGGGCGAAGGCCATATCTTTTCCGCCCCGGCGCAGGCGCAGGTCCGGTCCAGCACAGTGGATTTTTTCCGCCGCCACCTGCGACCTTCGGTGAAGTAAGGGCGGAGCGCTGGGACCGCCGGCCTCTCCAATCAACCGCGCACCCTTGCGTGGTTAATTCTTTTCAGACGCTAAAGGCTTCCGCGATCACACAGGCTTGTTCCCGCTTATGGATGGCGAGCGCGCCGACCGCCGGGCTGGCGCTGGCATTGCGACCGGCATAGGCGATTTCCTGGCCTAACAATGTCCGCAACCGCGGCTCGATGTAGGTCCAGGCGCCCATGTTTTGCGATTCCTCCTGACACCAGACAATCTTCTCCGCCTGCGCGAACGGCTGCAGGAGGGCGCGCAGTTTTTCCTCGGCCAGTGGGTAGAGCTGCTCCAGCCTAACGAGCACGGCAGTAGTGATCTTTTCGCTTTCGCGGTAATTGAGGAGATCGTAATAGACCTTGCCGGAGCAAAGGATCACCCGCTCGATTTTGTCGGCTGGTCCCACTTCCGGTGCGCCAAGAATTTCCGAGAAGCTGCCCTCGGTGAAATCTTCCGTGCGTGAGGAAGCCGCTTCCGAGCGAAGCAGGCTTTTCGGCGTCATGATGATGAGCGGCTTGATGAAGTCGCGCTTCATCTGCCGTCGCAGGACGTGGAAATATTGCGCTGCGGTCGTAAGGTTGCAGACCTGGATGTTATCCTCCGCGCAAGCCTGCAGGAAACGCTCGAGCCGCGCGCTGGAATGTTCCGGCCCCTGGCCTTCGTAGCCGTGCGGCAGGAGCAACACGATGCCGCTCGGCCGCTGCCATTTCGATTCCGCGGAGACGATGAACTGGTCGATGATCGTCTGCGCTCCGTTGGCGAAATCGCCGAATTGCGCTTCCCAAAGGCAAAGCATGTTCGGGTAATCGAGCGAATAGCCGTAGTCGAAACCGAGCACGGCGGCTTCCGAGAGCAGGCTGTTGTAAATGCAAATCCGCGCCTGGCCAGGCGCGAGATGGAGCAGCGGCAAATACGGCTTGCCGGTTTTGGCATCGTAAAGAAACGCGTGCCGATGACTAAAAGTGCCGCGCCGGCTGTCCTGCCCGGATAGGCGCACCGGCACGCCCTCGAGAAGAAGCGAACCGAAGGCAAGCGCCTCGGCAAATCCCCAATCGAACGGCCCGCCGGCGGTGAAAGCCGCGCGCAGACGATCGATCGTGATCCGCTTCACTTTCGGTAGGAGGTTGAAGTCTTCCGGCACCGTTGTTAGGCCGTCGACGATCTGCTTTAACCTCTCAGGCGTGATCGCGGTCGGGCCGGAGTGGCCGGAATATTCCGGCTGGAAAACCGCGGTCGATTCGTGAAAGGGGTTGCGCTCTGCGGCGGGCGCTTTTTCGAGCGACTTCACCTCTTCGAGCGTCATCTCCAGGCGCAGATCGAGCTCGGCTTCGAGCGAGGCCGCGTCATCCTCATTCAAAACGCCGCCCTCCAGGAGCTCGCGTTTGTAGAGCTGTGCGACCGACGGGCGTTTCGCGATCTTGGCGTAAAGATCGGGCTGGGTGAAGAGCGGCTCGTCGCCCTCGTTATGCCCGTAGCGGCGATAGCAATACATGTCGATGACCACGTCGCGCCCAAACTCCTGCCGGAAATCAAGCGCCGTCTCGGTCACGAACCGGACCGCGATCGGGTCGTCGCCGTTCACGTGGAAGATCGGCACTTCGATCATCTTCGCGATATCGGTCGCATACATCGAGGAGCGGGCGTCTTCCGGCAGAGTAGTGAAACCGATCTGGTTGTTCACCACCACGTGGACCGTCCCGCCCGTGCTGTAACCATGCAATTGCGACATGTTGAGCGTTTCGGCGACGATCCCCTGGCCCGCGAAAGCGGCGTCGCCGTGCACGAGCAAGGGCAGAACTTTTCGCCGATGGGCGGTGTCGCGGCGGATGCGTTGCCGGGCCCGCGCGATGCCTTCGACTACCGGATCGACCGCCTCGAGGTGACTCGGATTGGCCGCGAGCCGAATCTCGATCGTGTCGCCGGAAGCGAGCTTCCGAATGGTGCGATAGCCAAGGTGATATTTGACGTCCCCTTCGCCTGCGACCAGCTCCGGAATGTAGTTCGTGTTGAACTCGGTGAAGACCACCCCGAGCGATTTTTGGAGAAAATTCGCGAGCACATTGAGTCGGCCGCGATGCGCCATCCCCATGCAGATTTCCTCGATCCCGGCGCCTGGACAACGATGCAGAATCGTATCGAGAATGACCATGAGCGATTCCGCGCCTTGGAGCGAAAAACGCTTCTGCCCGACGTAGCGGGTGTGCAGGAAAACTTCGAACGTTTCCGATTCGAGGAGCAGCCGCAGGAGCGCGATCTCCACCTGCGTCGAGGCCTGGTGTTTCGCGGGCCGCGACTCGATCCGGTCGCGGACCCAATTCCGAATACGCGGATTCTGGATGTGTTGAAACTCGGCTCCGATGGCGTCGGCATAGATTTCCTCGAGCGTCGCGATCATCGCGCGCAGCGGCATTTTTTTGCCCGCGAGGAAAAATTTTGACGAGACCTGGAGATCGAGATCCTTCTCGCTGAAACCGAGTTCACGCAGGGTGAGCATCGGGTTTTCCGGACGCGCGTCGGCGAGCGGATTCACGCGCGCGATGGTGTGCCCGAGGGTGCGGTAGGCGTAAACCAGGCCATCGATGCGGGTCTGGAGCGGACTCTCGGGCGCGGCGACGCGCGGCGCGGCGGCCACGGTTGCGGCGCCATTTCGGTGCGGGGTGTTGCCAAGCTCGAAGCCTTCGAAAAAAGCGCGCCAGGTGGCGTCGACCGAATCGGGATCGTTTTCCCAACGGCGGTACTGTTCGTCGATCAGGTCGAGATTGCCGCGGGTCGCAAAAGAAGGTCGCATGGTCGTAGTACTCTGGCGGCGTTTGCGCGGGGGGCAAGTTGACAGTCAGGGACCGGCTTCGATGTTCGTGAGCCATGGTGGCCGCTGGAGATCCGGACAAGGTAGCGGGGGAGCTCAGGGTGTAAGAGGGGGAGAGGACAAAAGGGGAGGCTGCGCTCCCCCCAAGAACGTCTGT
>JBPCLI010000099.1:0-34707 GCA_051003415.1 Chthoniobacterales bacterium | reverse complement strand
CCAGAAGGGTTTGCTTTTTCCTTTGTCCCAGCGACCGTCCCCCCCCGCCTGCCGGCGGCCGTGCCCGCCACACAGCTCGTCTTTGGCATCGTGCAGGGTGGCACTTTCGAAGACCTGCGGCGCGCGAGCGCGGAAGCGACGGTGCAGATCGGGTTCGATGGTTATGCCATCGGCGGGGTCAGCGTCGGTGAACCGGAACCGGAGATGATGCAGGCGGTGGAATGGAGCGAGCCCTTTTTACCTGCCGATAAGCCGCGCTACGCAATGGGCCTCGGCACGCCGCCGCAACTTCTCGAGCTGGTAGCGCGCGGCGTCGACATGTTCGACTGCGTCCTGCCCACCCGCCTGGCGCGAAACGGAACCGCCTTCGCCGGCGGCGGCACGCTCCATTTAAAAAACGCCGAGTTCACGATGCAAAAGGGCCCGATCGAGGAAGGCTGCAGCTGTCCGGCCTGCCGGGAATTCACTCGCGGCTATTTACGCCACTTAATTAAGGCGGAGGAGATTCTCGGCCTCCGTCTCCTCACCTTGCACAACCTGCATTTCTATCTCCACCTCATGACAGAGACGCGTCGCGCGATCGAAGACGGTACTTTTGAGAAATTCCGGCGCGATTTCGTGGCGGGTTATCAAGTCCGAGATTGAGAACCTTCAGCGCACCAGGGCTATTTCCTTATTCGTTAGGGGAAGCTGGCCGGCCAACGCCGTTGTCAGCAGGCAGATCGCCAGGAAAGAAAACCAATGTATCCCTGCCCGGAAGCAGATGACGCGCCGGCTACTTTTTCGACTGGGGAAAATAGCGTGGCAGCAACTCACGATATTCCGCCTTGGCCCCCGCCGCCTTCCCCGCGAGTTCCTGCGCCTCTTTGTCTTGTCCGGTTTGGGCCGCGAACAGCGCGCTCAGCCATTGCCGTTCCGCCAGGTCCGAAACGCCCGGACGAATGAAAGCCGTCGACATCTTGAGGAGCATCGCGGGCGAGAGGTTGAGCCAATCCGTCATGACGCTGCCGTAGCGCGTTTTGAGTTCGAGCTTGCTCGCCGTGGCGTGCCGCACCGGGCCGTCATAGCGGACATTGTGAATGTCGGTCACGACCCCGCCGTAACCGGTCTGGTTAATGTCGCTGATCAGTTTCGATTTCCACTCGACCAGCCATTTTGCCCGCAGCAATTCCTGGTCGCGTTCGGCCTGGAGTGATTTCGCCTCGAGCTTGGTGGCTTCCACGAGCGCGACGGCATCTTCAAACCGGTAGGCGGCGAGCGGTTTGCGCTCGGCCGCGAGCGCAGCCTGCCAGCGCGGCTCTTCCTTGGCCGCACGCTTTTTGTCTTCCGCGGCGCGCCTTGCGACGAGTTCCTTCTCATCCGCGACGAGCTTCGCTTCTTCATCCGCTACGCGAAAGGCCAGCGCGTCTTTCGCCTTTAGCTTTCTGCTGAGGGCGCGGATTTTTTTTAGGGCAACATCAGGCTTTCTCGTCGAGTCGCGCGTTTTCTCCCAGTCGGTATAGCGCCGATAATCATCCAGCCGGTCCTGGGCCAGCGACCGCGCGTTCGTCAGCCAGGCAAATCGGGCCGGGGGCTGATACTTGATAAAGCGCTGAAAAATCGTGACAGCCTGCGCGAATTCACCGCGTTCCCAAATTTGCAGGGCGGAGCAGAGCTCGGCCGCCGGTTCAATCGCCGGATCGATTTGCGCGAGCTCCCGGAAAAGCGCTTCCGCCGTGGCGTAATGGCCCGCCTTCAGCTCTCGGCCAGCCCCCGCCACCTTCGCCTGCAAATGCACCATCGGCGTCGGTGTCATTACTGCTTCGGTCGCGGAACCCGCCGTTCGGCGCGGCAGATGCCGCCATCCCTCGAAAATCCCAAAAGCAACCGCGCCCAAGGTAAGCAGCGCGCCTAACGACACCGCGATCCGCCGCGGCCAACCCCAGCGCGCGCGCAATTCCTCCTCCCGCGCCAGCGCCGCGGCGCGGGCCGATTGCAGTTCGCTGATCAATTCCGCGTAGGAGTTCTGACGGTCGGCCGGATCGGGACGCAGCATCCGATCGATGACCGCGGCTGTTTCCCCGGAAATTTCCGGCACGCGATTTCGGAGGGCCGGCGGATTCGATTTCAATTTCTTCAACTCAGCTGCCGATTGAGTTTCCTCTTCAAAAATCGGGTGGCCGGTCACGGCATGAAAAAGAGTCGCCCCGAGACTGTAGAGATCGCTCAGGAAATTTTCTTTCGCGTTCGTTAGGCGCTCGGGTGCGACGTAATACGGTGTGCCCCAGATCTCGCCTTCGGTTTCGGCGTGCGCCGCCGCGAGCAGGGCAAGACCGAAGTCCACAATCTTGGCCGTAGGCCGGTCGGTGAAGAGGATGTTGCCCGGTTTGATATCGCGGTGGATCAGCCCAGCCTTCAGGGCCGCCTGCAGACCTTTAGCGACCTGCAGGCCGACCTCGAGCATATCCAGTTCGGAAATGCGCTTTTCGTCCTCGATCCGATCGTCGAGACTGCCGCCATCCACCAGCTCCATCACGACATAGAATTGCCCATGATCTTCGCCAACCGAATAAACCTCGACGACGTGCGGGTGCTTGATCGAGGCGGTGATGCGCGCCTCGTCCTGCAATTTCGCCGTAAACTCGGCGTCACCTGCGAATTCGGTACGCAGGAGCTTGAGGGCGACGAAACGGTTGAGCCGCGTGTCGCGCGCCTTGTAAACCGAGCCCATCCCGCCGGCGCCGAGCGGCTCGACGACGCGATAGTTCTCGAAGACGCGCTCAACCCGGAGCTGGTGCCCGCAGTTCGGGCAATCGACTTTCGCGAAAGGCTCGAGGCCGGCGGTCACCACTTTCTGGTCGCAACTCGGACAGGACTGCACCTGCGCGCCGCTCCCACTCGATGCCATTGGGCGGATGATAGCATCCCCAACGCCCTGCCGCGATGATAGAATTAACCGTGCCTAACGAACAGGCGGGCGAGCGGCTCGATCGCTATCTGGCCCAAGCCCTGCCGCAATTTTCCCGGGCTCGTCTCCAGGTGTTGATCCAGGCCGGCGACGCGCTTCTCAATGGAGAGAGGGCACGGCGGCGGGAGACGGTCCGGGCCGGCGATATCGTTAGGCTGATCGAGCCTGCGGTGGAAGAAATCGAAGACCAGGCGGAGGAAATCCCCCTCGCGATTCTATTCGAGGATGACGACCTGCTGGTTTTGAACAAGCCGGCCGGGTTGGTCGTGCATCCCGGCGCGGGCAACCAGACGCATACCCTGGTGAACGCGCTGCTGCACCATTGCACGAACCTCTCCGGGATCGGCGGCAAGCAGCGCCCCGGCATTGTCCATCGTCTCGACAAGGAAACGAGCGGCTGCCTCGTGGTCGCGAAAAACGACGCGGCCCATCAGGAATTGGCGCGCCAGTTCGCCGAGCGTGAGGTGAAGAAAATCTATCTCGCCCTCGTCGCCGGGATCTTGAAACGACCGCGCGGGACGATTGACGCGCCGATCGGACGCCATCCCGTGCAGCGAAAAAAGATGGCGATCGATCAAAGGCGGGGCCGGGCCGCCATCACGGAATACCGGGTCTTACAGCCGGGGGCGGGAGTCAGTCTGGTGGAATGTGCGTTGCACAGTGGTCGCACCCACCAGATCCGGGTTCATCTGCACCATCTCGGGCATCCGATCATCGGCGACTCGCTCTACGGAAAAAAATCTGGGGCGTTGCGCCAAATGCTGCATGCCTGGAAGCTCGGATTTACTCATCCGCAGACGGGGGAGCGGCTCTTTTTCGAGGCGCCGATCCCGGAGGATTTTCGCCAACTGCAGGAAACCGCATTTCGTTAGGTAGCGGCGGGTTCTGGGTAGGGCACGCATCTCGCGTGCTAGTCGCGCTGTTCCAGCGCGACAAACTTTCCTGTGCCACGATCAATTCGACAAAGTCCGCGACGGTGAGACACCGTCGCCAGCACGCGAGACGCCTGCGCTACCCGGAACCCGCCAATCCCGCTCTCTCTATTTCGTTAGGCTGTGGCTTCCGGCGCAAGGCGAAGAGGGTCGCCACGAACGGCGGGATGAGGATGAACCCGCGCAGCCACGGCTCGGAATGCCATGGGAGGAGGAAAAGCCGCTCGTTCCAGAAGAGGTAGTAGGCAAAAATCGTGACCGACAGCACCTGCCAGGCATCGATTCGGCGCCACGCCGCCAGAGGCAGGATCCAGGTGCAATACCAGGGATGCAGCACCGGGCTAAGAATGAGCGCCGTCCCCATTGCCCAGAGCAGGCCGCGGCGCCAATTCCGGATAAAGAAAAGCGAAACCAGAACGACGGCGATGATGATGACGACGTTGTAGTTGAAATTTTTCTGGTGCGGATTCGGCCAAAAGGTTTCCTCGATCAGCCACCAAAACATGTCGTTCAGACGCGCCACGTAAACGAATTTGCCTAACGACTGCCAGATCGGCACCCGCGGCACACCAAAAGGCAGGCTGAGCAAAGCGGGAATCCCAACACTCAGGCCGAGCGCCCAGGCCCGGCGGCCAATCGCGAAGACGCAGACCGGCAAAAGGAGAAGCGGGATCAACTTGATCGAAATCGCTGCCCCCATGGCCGCCGCGCCAAGCAGCGCCCAGCGCCACTGCACTCTCGATTCCTGCGCCGCCCGGCTGTGAACAAAACAGAGAATGCCCGCGAGCATCGGCAGAATCATGAGACAGTCGAAGTGGGCCGCGCCGGCAAAACTATAAACCACCAGTGGATTCCACGCATACCAGGCGGCGTCGAAATAACGCTCGCGTCCGCCGATCAGGCGCAGAAGCAGCGCAATCGCGCCAAGATCAGCCGCGGCGAAAAGAAGTTTGTAAGCAAGCGGGCCAGCGCCGAAACGGCTCAGGCCGGCTAAGATCAATTCCGTCCCAGGCGGATAGATGGCGCTAAAATCGCGGTGATTGATCTGACTCCATTCGGGAAACTCCTGTCGCACCGCGGCCAAACGATCGTCGTTAGGCGCGAAGACGTAAGGATTAAAACCGGCGTTCTGGACTCTCCCTTCCCATTGGTAACGCCAGATATCGTCACCGGGAAGGAGCGGGAGCGCGACGAGGCGCAGGAGAATGGCGACGCTCCAAAAAATGATCCCGACCTTTCGGCCGGACGGCAATTGGGCAAAAAAAGAAACGGCGGCGAAGAAGGCGATCCCGCAAAGCACCGCGGTCTCGACAAACCGGACCGGCATGGCGGCGTAACGCCAGTCGTCGAAACGATGCAGCGTCGCGAGGAGAATAATCTCGGCGAGGAGGGCGATCCAGAAACGCGCTTGCCTAACGAATAACACCTTCGGTTCCCCTTTTCCCGATCCGCTGCAGCCCGAGACGATAAGCGGCGACATCGACGATCTCCGCCACCCGCCGCTTCAGGCGCCGCGCGCGGGTCCAGAGGAAGAGAAGAAAGATGCCGTAGGGAATGAGGATGCGCAGATCAACATTCCCGCTGTTCAGGTCGCGGTAGATGATCATGGCGAGAAAGAGGAGGTTGACGATGACGGTTGTGGTAACGAAGCGGTATCGCAGCCGCACCCGGGTCAGGCATTTTGGTCCGCCGTGGTATTCGGTCACGGTTTGAAGGATGACGCTCCAGAAAAAATTGCCGTAAATTTGGATGTCCCACTCCTTCCAACCGGTATCGGCCGAATAACTCCAGCCTTCCTCCTCGAGCAGCTGGAAGGTCGATTTCAGGAGCGCATTTCGTTCGACGCCGTCTTCGCTCCAGTAATTGCGTCGCCTAAGACTCCCCCGGCCCGCTTTTCCAGAAGGCATTTTCTCGTGGGTGCCAATAACGCCGCGCGGAGTGCGCTTGAATTCCAACCAGGTGAAATAACGATTCCATCCCCTAACGAGCGGCTGGGCGAAAGCGAGGAACATGACGAGCAATCGCGCCGGGATGGTATCGAACTTCGGTTCTATCCGCGCCCGCAACATGTAGGAAAGCGCCACGCAAAGGGTCCCGCCGAGCATGAGGTAGGGAACAATCCGCAGGACCGGCAGGAAGATTCCGAGCCCGAATAGAAAAAGCGTCAGAACAAACCATTCGATACTGCTGAGGTAGTTCGCGATTTCCGATTGCGGCGATGGGTAAATCGACTGGAAAAAACCTTCGCCAAAAACCCCGTGGTAGATAATCGGGCGATTGATGAACCAGCTGAAGCGCGGCGAGCCGTAAATCTGCCCGCGCCATTTCGCCGTTCCGGTTGGCCCGAAAAAGATGAGGTGTTTGAAACGCAGCATCGATTCCGCTTCTCCGTAACCGGCCTGCTGTTTGCGAAAAGCGCCTAAGGTAAAACGGCGATGATGCCAGACGATCGCGGTCGGCGCGAACGCGATGACGTGGCCTTCTTGTTGCAGGCGCCAGCAGAAATCAACGTCGTCACCCGCCTTGCGATACTCGATGTCAAAACCGCCGACGGTATCAAAGGCCCAGCGATAAAAGGCCATGTTACAACCCGGGATATGTTCCGCGACCGTGTCGGTAAGAAGGACGTGGCTCGGTCCACCAGGCGCGGCCGCGACGCAGGCTTGGACCCAGTTTTCCGCCGGCGGCGAGATGTTCGGACCGCCCACGCCCGCGTAATCTCCACTCACCAGCGTGCCGATCAGGTAATAAAGCCAATCGGGATCTGCCATGCAGTCCGAATCAGTGTAGGCCAGGACCTCGCCCTTGGCCGCGGCCGCCCCGGCATTACGGGCGTAGCTCAGGCCGTGGTTGTCCTGCCGGATGTAGCGGATATTGGGAAAACGGGCTGCGATCTCGGGCGTGTTGTCGGTCGACCCGTCGTCGACCAGGATGGCTTCGTAAGCCGGGTAATTGATTTTACCTAACGAATCGAGGCATTCGGCGAGTGTCTTCCCGCCGTTGTAGGAACAAACGATGACCGAGACGAATGGCGTCCGCGGCAAATCACGGTGCGGCAACGCCGAATCATCCTGACCCAGTTTTTTCTGGAGCGCGAAAAACGATTTCTTGGGGGTGCGATCGCGCCTAACGAGCCCGAAAGACCAATCCGTGATCTCCTGCTCTCCGGTAAACCATTCATCCGTCCAAGCGAAAAAAATCGTCCCGGCCAGGCCACATTTAACGACGCTGTCGACGTGCCAGCTGAGCATCTCGGCCTGTTCCTCTTCCGGGTGGCGGATCGTATCCATCCCGAATTCGCCCAGCATGAGGGGCTTTTCCTCGGCTAGGTTTTGCAGGCGGAGCAGATATTTTTCGAAGTCGCGCTGATCGTGCAGGTAAACGTTGAAGCAGCAGAAATCGACATTCTGCGGCAGTAGGTATTCCGTCGGCGGATAACTCGCATAGGAGAAAAGAACATTTGGATCTGCCTCGCGCCCGACTCGAATGAGCGTCTCGAGAAACTCGGTCACCCGCCGCACTCCCAGCCAGCGAACCATCGTGGTCGGGATTTCGTTCCCCACCAGATAACCGAAGATCGCTGGATGACCGGCGTGAGTCGCGACGGCGGCGCGCACGGCATTGACAATCTCTCGCCGGGTTTTTGCCCTAACGAGAAATTCGATATGTTTTGCCCAGGGGAGCGTGATCAAAACCCTGACGCCCGCTTCCGAACAACAATCGAGAAACCAGCGGGGCGGAAGATGATAAATCCGCGCGACGTTAATCCCGAGGTCCCTCATCTGGGCGAGGTCGCGACGGGCCTGCTCCGGTGTGCCTAGATAGTCGCCCGCCGCATCCGGCCGGAAAGGCCCGTAGGTCGCGCCCTTGACGAAGAATTTGCGATCACCCTCGAAGAAGAACTTGGCGAGAGAACGAACGCGGACGGGCGAAGTTTGACTCACGAGGTGCTTTTCCTAGTGCAGGGTGCGAACGGACGCAAAGCTTTTGCGGGCGCCGGCCTAACGAAAAACAAGTGCCAGGCCCTCATCGACGACGCGCGCCGTCGCGTCGATCTGCGCCGGCGTGTGGGCCGTGGAGATGAATCCTGTCTCAAATTGCGAGGGCGCGAAATAGGCGCCGGCCTTGAGGCAATGATTAAAGAAGCACACGAACTTCTCGATCTCGGAGCGCCGCGCATCCGCCAGGTCGTGCACTGGACCCGCAGTGAAAAAGAGACAGAACATGGAACCGATACGGTGGAACGTGGCTGCAAATTTCCCTTTGCCTAACGAATTTCGGGTCGCTTCCTCCAGTTGCGCGCCAAGAGCCTCGAGCTGCTTCCAGCCGTCGATTCGCTCCAGCTCGCGCAGTTGGGCGAGGCCGGCTGCCATCGCGAGCGGATTGCCGGAGAGCGTCCCGGCCTGGTAAACCGGGCCAAGCGGAGACAGTTGATCCATGATCTCGGCGCGCCCGCCGAAAGCGCCGACCGGCAATCCGCCGCCGATGACTTTGCCAAGCGCGGTCAGGTCCGGTCGAATTCCGTAAATCTCCTGCGCGCCGCCACGTGCAACGCGGAAGCCGGTCATGACTTCGTCGAAAATCAGCAAGGCGCCGTACTTCGTGCATTCCTCGCGCAGTGCCTCCAGAAATCCCGACAGCGGAAAGTAGAGACCGGCGTTAGCCGGGATTGGCTCGAGAATGATGGCGGCGATCTCTTGCGGATTCTTCCGAAAAGTCTCGCGGACCGCTTCGATATCATTGAAGGGAAGTGCGATCGTTAGGCCAGCAAACGCTTCCGGCACCCCGGCGCTGTCTGGCTGCCCGTGAGTGAGCGCGCCGCTGCCGGCACGCACGAGGAGAGAATCGACGTGGCCGTGGTAACAGCCTTCGAACTTGATGATCTTATCGCGCTTTGTGAATCCACGGGCCAGCCGCACGCACGACATCGTCGCTTCAGTGCCGCTGTTCACCATCCGCACCTTCTCGATCGAGGGAACCCAGCGGCAGATCAATTCCGCCATTTCCACTTCAAGCGGGTTCGGGATGCCGAAACTGACACCGCGGCCGGCCGCCTCGCGGATGGCGTCGATCACCACCCTCGGCGCATGCCCGAGGATGGCAGGTCCCCATGTGCCAACGTAATCGATGTACTCCTTGCCATCGACCTCCCAGATTCTGGCGTCCTGCGCGCGCTCGATGAAAAACGGTTCGCGTCCGAGACCGCGGAAGGCGCGAACCGGTGAATTCACACCGCCCGGAATCCGATGGCATGCCCGTGCGAAGAGTTGAGAGGAAAGGTCGGTCATTGCGCCGAACATTCGTCGTTCAACATTCGTCGTTCAACATTCGTTGTTCAACGTTTTCGGTGGAGAAGAACACCCTCGAATCTCCTCACCGTGAGCCACCAGCGTGCGGCCCGGGTAGCCGCTAAATCAGCGGCTCCCCGACGGTCGCAGTTGACAGACCGAGAGACTAAAGGTCGTAAACTTCCACTAAGGCGACGCCAATGGTGTCATCTTTTCCGCGCACGATCGCGGAATAACTGCTTGGACTCAGCGTCATCAGGATGGCTGACTCGTTGTCGTTTCTCGGCGCCAGGCCCGTCGCTTCGATCTCTGTCTGTTGGCTATCTTTCCAGTTGTCGTTAGTGGTGATCAACGCCCCGTTTTGGTCGTGTAACTCCAGTGTCGGGTCTGCCAGCGCATTGCCCACTCCGGCATCACTCAGGGTCGGTCCGATCGCTCGCACCAGCACTTCGGTGTCCGCATCCCCCAGCACAATCAAGCCTCCGATCAAGACATCGTCCCCGGTTTGCACCAAGCCGCGCGTCGAGATGTTGGCCAACTTCGAATCCACCGTTCGATCTATGTCGTAAACTTCCACTAACGCCGCCCCCGTTGTTCCCCCAACACCGCGTACGATGGCCGTATACCCTCCCGGCGCCAATGTCTTCAGCATGGCCGATTCCTTGTCATCGCTCGGCGCAAACCCAGCGTCGATGATTGCCTGCTTGTTTGAGGCGTCCTGCCAGTTGTCATTGGTCGCGATCGTCGCCCCGCTCGAGTCATGTAACTCCAAGATGGGATCGGCTAACCCGGCTAAAGTTAAGGGAAGCTGAAGGGACGGTCCAAGTGCCCTCACAACAACCTGTTTCGATTCGGTTCCAGTAATGATGAATCCGCCGATTAACACGTTCTCCCCCGTCCCAACCGTCAACCGGGTCGAGATATTGCCCAACTGCACGTCGTAAAACGGTGTCGGCGAAGGCGTCGGCGTCGGCGTGGGGGTGGGGGTTGGAGTTGGTGTGGGCGTCGGCGTTGGAGTGGGGGTCGGACTCGGCGCGGGAGTTGGCGTCGGGGTCGGCGTGGGAGTGGGCGTCGGCGTGGGAGTTGGCGTCGGGGTCGGAGTGGGCGTGGGAGTGGGCGTCGGACTCGGCGTCGGACTCGGCGTCGGGGTCGGGGTCGGCGTTGGATCGCCATCACTGATGATCTTGAAGACGTCTCCGCCGGTCGGAGTTCCGCCGCCAAAAGTGGTGATGTAAAGCTCCCCGCTGGCGTCCAGCCCCATAGAAGTGACACCGCTCAACGTGTAACCGCCGACTTTGGTGGGGAACAACTGAGAGGTGATATCGGTGAAATCTGAAACCACTCCGTTCTCGTAGCGAAGGGTAAACATTTTGCCGGTAAAATCTCCGGTATTAGGCCCGAAGCAGTCGCCGAAAACATAGAGACCATCCAAGTCCGGCACCGCGCCGGCGTGGTAAATGTAGCCGCCGATCACACAGATGCCGGTGGTGTCGTGCGCGTAATCAATGATCGGTTCCACCGGATTGAAATTAGGAGGCAGCGGGTCGCCATCAAAGAATGGATTCGCGATTGTGCCTTCGCGATATCGCCAGCCGTAGTTTTCGCCGCCACCAGGATTGGAGGCTGGTTGAACGTCAACTTCCTCGCGTTTGGTTTCGCCAACGTCGCCAAAGATGAAGTCGCCCGTGACGCTATCAAAGCTCGCCCGAAAAGGATTGCGCACGCCGAAGGCCCAGATCTCCTGACGCGTCGGAGGCGAATCGCCGAAAAACGGATTATCGATCGGGATCGTATAACTGCCGTCGCTCTCGATGTGGATGCGTAGAATTTTGCCCAGCAGGGTTTCAGTGCTTTGGGCGTTGCCATACGGCTTGAGGTGATTGAAGCCATTGTCATTGAGGCCGCCGCCGTCTCCCGAGCAAATGTAGAGATTGCCGTCGTCGCCGGGTCGGTTACTGAAGCCGATCCAGTCAAAGTCATGATCAGTATTCGGCTGATCGACGCTAATGATCTTCACCTCAGAGTCGCGGTCCGCGACGTCGGGGTCGGCCGTGACCGTATAACGGGCGACGTAGGAGATACCCGAGCTGTAGAGTCCGTCGTCCGCGCTTGTCCAACTGACATAGACGTAGCCGTTGGTCGAATAATTAGGATCGAAAGTCATCCCGAGGATGCCCGGGCCCTGACCAAGCCCCACCCTGTCGGTGAGATCGAGATAATGCGTCGCATTCACTGTGCCCGAGGGCAAGTTCACGATCCTGATTAACCCATGCTGTTCCGCCACAAAAATACGGCTGGTATCCCCGGGCGGGGCACAGACGTAAAGAGGCGTGTTAAAGCCGGTCGCAACCCGCACGGCTTCAATGCCGGCGTGACTGGTGGCCATGGTTAGGGCCAGGGCGAGGGTGGCCAGGTATCCTGCGCAAGGGAAGCGGCGAAAAGCCGTGGCCAAGAATTGGGTCGGTCGGTCTGTTTTTTTTGCGGTGCTCATGATTCTTCTAGTTGCTCGTAGCGGCTGATGAGTATCGGTCAGGGTGATAAGGCTAGGGTTACGGGCGAAGGTCATAGACTTCTACCAAGCCAACGCCGGTGGAGTCGTTTTTCCCTTTTACGATCGCGGTGTAACTTGCCGGACTGAGGGTAGCCAGGATGGCTGACTCGTTGTCATTGGCCGGCGCCAGTCCGGTCGTTTCAATTTCCGACTCGTTGGTATCTCTCCAGTTATCGTTGGAGGTGATCAGGACGCCATTGGCGTCGTGCAACTCCAGGATCGGGTCGGCCAGGACGCCATCGACGCCGGCATCGGCGAGTGTCGGACCGATCCCGCGCACCAGCACTGTGGTATCGACATTACCCTGGATGATTAATCCACCGATCAAAACATTGTCACCCGTCTGAACGAAGCCACGGGTCGAGATGTTGGCCAGCTTCGAGTCGACCGTCCGATCCAAATCGTAGACTTCAACAAGGGCGACGCCTGTCGTCTCATCAACGCCTCGCACAATGGTCGTGTAGACGCCTGGACCAAGAGTTATCAGAATGGCCGATTCCTTGTCGTCGCTCGGCGCAAAACCAGAGTCGATGATCGCCTGCTTGTTCGCCGCCCCCTGCCAGTCGTCGTTCGTCGCGATCGTGGCGCCGGTCGAGTCGTGGAGTTCCAAAATTGGATCCCCTAGCGCCCCCGCTACGGACAAGGATGGTCCAATCGCCCGGGCAATGACCTGCTTCGGCTCCGTGCCAGTGACGATGAATCCGCCAATCAGGACGTTATCAGCTGTCCCAACCGCCAACCGGGTCGAGATATTGCCCAACTGCACATCGTAGAACGGCGTCGGCGAGGGCGTCGGGGTCGGCGTCGGGGTCGGACTGGGAGTTGGAGTTGGGCTCGGACTGGGCGTTGGGGTGGGCGTCGGTGTCGGGGTTGGCGTCGGAGTAGGTGTAGGAGTTGGAGACGGGCTAGGCGTCGGCGAAGGAGTGGGAGTCGGGCTCGGAGTCGGAGTCGGAGTCGGAGTCGGAGTCGGAGTCGGAGTCGGAGTCGGCGACGGGGCATCGCCGGTGATCTTGAAAACGTCGCCCCCAATCGCGGTGACATAAATCTCGCCGCTATCGTCTTCACCAAATGAAGTGATACCCGACAGCGTATACCCGCCCACTTTCGTCGGGAAGAGTTGGGACGTGATCTCCTGGAAATTCGA
Organism: Chthoniobacterales bacterium; assembly: GCA_051003415.1. Taxonomy (GTDB): domain Bacteria; phylum Verrucomicrobiota; class Verrucomicrobiia; order Chthoniobacterales; family UBA10450; genus Palsa-1392. The sequence continues at coordinate 21,845 of JBPCLI010000099.1, read as the reverse complement.
GACCGTTCCATTGTCGTAGGACAGGGTGAAGATCTTGCCGGTAAAATCGCCTGTCCTTGGACCGAAGCAGTCGCCGAAGAGGTAAAGGCCCTGGAGTGCGGCAACCTGGGTTCCGCGATAAACATAACCGCCGATCACGCACAGACCGGTCGTCGCGTGATCGTAATCGAGAATTGGATCTACCGCGTTCGGTGGCGGCGTTGCATTTGGGTAGGTCGGGTTCTGGATGAGGCCCTCGCGATAACGCCACCCATAGTTTTCGCCCCCGCCGGGATTGGAAGCGCTTTGCAGGTCCAGCTCTTCACGTTGGTGCTCTCCGACATCGCCGATGAGCATATCGCCGGTGGGAATAAAGCTTGCGCGGAAGGGGTTCCGCAGACCGTAGGTAAAAATCTCCTGTTTTTCCGTGGTCGACCCAAAGAAAGGGTTATCCATCGGGATCGTATAGGAGCCATCGTCCTCGATATGAATTCGCAAAATTTTACCGAGCAATGTCTGCGTGCTCTGCGCATTGCCGTCTGGTTCGAGGTGGCCGAATTCGTTGTCGTCGCTCCCGCCGCCGTCACCGCTGCAGATGTAGAGGTTGCCTTCATCGCCGGGGCGGTTGCTAAAGCCGATCCAGTCGAAATCGTGGTCGGGCTGGTTTTGAGCGGCGGTGATCACCGTCACTTCGGTTGCAGGATCGGCGAGGTCGGGATCGGCCGTGACCGTGAAGCGGGCGAGATGTGAGACCTCGGCGTTGGTGTCACCAGTGGTGTAGGCGACGTAGAAATGACCATTCGTCGCGTAGTTAGGATCGAAGGTCATGCCAAGGATCCCAGTCCCCTGTCCTTGGCCGACTTCAGCAGTGATATCGAGAAATGGAGTCGAATTTACCGTTCCTGAGAAGAGGTTGACGATCTTGATCAGCCCATGCTGCTCCGTCACAAAGATTCGGGTTGTGTCTCCCGGGGGTGCACAAACGTAGAGAGGGATGGTGAAGCCACTGGCCACGCGCTGCGCCTCGAGAGGGTCAGCGTGGCTGGTGGAAGCCGTAGTCGCCAAAGCTATGGCGAGGATCGGCAGACAGCCCGCAAACGTTACTGATCGAAAGATTCGTGCAATCGGGGACAGGTTCTGAGCTAAGTATAAATTCCGCTTCGCCATGGTTTCCTTGGGTCGTGAGCTTCGATAGAAGCTCGGTTAAGATTGATAGAGCACGAATGGGAGGGGCCTCGATTATCGAGCGTCATGCGCCAACCGCCGGCCCTTCTTTACCTGCGATCTCCCGTAAGATGCAAGAAAAATCTTCCCCGGTCGGGTTACAATTCTATGACAAGCGAATGCTCGCGCCGCTCTTTTTCGCGCAGTTGAAAGCCCCTGCGTTGACACCTCCGAAGCGCGCGCCTACGCTCCGGTTCGCGACTCTCGGCGGGGTAGCCAAGTGGTAAGGTCGGGGTCTGCAAAACCTCTATTCGCGGGTTCGATTCCCGCCCCCGCCTCTCCCTCACGTTTCGATGGAGGCGGATTCCGGCCAGGCGATGGAATGTCTGCTTTATTTTCTAGAATCCGACGAACCCGGTTAAAGGATTTTTCCGTTCCCGTCAGCGAAGGGCTCCACGCCCGACACTAGCGGCGATCCGGAACGTGTTCGCTCCCCGGAAAAAACCGCCTGCAGAGATGCATAAACGGCTCTTCGATGCGAACGTTCTGAGTCCAGGTTGCGTATTAACCAGTATGAATGAGCACTCGCCTTCGCCGCACGGAAAAATCAGCCTGCACGGGAACGGTCTCGGCGTCCCTTCGCCCGAGACGGTCGAAAAACGAGCGCGCGAGATCGCGATGATTGATGAACGCAATGCCGACGAATTCACGGAAGCGGATTGGCATCAGGCCAAGAACGAATTGACCGGCGTCGAAGGCTCGCACACGCCGGAAGTCGGCGACGACAGGGACGACGAGAGGAGCGAACACGACGAGGTCGTTGGTGCTTCCGGTCATCGTGCGCCGAAGAATGGTTTCGAGGAGGACGTCAACGTCGGCGAGGAACTCGTGAGCGGCGGTCTCGAGGAGGCGGCGCATGACCAGATGGTCGAAGCGCGGTGGGAAAAACTCGATAACGAGCGCGAATCGTAATGGGCACCGCTTCGATTACCGAACCGGAGGCGCCCTCCATCGTGGAGGCGCGGCCGGGGAAAAAAGGAAGCCGCGTCGAGCACCTGCTCACTCGGTTTCAGCAGGTCCGCGGATTTTCCGAAACCCTCTGCGAGACGCTCCAACCGGAAGATTGCGTCGTGCAATCGATGCCGGACGTAAGCCCGACGAAATGGCACCTCGCACACACCAGTTGGTTTTTCGAAACTTTCATCCTCAAGGTTTGGATGCCCTCTTACCAAACCGTGGTCCCGGAATACGCCTACCTTTTCAATTCCTATTATAACGCCGCGGGCGACATGCATCAGCGCGACCTGCGCGGTTTAATCTCCCGCCCGACCGTGGCGGAGACGTTTCGTTTCCGGAAATCGATCGACGCCCACATCCAGGAATTGCTCGAGACTGCGGACGACGAATTGCTCAACGATCTTGAGCCGGTCTTCATTATCGGCCTGCATCACGAACAACAGCACCAGGAACTGCTCGTGACCGACATTAAGAATGTTTTCTCACACAACCCGCTCCACCCGGTTTTTCGGAAACGCGACGATCGGATGGAGAGGCGCGAGATCGCTCCGGCGAGATACATAGATTTTCCCGAGACTACGCTCGAGATCGGTCACGCCGGCCCCGACTTCAGCTACGACAACGAAGGCCCGCGCCATCGCGCGCTCGTCCTGCCCTTCTCGCTCGCGACGCGCCCGGTCACGAACGGGGAATACCTCGCCTTCATTGAATCGGGCGGCTACACCCGACCGGAGTTCTGGCTCTCGTTAGGCTGGACCACCGTCAATGAACAGCGTTCGGAAGCGCCGCTCTACTGGAGCAAGCGCGACGGGAAGTGGTGGAATTTCACTCTCTCCGGGATGCGCCCGATCGATGAATCCGAACCGGTGACTCATGTCAGCTACTTCGAAGCAGACGCTTTTGCCAACTGGAGCGGTGCCCGCTTGCCGACTGAGTTCGAATGGGAACGGGCCGTGGCCGGTTTGCCGATCGAAGGTAACTTTGTCGACACCGAAGGCTTCCATCCCGCCCCGGTTGCTTCCCAGCCTAACGGAAAGCTGGAGCAGATGTATGGCGACGTCTGGGAATGGACGCGCAGCGCCTACCTCCCCTACCCCGGCTACCATGCCGCGCACGGAGCGCTCGGCGGATATAACGGCAAGTTCATGAGCAACCAGATGGTCCTGCGCGGCGGCTCCTGCGCAACTTCGCAGAACCACATTCGCCCGACCGATCGCAATTTCTTTCAACCGGAAAAGCGCTGGCAGTTCACCGGCATCCGGCTCGCGCGCGACCCGGCATGAAGGGCACGCCTGGTGGGGTAAACGTGCTCGATCTCGAACCGGCCGCTTCTGACTTTCTCGACCAGGCCATCGCTGGTCTCTCGGCCGCGCCGCGCACGCTACCGAGCAAATTTTTCTACGACGAACGCGGCTCGGACCTTTTCCAGGAGATCTGCGAGTTGCCGGAATATTACGTCACGCGCACGGAAACGGAGATTCTTCGTCACTACGGCCCTGAGATCGCAGAGTCGATCGGCGATAACGCCGAACTGGTTGGCTTCGGAACCGGCGCCGGGGTTAAGACGCGGATGCTGCTCGGACATCTTAAAAATCTGATCGCCTATCTGCCGGTCGATATCTCCAAACAGCGCCTGACGGAATCAGCCGAAGCGCTCAGCCGCGAAATGCCGGCGCTCGAGATTCTCCCGGTCTGCGCCGATTACCTCCAGCCCCTCGAGCTGCCAACGCCGTCGCAAAAGCCCGCCCACATCGCGGTCTATTTCCCCGGTTCGACCATCGGCAACATGCAGCCCGAAGTCGCCTGTCATTTCCTTACCCGGGTGGCGAAACTTTGCGGCCACAGCGGCGGACTCATCATCGGCGTCGACCTGCAAAAATCGAAGGACGTTCTCGAAGCTGCCTACAACGACAGCGCCGGCGTCACCGCCGCCTTCAATCTCAACATGATCGAGCGGGCCAACCGCGAGCTGGAAGCCGACTTCGATCTTTCGCAATGGCGGCATCGCGCCATCTACAATGAGGAAGCACATCGGATCGAGATGCACCTTATCAGTGAGCAGGAGCAAACCGTTCATCTCGGAGATCGCGAATTTGATTTCGCTCCCGGCGAAAAAATCATCACGGAATTTTCCTACAAACACACGATCGACGGCTTCAGCGCGCTGGCGGCCTCGGCCGGCTTTCAGATGGCCCGGGTCTGGACCGACCCGCGAAAACTCTTCGCCGTTTTTCACTTTACCACGCTCTGACCTCTCAGGTGTAGTGGCGGGCGTGTCGCCCGCTTCCGTTGCGCCTGCGGCTGACACAGCCGCCTCTACATTTCATGGATTCGCTTGTTCGGTTGATCGGGGTCAGCAAAAAATTCGGGGGCGCCACCGCGCTGCATCCGACCGACCTGGATTTCAAACCCGGCCTAACGACGGCGCTGATCGGCCCCAGCGGGTGCGGAAAATCGACCCTGCTCCGACTCGTCATCGCCCTCCTCCGGCCCGACACCGGTCAGGTTCTGTTCGACGGCACCGAAGTCACTGACGCCAACGCGCAAGAAATTCGCCGCCGTGTCGGCTACCTGATTCAGGAAGGCGGTCTCTTCCCACATCTCACGGCCCGGGCCAACGTTCTCCTTATGTCGCGCCATCTCGGCCGCACGGCGGAAGAGATGCATTCCCGCCTGGAGGAGCTTTGCGCGCTCTCGCAATTCCCACGCGACGCGCTCGATCGTTATCCGGCCGAACTCTCCGGCGGCCAGCGCCAGCGGGTCAGCCTCATGCGCGCCCTGATGCTTTCGCCCGAAGTGCTGCTCCTGGACGAACCGCTCGGCGCGCTCGACCCGCTCGTTCGATCGGCATTACAGCGCGATCTGAAGGAAATTTTTGCGCGCCTGCAACAGACCACGCTGCTCGTCACGCACGACATGGGCGAAGCCGCCTATCTCGCGGACGAGATCGTGCTGATGAACGAAGGACGCATCGTTCAACGCGGAAGCGCAGCCGACCTGCGCGATCGTCCGGTGAGCGATTTCGTTTCCCAATTCATCAACGCGCAAAGGAGCGCCGCGTTTTGAAACTCGGATTCCTGCTTCTCTTTCTGATCGCGACCTCGTCCGTCGCCTCCGAGTCGATCGTCGTTGGATCAAAGAAATTTACCGAATCCTACGTCCTGGGCGGGATTGCCAGGATGGTTCTCGAACGCGCTGGCTTCGCAGTGCAGGAACGGGCCGGGATGGGCGGGACGATTATCCTCTGGCAGGCCTTGAACGGCGGGCAGATCGATCTTTACCCGGAATACACCGGCACAATCGGAGAAGAGATTCTCAAGACGAAAGAACGCCTCTCCTCCGCCGAAATGCGCGACGCATTGAAGAAATCCGGGGTCGGAATGTCCGCCGATCTTGGCTTCAACAATTCCTATGCGCTGGTAATGCGGCGCGCGGCGGCGGAGAAGCTGGGCATTCATGCGATCAGCGATCTCCTCCGCCATCCCAAGCTGAAAGCCGGGCTCACCCATGAATTCCTCGATCGCCAGGACGGTTGGCGCCCGCTCGTGGCGGCTTATGGCCTAACGATGCCTAACGTGAGCGGAATCGACCACGCGATCGGCTACGCCGCCCTCGCTCGCGGCTCGATCGACCTGAAGGACGCTTACTCGACCGACGCCAAAATCCAGGAGAACGATCTCGTCGTCCTGCGCGATGACCGGCATTTTTTCCCGGAATACAAAGCGGTCTTTCTCTACCGGCTGCAACTCGATCCCCGCGCCGTCGCCGCGCTCAATCATTTCGGCGGGATCGATGAGAAGAAAATGATCGCGCTCAACGCCGCGGCCGAGCGCTCCAAGGACTACGCGTATGCCGCATCGCTTTATTTCCATCCTGCGACCAAAGAGGGCGCCCCGCAGCGCGACCTCTGGCCCAAGCTCGCGCGCTGGATCAGCCGCCACCTTGAACTGGCGGGCATTTCGCTCCTGCTTTCCGTCCTGATCGGCCTGCCCTTAGGCATCGTCGCCAGTCGCGGCGGTCCGGTCGGCCAGGCCATCTTGGCCATCGTCGGCATGATCCAAACCATCCCGTCGCTCGCCCTGCTCGCGCTCCTCGTGCCCGTTCCTTTTCTCGGTATCAGCGCAACGACCGCGATTGTCGCGCTCTTTCTTTACGGGCTGCTTCCCATCGTCCGCAACACCGCGACCGGCTTGCAGGAGATCCCGCCCGCGCTGCGCGATTCCGCAGCCGCGCTTGGGCTCGAGCCCGGCGCGCGATTGCGGAAAATTTATCTGCCGCTCGCCTCACGAACGATTCTGGCGGGCATCAAAACCAGCGCGGTGATCAACATCGGCACCGCCACGCTTGCGGCCTTGATCGGCGCCGGCGGTCTGGGCGAGCCGATCCTGAGCGGGCTTAATCTCAACGACCACGCCACGATCTTGGAAGGCGCCATCCCGGCCGCACTTCTGGCCCTATTAGTGCAGGGATTATTTGATCTTCTCGATCGCTTTTTAATCCCGCGCGGGTTGCGGTTGTAGCCGGGGTCGCTGACCCCGGTCCTGGAGCGATGCCGGAGCCGACGGGGTCAGCGACCTCGGCTACAGTTCTGCGAAACGGCTCGGCACGAGAATCGCGTCGTTCATTCCATGGAGAAGTTTTTTGTCCGCCGGGCAGATCGTGGCTAACGCACCGCGCAAGCTCACGCCATCGGCTTCGACAAAATAATAAGGACACAGCCGGACCCGGCCGTGCATCGTCTTGAGCTCGTCCGTTCCCGCGTCCCAATACGGATGATCGAACAGGCGCCCCTTGTGAAAACGCTGCATGATCGTCGGCTCGCGCTCGAAATTCGCGAGGGCGTCGTTGATCCGCTGCTCCCATTCCGAGTGCGGCAAATCGGCCCCGAGCGCGACTCCGCGGCTACCCCAGCCTAACGGCGAAAATCCGCTCACCTTTAGCAAGAGATCGCGCTCTTTCTGGCTGAAACGAGCCGCTTCCCGCCAGTCGTGGATCTCGAGCCGCGGGATCACGGCATGCTGCGGCAACGGGGTCGGATCGAGAATCCAAGTGTAGGGGATGATCTTTTGCAGGGTTCGAAAATATTTGTCGCCCAGCTCGCGCCGCCAGAAATCGCGCAGGGGTTGGAGCCAGAAAAAGGCGAACCACATTTTCTCCTCGAGATACGGCTTGAACGGCGGCGTCACAATCAGTTCGCCGCGCCCTGCCGTTTCAATCAAGGTCGTGATTCCCGGCAGATTCGGCAGATCGAACAGCTCGAAGAACCGGTAGACATCGCGTCCCGCCTGCGGCTGATAATTCTCGGCGGCCTCGACTTTCCAGGAAAAGGTAGAGCGAGCTTCCAGCTTGCTCGTCTCATTCTGCAAGCTGGAAGCTTGCGCTACCATTCGCTCGTTCAAATGCCGGACGATCCATTCCATCTCCGGCCGGTAAGTGGCCGACTCCTGCGACACCACAATGTCACCGCCGTCAGGCAAAACGGTGGCGAACCCGTCAAGCATCCCGTCCGCCCCGCCGATCACGTCCGAGCCGAGCCCGGCGTAGGTTTGATTCAGCCATGCCGTCAGCCCGATGCCGCCGGGGACGGAGTCCACTTCCGCGATCGTCCAGCCTTCGTCCGTCAGGACGAGATCGGGGCGAATGACACGCGGGAGCGCCTCGCGAAATTCTTTCCGGCGCGAAAACTCGATCAGCTCCGGCGGCTTGCCGATATCGAGATAGCGCGCGACCCACGCTGGCTGCTTGCCCTTCGCGCTTTGTTGGTAGAGTTGGTTGCAGGCGCGTTGAAAAACAAAAAGCTGATGACCGAGGCGCTCGAGATCGGCCCTGCTTTTTTCATCGATCGCGAAGGGTTCGGGGGAAAGAAGCCAATCTTTTTCGGCGAAGAGGCTTTCCTTCGGGCGGGCCTCGCGAAGGGCGGTAAGACGATCGATTTCGGTGAGCATGAGATGACGCAACGGCAACTTTCCACGCGTCGCCTTCCCACGTCCAACCGGGATTCGCACGAGAATCGAAAGCCGCGTGCGCCTAAGTCGCGGCTGGCGGGATCAGCTTAGGAAGCACCGCTTCGATCGCGCTCCGATCGGATTCCAGCCAGGGGGGAAGGACAAGCGATTCGCCCAGCGTCTCATGTTCCTCGTCCACGCCAAAACCGGGACCGTCAGTCGCCAACTCGAAAAGCACACCACCCGGTTCTCGAAAATAAACGGACTTAAACCAAAAACGATCGATCACCGGCGTAGGCTGGGCGCCATGCTGCGCCACCTCCGCGCGCACCTCCAATTCATGCGCATCGTCCTGCATTCGCCAGGCGATATGATGCACGCTACCCGTCCCCCACGCGCCGCGGCGCGCGGTCGGCAGCGCACGCAGATCGACATACTGCCCGGAAATGCCCTCGCCCAGACCATAGCGGGTCCAGCCTTCTTCCTCGCCGATCTTCCGAAACCCGAGTGCTTCGGCAAGAAAGGAAGCGGTCGGTTCGAGATCGTGCTCCACCAGGCGCGCGCTTTCCAGTCCGCGGATCTGACGCTCGACCGGGATCGGGCCGCGATCCCACGGCGTAAACGGCCGGCCTAACGACGTTTCGCTTTCCGTTAGGCTGAGCCGCAGACCATGCGGATCGACGAGCGGCAGAACGCGTTGCCCGAAGCGCACCTCGACATCGGACATTTGCACCCCATAACGTCCCAGCCGCGCACTCCAAAACGGCAGGCTTCCCGGCGGCACGGCCAGCGAGACTTCCGCGCTTAATCCGTAGCCCTCCCGATGCGGCGCAAGCTGCGCCCAGGGGAAAAACGTCAGGTCCGTTCCGGGATGTCCCTCGGCGTCGGCGTAGAAAAAATGATACGTGCCAGGGTCGTCCTGGTTGACGCTCTTCTTGACCAGGCGCATCCCGAGAACGCCAACGTAGAAATCGAGATTCTCCTGGGCCGGACCGGCGATGGCGGTGATGTGATGAAGTCCCGCGATAGGCTGCATGCGGCAATCTCGCCCAACTTGCTTGGAGAGAAAAAGCATTATCCTGCTGAATGAGAAACCTGTTCTTCATTCTGGCCGCAGCCCTGATCGCGACCGGCGCGCGCGCCGAATCGCCGGCAATTTTTTTCGTTCGTCACGCCGAGCGCGCTACCATTAGCGGCCGTGTGCCCTCCGATACGGGACTCTCCCCCGAGGGAAAGGCCCGGGCGCAGTCCCTTGCCCGGGCCCTCCGGGACGCCAACATCAAGGCCATCTATACCAGCGAATACAAACGGACAAGGGATACGGCAACGCCGCTGGCCGAGACGTTAGGCATCAGCCCGGAAGTGATCCCGGCGGACGATCTTCGCTCGCTGATTGCGAAAGCCAAAGCCGGCCCGGGCAATGTTCTCGTGGTCGGGCATTCCAACACTCTTCCGCAAATGATCAACGCACTCGGGGTCAAATCCCGGGTCAACGTCAGCGAATCCGATTATGACAACCTTTTCCTCGTCATCCTCGAGCAACCGCCGCGGCTGATTCGGCTCCACTATCGTTAGGCGTTCGTGCGGCCAGCTTTCGGGTCGCTCCCGCGGGCGACATCTGTTCCCGCGCTTCGCAGAGCGAAGCGTCTACAAACCCGGCGCTCCCCTATTTCTGCTCGAAAATTTCGGCTCGTCGGACGCGTTCGCCTTTCAGAAAAACATTTGAGATCGAGGAAAGCGCTCGCACATCCTGTAACGCATTGCCATCGACCACGATGAGCGTCGCTTCTTTTCCTTTCTCGATCGTGCCGATGCGCTGGTCGGCACGCAGAAGCCGCGCGGCGTTGTAGGTCGCGGCCTGGAGGGCGACATCGAGCGGGATGCCCGCGGCCGCCCAAAGCTCAATTTCCCGCTGCACAGTCGGCCCATGCAGGACGAGGAAATTGCCCGCGTCGGATCCCGTCACGAGCATGATGCCAGCGTGCCAGGCCTTCAGCAGGTTGCGCCCGCCGATCTCCATCGAGATCGGATAACGGCTCAGCCCGTCGCGCATCGATTTCATCTCCGCATTACTCGCCGCGTGCTCGGTGCCGGTGAGCAGTTCCTTTGTCGTGACCTGCTGGACTAACGAACGCTTGAGCAGGTCAGTTTTTCCTTTGGCAAAATCGGAGAGCCCTTCCACCACGCTCAAGGTCGGATCGAACGCGATCCCCTTCGCCTTCATCTCTGCGATCGTCGCCTCGGGAATTTCATCGCGGAAGGAACCGTGCTCGATCGAGTCCGCGCCTAACGACACCGCGTCTGTCACGTCGCGGGCGTCGCCCGTGTGGATCGAGGCCGGCAATTTCTTCGCATGCGCCTCCTGCACGACCGCGCCAAGCAGCCCGAGATTCATCCGGTTAAAGGTGTAACCCGGGACACCCGCCTCGAGGACACCCTTGATTGCGTTCACGCCTTTGGCCGCCAGCTCGTCGACCTGTTTGCGTGCTTCCTCAGGTGATTTCGGAATTCGGAGGAACTGCGCATTGAAACTGGAGCGCGCCATTTCCGGCATATTCTTCGCATACTCAGTGCCGTGTCCTCCTTCCGCGGTGAAAAGCGGGCCGCAGAGAAATAGTTCGGCGCCCAGGCTTTCGCCGCTATTAAAGCGCGCCCGCAGCTTGATCATGTCATCGACCTTGTCACCGGCGCTCCGGACGGCGGTCACGCCGCAGTAGAGATAGGCTTCCAGCGCGCGTTCGTTGGCTTTCGCCGGGTCGAACTTCGTCCAGTCTTCGTAAAAGCCGCCCGGCCCGCCAATATGCACGTGCACGTCGATCAACCCGGGCAGGATCGTCTTGCCGGCGCCATCGATTGGTTCGGCGTTCAGGGTTTTCGCATCTGGGAACGTGCCGTCGTAAACCTCGGCGATCTTGCCCCCTTTCAGGAGGACGGCGCCGGACTCGATCACCTTGCCGTTACCGACGAAGATGCGTGCGTTCTGAATCAGCCAGGTCTGACCGCGGCGCAGGTCGCGGGCGAGGATCTTGGCTTTGACGAGATCGTGCTGGCTCCAGGCTTGGTAGGCGCCGAGGCAAAGAAACGGAAGCAACACCACCAGCACCCAGAGCTTGGCGGAGGCGCGGAGTTTCTCCTCTTTTTCCCAGCGGAAGAGCTTGGTCGCAATAAATGTCCCGACCACCGTGGTCAGGACAAGCGCCACGACCGAGAGCCAATTCGCCATGATCGTTTCGCCGCGCTGCAGGATCCCGCCGATTCCGGTCATGAGGTAAGTCGCGGGGATGAACTGCGTAATATTCTGCAGCCAATGCGGCATGTAGATGATGGGGATGGTCGCGCCGCTCAGAAAAAGCATCGCCATGTAGATCGGCTGGATGAGGATGTTGCTCTCCTGCGAGGAATTGACGACCGCGGCAATGATCAGGCCTAACGAACGGAAAGCGATCGCTCCGAGACAGACGAAAACGAGGAGCGAGATGAGCTGCCCCGGGATTGGCATCCCGTAAAACTGGTGCGCCAGGAAAATGATCAGCACCACGCTCGGGAGAAAGAGGACAACACCGGTAATCATCGAGGCCGCGAGCAGCGGCACCGGCGAAATCGGCGTCACTTTGTAGCGCCGGAGAACGTTTTCCTCCCGCTCCTGGACCGCGCGCATCCCCGCGCCGAAGAGCCCGTTCCCGAGAATGCCGAGGACGATGACCATCGCGACCACTTGGAGGATGGCGGAGCCCTGGTTGGCGTCGAACATCTGCGCGAAGACAAAGAAAAACATGAGGGGGAAAAAATAATTAAAGAAAAGAACCGTCCGATTCCGGGCCGCGAGCCGGAGATCGATTTTGAGCAGGGCGAGAAAGGCTTTCATCGGATAGTAACGCGAGCACGTTTCATGAGCCTGCAAGCTGGAAGCTTGTGCTACCTTCCTCCCGCCGGCTCTGTTCCAGGTTGAAGACATCATTCTCATTCGCGCAGACGTTTTCCGGTCATTTCGATAAAGACGTCTTCCAACGTCGGGCGTTTCAAATGAACGTCGGCCAGTTCCAGCCCCTGGCCGTCAATCCAGCGAATCATTTCCACCAAAGTCTGCGCCGGACGGCTCGAACTAACCGAGATCCGGCGCCGGTCGTCGTTCACAATCGTGCGGATGGCATCGGGCCAGGCGGGCAATTCAACGGGCGGAAGCGGCTGACCTAATGAGATTTCGATGCTCGACTGTGTCGCGCTCTTTTGCTGCAACTCGCGCGGCGAGCCGATCGCGATGATCACTCCGTCGTCGATGATCGCGACCCGGTCGCAGAGCCTTTCTGCCTCCTCGATGTAATGCGTCGTCATCAGGATGGTGCGTTTCTCGGCCCGCAGTTCCTCGATTAAATCGCGAATCTCCAGCCGCACCTGCGGATCCATTCCAGTCGTCGACTCGTCCAGAAAAAGCATCTGCGGATCGTTAATGAGCGCGAGGGCCAGAGCGAGTCGCTGCTTCTGTCCGCCGGAGAGCGTCGCGTAACCGGCCTCGCGTTTTTCCCAGAGCTGCAGCCGACGGAGAAGCGCGTTGCCGTCGACGTTGTTGGTATAAAACGCTCCAAAGAGATCGAGCGCTTCGTGCACTTTGATCTTGTCCGGCAAATTCGTCGCTTGCAGGCAGACGCCGATTCGATCCTTCAATGCCTGCTTCTGACGTTCCGGGTCGAAACCGAGAACCTTCACGTCGCCGCCGCTGCGCGGGCGCAGGCCCTCAAGAATCTCGACCGTCGTCGTCTTGCCGGCGCCGTTTGGCCCAAGGAGCCCGAAGACCTCTCCGGCGCTGACTTCGAAGTCGATTCCCTTGACCGCTTCGAGTGCTCCGTATGATTTGCGCAGGCCGCGCGCGAGAATAACCGGGTCGCTCATTTGAACGGTTCCTTTCGCCTAACGAGCCGGGGAACCTGGGTCAAGAGAAAGAGCAGGACCAACCCGCCGCAGGCTTTTGCGAAAAGCTCGCCATGCCGCACATAAAAGGTGATCACGCCATTCGTCGGCACTGCCACCGTGCCGGTCAGAACGCCCTCGGTAAACTGGCTCCCCTGGGAATCGAGCAGCACCTGTGTGACTCGACCGAAGCGATTCACAAAACAAGTGACGCCCGTGTTGGCCGCGCGTGCCATCGGGCGTCTCGTCTCAACGCAGCGAAAGATCGCGTTCTCCAGATGCTGCTGCGAAGCGGCCGAGCGCAGGAACCAGCCGTCGTTAGTCACGTTGGCGAGCAGGTTCGCGCCGCGCAGGACAAATTGCCGGGTCAATTCGCCGAGCGTGTCCTCGAAACAAATCAGCGGCGCCACCTTAACCTCGTCGGTCGTTAGGCGGAAAACCACCGGCTCTTTCCCCCGGGTGAAATCAGACGGGACCTGGTCGCCCACGATTTTCGAGATGAACGGCACGCTCTTCCGGCCAGGGACGTATTCGCCGAAAGGCACGAGGTGCAACTTGCGATACTCCTGAACTTTCTCGCCGCCGTTCGAGATGAGGAGCGCAGCGTTGTAGTCGCCGTTTTGGTCGGCATCGATTGTGCCGAGAAGCAGGTCAGTTTTGATCGAGGCCGAGAGATGCATCACAAACCGGTAATTATCCTGGTCGAGCAGCGCCGGCGCAGGCGTGGAACTCTCCGGCCAGATAATTAATTGCGGTGGCGGCTGCACCGCGAGCCCGACACGCGTCAGGCGATCGAACTGCGCAAAGATTTTCGCTTGAAACTCGCGGCTGAATTTTTCCTCGCGTGGCACGTTGGCTTGCACGGCGGCGATTCGCAGCGGCTCGGTCTCGGCCGGCATTTGGAGTTGGCGAATGCCGTAGCCGCACAGGCCGACGATTCCGGCGAGCGTCAACGTGAAGTCATAATGCGGTCGTCGAATCTGGATCCGGCTCTCGATCGTAAACCGTCGCACCGTCGCGACCCCGATGACGTTGGCGAACGCGACCGTGAACGACAGACCGGCGACGCCGGTGATTTCCACCACCTGGATGATCGGCAAAATGTCGTGCAGCGGAACTCCGAGGCAGTTCCAGCCCCAGCCGCTGAACATCCAGCCGCGGACCCATTCCAGCGCGGTCCAGCCGGCGGCGAGGATGAGCGCGAGCCCGAGGTTGCGAAAAGAGTTGAGCCAGGGCGAACGCGCCTCTGGTGGCGAGTCGTTAGGCTGAGAAGTCGGCCAGCCGGGGCGGCGCAGCGGAGGCGCGGGCAGCGGGCGCGGGCGCAGCAATCCGGCGAGCCACGCCCAAAGCGCAAAATACACACCCATATACAGACCGACCACGATCATTCCCGGCACGGTCACGGTGTAGAGCCACGAAAAGACGCCCCAGAAAAAAATCACCCCGGCGACGTATCCGAGGAGGAGATCGCGCAGCCAGCGGCGCTTCGTGCCCTCGCCTGAAAACCAGACCGCCGTCAAAAGCGGCGTGAGCGCGATCCAGCAGATCCACGTCTGCTCGAACGGCGCAAAGCAGAGCGTCGTGAGCAGGCCGGTCGCGATCGCGCCGAGCCACGGCCAAAACCTGAGCCACTTACCGGTCGGCGACGTTTCGCTCACTCGAAAATCAGGGGCGGCGCTTCCGGCGCCCGGTATCCGCCTTTTCCCGCGACGGATAAACGGCGTCCTTCAGTTCGCGAGTGAGGGTGTCGAGAAATTCGGCCCCATCCATTTCATCCGCGCGATCGGTCAGCTGGGAGCCGGCCATCACGCCCCAGCCGAGGCCAATCGTTTTCAGGCGCGAAATTTCACCGACGTTGAGACCGATTTCGCTCATGGCCAACAACTGTGTCTGCGCGCCGCCAGATGTCGAGCGGCGACCACGATTTTGTCGTTGGCGGCTTGTAGACCCCTCCCTCGGGGAGGCGCGGGGGCGGGATTTGCCACGGAGGCGCGTCCCCCGCGCTTCACAGAGCGAAGCGTCTACAGAAGCAGCCTCCTTCGCGGCGACACTAACCGGCTCTCGTTTTGGCGTCCTCCTGCAGCCATTTCCAAAGAGCCTCAAGTTTCTCTTCCACTTCCGGCTTGAGCGCAGCGAGCTCTTCCGCGCTGAACTCCTTCCCCAACGGACGGCGTTGCGCCAAAAGGTAGTATTTGATCTTGGGCTCGGTCCCAGAGCCGCGCACCGCCACCCGGGTCTCGTCGGCCAGGGTAAAAATCAGCATCTTTTCCCGCGGGATTTCGTCCCCTTCCATGTCCCGGACCGTATCCGTTTCGAAATTGCGGACCGAAGTCACTTTACTCCCCAGCATGTCGTTAGGCGGGTTCTGCACATAGGTGGCGAGGAGGCGCTGGATCTTGGCCGCGCCTTCCGCGCCGTCGAACGTGAGCGCGCCGTTCTTTTCGGAATAGAAGCCGAGCTCGCGATAAATCTGGTCGAGCAAACCGTCGATCGTTAGGCCAAGCGACTTGGCGTGCGCCGCCACTTCGCAGAACATGATCGCGGCCCCGTTCCCGTCCTTGTCGCGGACGAAATCCGCCCCGCTGTAACCGTAACTCTCTTCGCCCCCGAAAATGTAATAGGCGGAATGCTCGAGGCGGAGGCGACGCGTTTCTTCCTCGGAGAGATCGCGATAATCGCCCTGCAACCCCCCGGCCAGCGCGCGCTCGTATTTTTCCAGCTTGGCGCCGATGTACTTAAAGCCGGTCAGGGTTTCGACACAGCGCAGGCCAAACTTTTCCGCAATCGCCTTTTGCAGGTCGGTCGTGACGAAGGTCTTGATGATGACGCCACGCTCTGCGTTTTCCGCGTTGAGTACTCCCTGCTGGAAAAGTTTCGTTGCCCGATAATAGGAAATCAGAGCCCCAATCTGGTTTCCGGTGAGCAATTTCATTTCGCCCTCGGCATTCCGCACCGCGACGCCCATCCGGTCGCAATCGGGATCGGTCGCGATCACGAGATCGGCCTTTTGTGTTTTCGCCAGCTCGATCGCCAGCTTCAGGGCCTCGGCATTTTCCGGGTTGGGCGAATTCACTGTCGGGAAACGGCCGTCGAACTGATCCTGCTCTTTGACCACGTTGAAGGTGAAACCGAGCCGCTTCAGCATCGGCTTGATAATGACGCCGCCCACCCCGTGGATCGGAGTAAAGACGATGCGCAAATCGCCCTGCGACCGGACCAGGTCCGGGTCGAGCACGAGAGTCTCGAGCCGCGCCATGTAAGCTTCGTCCACTTCCGCGCCGAAGGTGGTGATGTCTCCATGCGATTCGTTAGGGGCGGAGGTGCCGGCGGCGTTCACCTTCTCGATGATCCCGCTGGCGTGCGGTTCCACTACCTGGGCGCCGTCGCCGAAATAAACCTTGTAGCCGTTGTCATACGCCGGGTTGTGGCTCGCGGTCACGACAACGCCGGCATCGGCGCGGAGGTAGCGGACGGCAAAGGAAAGCTCGGGGGTGGAACGCGGGTCGTCGAAGATGCAGGCGTCGCAGCCATTCCGGGCTGCCACTTCGGCCGCGAGGCGAGTGAAATCGGAGGAGAAAAACCGGGTGTCGTGCGCGATGACGATTTTCGGCCGGCCGCTCCGGCCTTCTCCTCGGAACCATTCGCAGAGGTATTCCGCCAGACCCTGCGTGGCGCGGGCCACACTGTCGTAATTCATCGCGTTCGTTCCGATGCAGGGAAATTGCGGGCGCCCGAGATCGTTAGGCGTGCCGCGTTCTGCGGCGGTCACAATCTTGCCGATTGTTCGGCCGCGAATTCCACCGGTGCCAAAGGCAAGCGAACGATAAAAGCGGTCGTTCAGCTCTGTCCAATGCCCGCCCTCGATCAGCTCGCCAATCGACTGCGCCGCGATCGGCGACGACGTATTACCCAGGGTCCGCCGGATGTTGCTCGCGCTCGCTCCGAGCAGATTCTCCGCCGCTACCGCGCTTTCAATTGCCGCTGCCTTCTCCATCCTGCCACCTTTCCGGCAGGGCTGGTCCTTTGCAAGTTACTGCCGGCGGGACTTAAGAACGCGCTTCTCGCTCGCTCGGCAGGCTTAGCGCGAAACAGCGGAACCGGGAGCGGTCATGCTCAACGATTCTCCGCGATGGCGAAGGTGACGAAGGCGCAGACCGCCACCATCAGCAGCAGCGCGAGAATGAAGATCATATCGGCGAGACGTTCGACCCCATACATTCGTTTTCCGCTTCGAGTGCGCAGCGCCCAATAGGACAAGAGACAGGAGATGAGAAAAAGGAAGGCATCGATCGCGAGGAGGTTGTCAGCAAACGTGTCCGCCTTGCGCAGGGTAATGATAACGCGGAGCAAGCCGATCACCGTCAGGCAAACCCCCACCATCCCGGCGGAGACGGTGAAGATGTGGGTGCTGATATCGTCTTCCAGACGCGTTCCCGATCGCGGTGTCGCCATGGGCGAAGGCTAAGCGACTCGCCAGCGAGGAACAAGCGACGGGGCCGCCTAACGACGCAAGGTGAAGCGATTGTTCGGCGTCTCCCAGAGACGCAGCCGGGTGAGACGATCGTCGAGTCGGGCGTTCACTTTCGACCAGAGGGCGCGCACGATGTTTTCGCCGGTCGAAGGACTTTCTCGAAATTCCTCCGTCTCGAGATCGAGATGCTTGTCCTGCCAAGGATCGAGCGCGCGATCGAGCCCGTCGCGCAGCGAAAGAAAATCGTAAAGCGTCCCGCTCCGCTCGTCGTACGGGCCGCCGATCGTTGCCTCGACCAGGTAACGATGACCGTGGCCGCGCGGGTTGTTGCATTTGCAGTAGAGCGCGACGTTTTCCGCCTCCGTTAGGGATGGGGCATGCAGGCGGTGTGCGGCGCTGAATGGCCGCTGCATCCCGAGAAAATAACTTCCGCCGATCCAATACTCCGCGAAAAAATCGTCACGCTCGTGCAGCCGAACGCGGTGAATGGGAAGCCGCTCTGCCACACGCCGATGAATATATTCCGCCAGGCTCTCCGTCGTCTTCGGGCGATTCGTTAGGCCCGGGACTTCGTGATTCAGATTCTTGTAATCCAATTCGACTCGGAGTGATTCGAGGCACTTCTGCAAATCGCCTTGCCGCGTTTCCTCGCGGAAAGTGAGGCGCGCGCGGTAGTGATGCCCGTGGCCGTGCGGCGAAGCGGCACTGCCGAAGAGCGCGTTGTTCTCCTCCGGGCTCAAATGCGGCGACATCGTTTGCCGGGCGGCGGAGAATTCGAACCAATAATTCGCCTCGCTCAAACCATCCGCGTAGACGGTTGCGCTCCGTGCCGGCGCCTCGACGAGATGGCACGCCACGAGGCGCGCCTCGAGATCGTGGAATAGCGGTTCTACCTCGATAAAGAGCCGGCGGGCGACATTCTCCGCGGTCGGGACGACATCGCCGAAATGCGGATGATCTCCATTCAGAAATTTATGATCGAAGCGCGCGTGCAGGACCTCTTCGACCCGCGTTTTGATTTCGCTGATGTTGACCAGCATGCCGTTGCCCGAGTTGACCTCGCCGGTGAAAACAAAGTAAGCGACGTAATTGCGTCCTGTGCCGTACCGCGCCGCGCTCTCGGAACCGAAGGCGGCGAGATTTTCGGTGTCCGACCAGGCTGGATGAAAGAGCCGGCGCGAAGCGGAGAACTCCAAGCGCTTGCTGACCGTGAGCAGCATGACTAACGGGCCGCGTCCGTTGTAGCCGGGGACGCTGTCCCCGGTCGGCGAGAAGAACCGCCAACCCCTTTAGAGGTTTGAGCCCGGCCGGGGACAGCTTCCCCTGCTACAGTGGCTTTTTCGCGCACCCTCACTTGAGGAGGGCGAGGAATTCGGAGCGGGTGCGGGCGTCTTCCTTGAAACTGCCGAGGAGACACGAGGTAGTCATGACGGAGTTCTGTTTCTCCACTCCACGCATCATCATGCAAAGGTGCTTGGCCTCGATCACGACCGCCACACCTAACGGATGCAGCGACTGCATGAGCGCATCTGCGACCTGGGTCGTGAGCTGCTCCTGGATCTGGAGGCGACGGGCGAAGACATCAACAATGCGCGCGACCTTGGAAAGGCCGATCACCTTCCCCTGCGGGATGTAAGCGACGTGCGCCTTGCCGATGAAGGGCAGGAGATGATGCTCGCACATCGAGTAAAGTTCGATGTCTTTCACCATCACGATCTCGCTCGCATCGGAATCGAAGATGGCGTCGTTCACAACCTCGTCGACCGTTTGCCGGTAGCCTTGGGTGAGAAATTCAAAAGAACGGGCGGCGCGGGCGGGCGTTTTGACCAGGCCCTGACGGTTGCGATCCTCGCCCACGGCGTCCAGTAATCCGCCAAAGACGCGCTCCATTTCCTGCACGCGATCGGCCGCAAGCCGATTCCGTTTTAACGTGAGGCGCTCGGAAGTATCGAAGTTATTATCCTGCACGGCGAGAGCTTAACGTCTGAACCGTGGAGGACAAACTAGTCCAACCAGCTGAGCGGATATTTCTCGTCGTCGAGTTTAACCGCCTGCTCGGTCAGCTCGAGCGTGTGCTCGGTGTCGAACATGACCGCCAGCTCCTCCGTGCGCTCGGCGTCTTTGCTCGCCATGATCGTGCCGGGGTGCGGCCCGTGCGGGATGCCGCGCGGGTGGAGTGTGATCGAACCGGCTTCGATGCCTTTGCGCGATCCGAAATTGCCCCGCACGTAGAAAAGCACTTCATCCGCTTCCACATTGTCGTGCACCCACGGGATCTTGACCGCTTCGGGATGATAATCCAGCTGCCGCGGGGCAAAGGTGCAGACAACATAGCCGCGAATCTCGAAGGTCTGATGGATCGGCGGCGGCTGGTGCACCGTGCCGGTGATGGGCTCGAAATCGGCGGCATTGAAAGTGAATGGATAGACGTAACCATCCCAGCCGAGGACATCGAAAGGATGATGTGCGTTCACTACTTTCGTTAGGCGCGGGCCATCCTTAACCAGAATCTCGACGTCTTTGTCGCTGTCGATCGTAATCAGCTCAGTCGGACCATGGAAGTCGCGTTCCGAGTAAGGCGATCCCATGCGAATCTGGCCTTCGTGATTGAGATAACGGCGGGGAATCCTAACCGGGCCAGTAGACTCGAGAATCAGATAGTCGTCCTCCTTCGGATCATCGGGCACGAGTCGATAAGTAATCCCCCGCGGAATGACGATGTAGTCTTCTGCCTTGTAAAGAAGTTTGCCGAATTGACTCTCCAGCACGCCTTTGCCCTTGAAGACGAAAATGATCTCGTCCGCGCCGCCATTCTTAAAGAACTCATACTGCCCGAAATTCTTCTCGGGCTTGCAGCGATAGGCGACGATGTCCTGGTTGAAGAGCATCGGGACACGGCCGGTGTAAACGTCGCCGCGGCGCGGGATATCGGCGGTTTTTAGATGATGATGCCGCAGCGGGCTATCGACCGCCTTCTTCAGCTCTTCGCACTTCAGAAGCGCCACACTGCGCACGCGGGTGGGCGGACGAATGTGATACATGATCGAGTAAGCCTCGTTGAAGCCTTCGGTCGTGATGACATGTTCGTAGGCGATGCCTTCGTTTTTAAAGCCACCGTTGGATGAACCGTTGCGGTGGAACCAGATGTGATGTTTGCGCGGGACTTCCCCGAGCTTCATGTATTGCGGCATTCCTTTTCCCTCCTCTTACAAATTCCCCCGGCGATCCTGTTCCTTCTCCAGCGCTTCGAAGAGCGCTTTGAAGTTGCCTTTCCCGAAACTCTTCGCGCCTTTGCGCTGGATGATCTCGAAGAACAACGTTGGCCTATCTTCCACCGGTTTGGAAAAGATCTGCAGGAGATAGCCTTCCTCATCGCGATCGATCAGGATGCCGAGCTTCTGCAACGGCTCGAGATCCTCATCGATCTTGCCGACGCGATCGAGCACGGTCTCGTAATAGCTCGCGGGAATTTTGAGAAACTCGATCCCGCGCGATTGCAGCTCGGTCACGGTGGCGACGATGTCCTTCGTCGCGACCGCGACGTGCTGCACGCCTTCGCCGCCGTAGAAATCGAGATACTCTTCCACCTGAGACTTCTTTTTCCCTTCGGCCGGCTCGTTGATCGGGAACTTCACAAAGCCGTTGCCGTTGCTCATGACCTTGCTCATGAGCGCGGAGTATTCAGTCGAAATATCCTTGTCGTCGAAGGTGAGGATATTGCGGAAGCCCATCACCTCTTCGTAAAATTTGACCCAGGGATTCATCTGGTTCCAACCGACGTTGCCGACGCAATGATCGACGTACTCGAGCCCGGTCGATTCGGTCTCGTAACCCGGATCCCATTTCACGTAACCGGGCAGGAAGGCGCCTTTGTAATTTTTGCGCTCGACGAATAGATGGACGGTGTCGCCGTAGGTGTGGATGCCGCTAAGCACGACTTCGCCCTGGTCGTCGGTCATTTTTGCCGGTTCGAGATAACTCTTGCCGCCCCGCTTGGTCGTCTCATCCCAGGCTGAAGTGGCGTCCTGCACCCGGAGGGCGAGCACCTTCACTCCGTCGCCATGCTTCTGGATGTGCTCCGAGATCGGACCTTCCGGGCGCAGCGGCGTCGTCAGAACAAAAGTCAGCTTGTTCTGGCGGATAGCGTAGCTGGCGCGGTCTTTCATGCCGGTTTCGGGCCCGGCGTAAGCCAGGCTTTGAAAGCCGAAAGCGGTTTTGTAGAAATGCGCGGCCTGCTTGGCGTTGCCGACATAGAATTCGACGTAATCGGTCCCTTCGAGCGGAAGGAAATCGGTCTGCGCGGCCGGCGCGGTTTGCGGTGCTTCGAGTGTTGTTTCCATAATTGATTGCGGCCCTCCTAACGA
>JBPCLI010000098.1:0-18421 GCA_051003415.1 Chthoniobacterales bacterium | reverse complement strand
GACCAATCTTGAGCGCCTGTTCTTCCGGCTTGCCGCGCAAGGATTCGAGAAGGCGTTGCAATTCGCGCCGATTCGTCAGGTCGCCGGCCTGGAATCCGTAACTGATGATGAGCTCACGATACTCGGTCAGCTTATCGGGATCGGGATTTTCATGGACGCGATAGATCGTCGAGATGAGCCGGTTCTTCAGCTCACTCGCGACGGCTTCGTTGGCCGCGAGCATGAATTCCTCGACCAATTGGTGCGACTCGTCGTTCTCGATCCGCTCCAGCCGGAGCGGGCGGCCGGTTTGTTTGTCGACCACCACTTTGACTTCCGGGAAATCGAGGTCGAGCGAACCATGGGCGAAACGGCGCCGCCGCAGGATGGAGGCGAGATTCCAGGCGGTGTGCAAGCGTTTGCCCAGCTCGTCGTTAGGCGGCTTTTGCAGAATGGCGAAGGCCTCCTTGTAGGTGAGACGGCGGGCACTTTGGATGAGGGTGCGGGCGAAGCGTGCGCTCCTAGGCGCGCCGTTGCGAGCGAAGCGGATGAAAGTGGAATGAGTCAGCCTAACGACGTTGGGATTGAGACTGCAGACACCGTTGCTCAAACGCTCCGGCAACATTGGGATGACGCGGTCGACCAGGTAAACACTGTTCCCGCGTTTAAGCGCCTCGCGATCGAGCGCGCTCCCCGGGGTGACGTAAGCGGAGACGTCTGCGATATGGACACCCAGTTCCCAGTCGCCGCCCGAGAGTTGCTCGACGTTGACGGCGTCGTCGAAATCGCGCGCGTCGTCCGGGTCGATCGTGACGATGAATTTATCCCGCAAATCTTCCCGCTCGCGGTAACGATCGGGATCGACCGTCTCGGGGATGGCCTCGGCCTCAGCCGTCACTTCGGGGGGAAACTCGACGGGCAGGTTGTTCTTCCGAATGATCGAAAGCATGTCCACGCCCGGGTCGGAAGCGCGCCCAATCAGCTCGACGATCTCGCCCTCGGGGTTGACGTGGCGGGATTCCCACGGCTCCAGCCTAACGACCACTTTGTCGTTCGTCTGCGGCGGGCGAGGCGCGCCCGGGAGCGGGCGCGGCTGCACGTAGACGTTGTGCACCATGCGCGGGTCGTCGGGGATGACGTAGAAGAAATTCCGGGTCTGCTGGAGCGTGCCGACGATGGTGTCGTGGGCCCGCTCGAGAATGCGGATGACGCGGCCTTCCGGCCGGTTGCTCCCGCTGCGGGCGCGATTGTAATTGGAGTCTCGGGTGATGCGGGCGACGACGCGATCGCCGTTCATGGCCGTGCCCGTGTTGTCGGCCGAGACGTAAATGTCGCCGCCTTCCTCGGCGCCCTCCCTCACGAGGAAGCCGAAGCCGGCTTGCATGATCTGGAGTTTGCCGGTCACCAGATCGGCTTCCGCCGGCAGGATGTAGCGATCCTTGCGGATGCGCGCGATCTCGCCGCCATGCTCGAGTTCGCGCAAGGCCTCCTTGAGATCGCTCCGCGTGTCGCTTTTGAAGCCGAGGGCGCGGGCCAGTTCTTTCCTGTCCAACGGCCGGTACTTAGGCGCGCGGAGAAGAGCGAGAATTCTTTGTTTCGTATCGGCGTCGCGTTTCATGTCGAAGAGCGATCATCGAAGAAAGCAGGCTGAATGAAAGCCGACATTTGCGGACCGCGCTCGTTAGTCGAATAAAGCGCCGGCTGTGATAGTCTGAAACGTGATGTCGGCAGTGCTTTGGAAGCTGGACGGAAAAGTCCTCGACCTCACGCAGCGCGCCCTCGTCATGGGAGTGCTGAACGTGACGCCCGATTCCTTCTCCGACGGCGGCGAATTCTTTGCCACCCAAGCCGCGGTCAAGCACGGTCTGGAGATGGCGCGGAGCGGCGCGGACATCATCGACGTGGGAGGCGAGTCAACCCGCCCCGGCTCGAAGCCGGTTTCGCCTAACGAAGAGATGGAACGCGTCCTGCCGGTCATTCGCGAACTCGCATCTTCCATCCAGGCGCATCTTTCGATCGACACCTCAAAGGCGGCAGTGGCGCGGGCCGCGCTCAAAGCGGGCGTCTCGATTATCAACGATGTCAGTGGCGGCCGAAATGATCCGGCGATGCTGTCGCTGGCCGCAGAGCAAGGCGCGGCCTTGATCATCATGCACATGCAGGGAACCCCCGAAACGATGCAAGCCAATCCCACCTATGGAGATGTTGTGGCGGAGGTCGTGGATTTTTTTCGACAGCAATTTGCGCAGGCAGTACGCTGTGGCGTGGATCCCATGTGCATCGCCTTCGATCCGGGAATTGGATTCGGCAAAACGATCGCGCACAATCTCGAGTTGCTCGCCAACCTGCCGCGGCTTCGGGTGGAAAATCGCCCGCTCGTCGTCGGCGTCTCGCGCAAGTCCTTCCTCGGCAAAATCGCGGGTCAGTCCGGGGACCGCGCCAGCGCTACGGTCGCGCTCACCTCGCTGCTGCGGGCGCGCGGCGCGGATGTTGTCCGTGTTCACGAGGTAGCCTCGAACTCAACCGCGCTCCGCACCACTGAAGCTGTCCTCGCCGCCACCCGATGATCCACGATCTCAGCCAAATCTTTTTCGAGAAGTGGCGCAGCGCCGTCGAGATCCTGCTCCTCAGCGTCGTCATCTACTACGGCTATCTTTATTTCCGGGGCACCCGCGGCGCCAAGGTGTTGACAGGCCTGGCGATCGTTTTCCTCACTCTCATCCTGATCTCACAACTCCTGAACCTGGTCGTGATCAGTTTCATCATCCGGAGCTTCTCCGTGTTCCTCGCGGTCGCGCTCGTGGTGATTTTCCAGCCGGAGCTGCGCCGCGCCCTGGCCGAGTTGGGTGGTCATCCGATTTTTTCCCTGACGAGCGAAAAGCGCGAGACGGTGCACGATCTCGCTGAAGTAGTAACGCAGCTTTCAAACAAACAATTCGGTGCCTTGATCGCTATCGAACGCGACACTTCGATCAAAATTTACGAAGAGACCGGCGTAATCGTGGATGCTGCCTTCTCGACCGAGCTTTTGCTCACGCTTTTCCATCCGAAATCGGCGCTGCACGATGGCGGGGTGATCGTGCGCAACGGCCGGATTGCTGCCGCGGCCTGCATTTTCCCCGTGAGCCAACGCGAAACGCTTGATCGCAGCCTCGGCCTGCGGCATCGCGCAGCGCTCGGAATCACGGAGGAATCAGATGCCGTGGCGGTCGTCGTTTCCGAGGAGACTGGCGGGATTTCGCTTTGTTACCGGCGCCGGCTCGAACGCAATTTCACCCCGGAAACTTTCCGGCAGCGGCTCGGCGAAGTATTGCTCCATCGTTATCATGAAGAAGCTGATCCTGAACAACTGGCGCGCGAAACTAACCTCCCTCCTGCTCGCGACCGCGCTCTGGTACCTCATCAAGAAGAACGTAGCAACGACACCCTCGCCGTCTGAACTCAACGACCGGCCGGCCGCGGTGGAAGTTCGTTAGGCGAAACGTGTGTAAATGCTTCGCTCTGCGAAGCGCGGGGTAAGATCAGGAAGGGAGACTGGCGTCCTATAAACGCCGAGACCCGCTCTTCGCAGAGCGAAGCGTCTACCTAGCGGAGGAAGCGCGCGAGGTTTTCGTCTTCCCACTGCCGGGCGCGGCGATACCGGGGAAAAGCTTTCTCGCGCCGATAAAATTCCGCGGTGTGAATGCGACGACGCCCGGCGGAATCGGTCTCGTCGGGGACGACCGAGTGCAGCATCTCGTGGTAAAGCACGTACTCGAGAAACCAGCGCGGGACGAACGGCTGATCGAGCAACGGGTGAATACGGATGACGCGATCTTCTTCCTGGATCGAACCGAAGATGAAATATTCGCGCGGTCGTTCTTTGCGACGGCGACCCCAAACGACTTTATAACCGCGCAGTCGTCCGCGGAAATGAAGCGTGTTCACGCGCTCAAAGATTTGCTGCAAATCGAAACAGCGCCCTTCATGACGAAGATTGAGGTGGCGCTGCATGGGCAGCGTTGGTCGAGACGCTTTTTGTTTTGCCTTTTTCTTCGCCATCGAAAATCTCCATGCAGGGGGAACGGCTATTAGTGTAGATTGCCGGTCACAGGCTGACAAGGACGAGCAGCCTACCAATCCGGAGATTCGTCCTAAATACCTAATCCACAGTAGGATAAAATTTTTGAAAAGGACCCGCCCGGCCTCGATTGGACTTCCGGCGGCGAGCGCGCCATCTTACGCTTTCCGGGTCGAATCCGGCTGACTAATGACGCCTTTTCTACGAAAACTCTTGGGCCTTAACTGGCTCCTCCTCGCGAATATGCTGGCGCTGGCAGTTTTCGGCGTAATTGCCATCTATAGTGCCACTTACATGCGGCAGGACCCAGTGGCGGCAGAGTTCTGGCGCAAGCAGGCGACCTGGGTTGCTGTCGGCTTTTTCGCCTTCATGGTGGCGAGCCTGATCGATTACCGTTGGGTGAAATGGGGCGCTTTGCCGATGTATTTGGCCGGATTGTTCTTCCTCATCCTGACTCGTTTTATCGGCACCAAGGTCTACGGATCACGTAGCTGGCTGCATCTCGGCCCGATCAACTTCCAGCCGGCCCAACTCGCGGTCGTCGCGGGAATTATGGTGGTCGCGCTTTTCCTGAGCCAGTTCCAACGAATGCATCCGATGCTGCGCTTGACGATCTGCGGCGCGATCGCCGGCGCGCCGTGTTTGTTGATCCTGATGCAACCGGATCTCGGGGAAACCATCATCTGGGGTCCGGTTATTCTCGCGCTCCTTTTTGTCGGTGGAATTCCGCTCCGTTACTTGATCTGCATCGTCCTGATCGTGGTCGCGTTCATCCCGATCGCCTACATGGGGCTGAAGCCATATCAACAGGAGCGGATCACTGCGTTCATCAATCCAGATATTGATCGGCAGGGCTCGGCCTGGGCGATCAACCAGTCGCTGATCGCAATCGGTTCCGGCGGTTGGGCCGGTAAGGGATTTAAGGCGCCCAATACGCAGATTGAGTTGGGCTTTCTACCGGCCACCGCAGTGCACAACGACTACATTTTCTCGGCCATCGGGGAGCAATGGGGATTCGTCGGCGGCATCGCACTTCTCAGCGCCTTTGCGCTGCTCCTGCTGACGTGTCTCTACGTTGCCTACAAGGCAGGCGACATGTTCGGGCTGCTGTTGGTCATCGGAATCAGCACGCTCATTTTCACGCAC
Organism: Chthoniobacterales bacterium; assembly: GCA_051003415.1. Classification (GTDB taxonomy): domain Bacteria; phylum Verrucomicrobiota; class Verrucomicrobiia; order Chthoniobacterales; family UBA10450; genus Palsa-1392. The sequence continues at coordinate 13,236 of JBPCLI010000098.1, read as the reverse complement.
GTCTTCCAGAACGTCGGGATGACCATCTCGATTTTGCCAATTACCGGTTTGCCATTGCCGCTCATCAGTTACAGCGGCTCGTTTGCGCTCATGATCATGTTCGGGCTCGGGATTGTGAACAGCGTCTGGGTTCATCGCAAGGTGCCAGTGCGCTAAGGAAATTCCCATTCCTTCGTTGGAATGATGGGAACGATGGGACCTATGGGTGGACAAAGCATTCGCTTTAGCCATATTGCCCGTCCCGCATGACCATCCTGATCAATTCCCTGCTCGTGCTCGAGGCGCTCGTAGCCATGCTCATGATGCTCGTCATTCTGATGCAGCGTCCGAAAAGCGAGGGACTCGGCGCGGCCTTCGGCGGTGGGGTCACGGAAAATATTTTCGGCGCGCAGACGACGACTGTTTTGACGACGATCACGACCTGGCTGGCGAGCATCTTCTTTGTTCTCGTTCTTCTGCTTTCCGTCCTCTACGCGCATCGCGGCGCGCCGGACTCCGCGCTCCGTCGGGAACTGCTGAAAACATCCGCGCCGTCAAAGGCAGCAGCGCCACTTCCGCCGAAAGTCGCTGCACAGAAAGCCGCAGCTGATGCGAAGGCAAAACTGGCTCCGGTTCCGCAAGGCACTGTTGCTCCCGGTGCCGGCACCGCGTCGACGCCTTCCGCGGCGGCGGCAGCTGTCGGCGTCGTTCCGGCAGGCGCGCCGGTCGCGTCTCCGGCTGCGAGCGTTCAGCCAAGCCCGTAGGCGACCGCACCCGTTAGCGGTGCGAGTCCTCGAGGACGTTTCTTTCGATCCAATCGCACCGACTTCGCCTTTCCGCGTGACCTCGATTGACAGTGCGGACGTGAGTCGCGAACCACCGCTAGCCCGCCATGCAAAGCAGGTCGGCGACCCGTTAGGCCTGGCTAGTTACGGCTTCGGAGCCGGAGGATTGGCGCCTGGCGTAGAGGATCCAGCCGCCGGTGCCGGAGGCGTGCCGCCAGGAACATCGGCTTCCGTCGGCACGGCCAAGATGCCAGGCTCGGTGAACGATTCGGTCCGGCCCGCCAACTCTTTGCGCATCGCCGCAACGCCTTCGGCGCTAACCGGCCCGGCAGTGTTGCCCCATTCCTGACGAACGTAGGTCAATACATCAGCAATTTTCTGGTCGTTTAACGTCTTTTCCCACGGCTGCATCACCGCCGTGCCGTAGTGTTGGCCCTTAACAGTCAGCGGCCCTTGCAAACCCTTGAGAAGAATCATGACGGGACGACGCGAACCACCGATCACGATTTCCGAACCGGCGAGCGGCGGATATTGACCCGCCACGCCTAGTCCATTGGCCTGGTGACAGGTGGCGCAGTTTGCCGAGAAAATCTTCTTGCCCTTTTCGACTGGAGTTAGTTCCGTCGCCTGTTCGGCGCCGGCCGCACCCGCCTTCGCCGCTACGCGCGGCGCTCCGCCCATGTAGTCGAGCCCGTCTCCACTGAAATTTCCAGCGTAACGACCGAGATACGCGCCGCCGAAAAAGACTGCGAGTCCATAGGTTGCGATCAGCCAGAGCGAAAGCGGTTCGCGACCGACACGGGGCTCCACTTTTTCGCGGTAGATCGCGGCGTGGGTTTCTTGCACCTCTTGGGTCTCACCGTAGTCCATCCCCTGGCGCGGCCGATTCTCCGCAGGCTGACCGGTCATTTCTTCTCCTCCTTCGGCGGAGCGGCCGCGAGCGCAACCGGCGACTTAGCTTCTTTCAGCGGATGAGATTGATCGAGCGACATGAGATAGGCGACGAGACATTTGGCGTCGTAGCTCGGAACGATTTCCCAGCCTCCCTCCGAATTCTCACCGCTGTCGCCGGCGAAATTAATCGCATCGGGCGAAAGTTCCCCACTGATTCGGTGCTTCTCGTAGAGGAACCGATAGGCGGGCATGTTGGAATCCTCCGCAATGCTGCGCGGATTGTAGAGATGACGGTGATGCCAGGCCGCCGTGTAAGGGATCGGTTTGCCATCTTTCGTTAGGGCTTTCACGTCAGCGACCATGGAAGGCGCCGAAGTCGGAACATTGGACGCGGGTTGACTCCCCGCGGGCGGTAAAGTCGCGGGCGCACCTGCCGCCGTGGCGGGTGAAGCCGCAGGCGAGGCAGCTGCGACAGTGGTTGCTGGGCTGGCGGCGGGAGCGGCCGCAGCGGGTGAACTAGCAGCGGCGGTGGTCGCGGTCGCGGGACTTGCTCCCGGAGTTGGCGCGGCGGCGCCTGTGGCAGGCGTTGGAGAAGCGGCCTCGGCGTCGGCCAGCGCTGATCGATGGCCGACGTTAGCAAGGTCGGGACCCGTGCGCATTTTGCCGAGAAGGACCTTCGGTTCGAAAATATAATCGCGCGGAGCGCTCCGCCGATCGCCCCACTTCCGATCGAGATCGGAGCCGCCGTATTCCGGGCGCACCTGTTGAGTGTGGCAATAGACGCAGCCGTTCGCGGCATAGACCTGCGCCCCGCGCAGAGCCATTCCGGAAGGCGGCATCGGATAGACATCCGTCCCCTCCTCGTCGGACTGAGGATCGAGGCTGCCGATCTGGAGATTCGGCACGACCGTCATGCCGAGCCACGAAAAAGTGAAAATCCCGAAGATACCGAGGAAGAGCGGTTGCAGGCCTTTCATCAGTGTCCGCCTCCTTCGCTTTCGAGGGGGTTCAAAAATGTCGGGACACTCGCCCTTCGGCCAAAGCCGAGGAGCATCAATCCGAAATGGAAGGCAAAGACGAGGTGCGAGACGCTCAGCAAGATCCAGGAGAGCGTGCGTCCCCGGAGGTACGGCAAGATGGACTCCGTGCTTTCCGCGAACGGAAGTGTCGGGTCATTTAAGCTCGATCCCTGCACGAAACCACCGACCAATAAGAGCAGCACCATCAATCCAATGCCGTAGGTGGAACCCCAGAAGTGCAGCTTGATGAGGGAAGCATAACGCCACTCCCGGCCGACGAGCCGCGGCACGATGTAATACATCGAACCGAAGATCACCATCGTGAAAAAGGCGTAGAGTCCCATCATCGTGTAGCCCATGCTCGCCTCGGTGAAGTGAACGATGCGGGCCATCGAGCGGAGCGAGATGATGACGCCGACTACGCTAAACGCGGTGTAGGCGATCGCGCCGAAAACAGTGAAACGCAGCGTCGGACTATAGCGCATGAGCGGGAATTGATCCCGCATCGTCATGTGATGATTGAGTCCGACGGTGGCAACCGGAATGATCGACAAGATCATGGCGGCGATGCTGGCGGTAATCATCCAAGCCGGGAACGGTCCATCGATCAGGCGCTGCATTCCCGTCCAACTCGAGAAAAGGGCAAAGGTCCAGAACCCGATCGCGGCCAGATAGTAACTGTGCACCGGCCGGCCGATGACTTTCGGGATCATGTAATAAACCGTGCCGAGCCCGATCGAGCCGAACCAAAGGAAGAGCAGATTGTTCGCAAACCACCAGTTGACCGCTGCCTGCATCACGCCCTGCACCGGGACGATGAAAAGCATGACCTGAGCGGCAGCGTAAAGCCACGGGAACCAGAGAAACGCGCCTAACAAATACCATTGCGTGATATACACATGACCACGCCGCCGGTAGCGGAACATGATCAAGGTCCACGTCATGATGAGTAGGTAAGCGACGAAAAGCGTCAGCGCGGAAAAGCCCGGAAACTCGAGCCACTCGTAACCAGTCGAGGCGCCGCCAAGGATGCCACCGATTCCCATCATGACTCCGAGATTCCAAAACGCCGCGCCCGCGATCAGCAAGAGCGGATGGCGCAAGGTCGTGCGACAAAGCCGGGCCATGAGCCAGATCGCGGTTCCCATTCCAGCCATCGAACCCCATCCGTAAATGAGCGCGTTCAGATGCGCCGGTCGAATCCGTCCCCAAGTGAGAAAAGCCCAGCCCGAGAGAAAATCGGGCGAGTGCATCTTGAAGGAAGTAAGGATTCCAAGAAAAGTCGCGAGCAGGAGCCAGGCGATCGCCGAGGTGTAAAAGACAAGCACGGGCAGGCGAGTCGAGGCATCGATCAAGGCGCGCTCGACTCTCTCGACGTCGCTCGTCGTCACTTCGACGTCAGCCGAAACTTCCTGGTTGGTGGTAGCAGACGAATTCATGAACGTTCAGATGCGGACTCTTCCGCTCGTACCAGCTTGCGGCGAGCGCGGCGATTGAACCAACGCCGGTCTGGCAAGATCAGATCGGTTGCCTGTCCGATCGGCTCGGCGCGATCGAAAATGACGGTCGCGTTTTGATCGTAACTCTTCAATTTTGTGAGGAAATCGGAGAAGCTCATGGCTTCGGCGTGGGCGCTCCTCTCGCGGGAATTGGCGTGCCCGAAGGCTTCAGTATTGGTGTGCCGGTCGGCGAAACAGGCGGCACGTCAGAATGTGTCTGCGCCGCGGCGGCGGGCGTGGCGGCTGCGCCCGGTTGTGTGCCGGGAACGGCATTCGCAGGGTTTGCCGCCGCGGCCGGCTGACCATGAATCGCCGAGTCGGGACCTTCTGCCGCGGGTGCGGGCGGAGGCTGCGACGCGGCCGGAGCAGCGACGGGCGGATTGGCCGGTTGTTCTGCTCCTGTGGCAGTAACAGGCTGAGCTTCGGGGGCCGGGGTGGCGATCGGTCCGGCGGGCGCAGGCTTCTTCGATTGAAGATCGGCCAGTTCAATCTGCATCGCGCGATCGATCGGAATGTGCGCGACCCCTTTGTCCTTATCCACCCATCCGTAATGGTTCAATTTCGCGTTCCATTCCTCGCGCGCAGTCTTCAGTTTCTCCGTGCGGGTTTTCGCCCGTTCATCCTCATAAACGGAGCCGCGGTGCATCGCGCCAAAAGTGATTGCGACGATCGCGCCAAAGAAAACGAAAAGCACGACCGCCCACAACCATGCGGAAAGCAGGAAGCGCGGTTGCTCAGGATGGGCAAGTGTCTCGTCGTTAGGCACGGTTAATTGGTCAGGCGAAGTGATTCGATCAGGCGCGGGTCGCGCACCGGAAAAAGGGAGGTTTTGCCAATAATCCGCAGATAGAAAAAGGCGAGCGTACCGCCGATTCCGATGAGCGGGAGAAAATCAAGAATGCTCAGGTGAACGCCGGTGCCGTGGAGCGCGGGCAGCACGATAATATACACGTCGAGCAACTGCATCAGAACGATCCAGCCGGAGATCGAGCAGAGCCAGGTGAGGTTGGTCTTCGTCCCACGCGGGAGGAGGAGGGCGAATGGAACAAAAAAGCGAAAGAGGACCAGAAACCACGAGAGCACGTTCCACGATGCCGTGTTCCGCACGATGAAATATTGCGTTTCTTCCGGGATGTTGGCGTACCAATAAAGCATGTATTGGCTGAAACCGATGTAGGCCCAGAAAACAGTGAAGGCGAGGAGCCATTTCCCCATGATGTGGTAATGCTCGACTGTCACCACCTCCTTCAAATAACCGGCTCGCTGCAAGGCCGCCGTCACGAGAACCAGGAGCGCCATCGAGCTGCCGGCGGTTCCGGCGAAAATGTAAGGACCCCACATCGTGGAAAACCAGTGCCAATTCAGGCTCATCACCCAATCGAAGGCGCCAAAGGTCAGGCACAGCGCGAAGAGCGGTAATCCGGTGAAGGCCACCCGGCGCAGCCAGATCGTGAACTGCGGATTGCCGTCGCGATCCTGGCGGACTGAAAACCGGCGCAGCAGGTAAGCCAGAATCGTGAGGACAACGAAATAGAAGATGGTGCGGGAGAGAAAGAACTCCCAGTTCAAGTAAGCGCGTTTCGCGTCGAGGACGGGATCAACCCCGCGCGGAATGTCCATCCATCGGTAAAGATAATCCCGCCAAAACCAGAGCGGCAAAAAGAGAACGCCCAGAACCGGGAGAAGAAGCGCAATGTTTTCGAGTTGTCGCCTAACGACGACCGACCATTCCGCATCGACCACGTGATGCACGATCGTCCAGAAGAGGCATCCGATGCAGAGGGTGAAGAAAAAGATAAAGCCAAAGAGCCAGGAAAAGCTGAACTGCACTGGCGAAATGAAGGCGCCGACAAAGCTGAGGGCGAGCCCGGCGATTCCGAGCAGACCGCAAAGGAGCGACAAGCCGTTAAAGCGGCTGTTCTCGAAAAACTCGCCTTCCGGCGCAGGCTGGACGTGAGATCGATCGCTCATTTCTTCTCCGGTTTCGCCGCCTTAGCCGGCTCGGCTTTTTTCTCCAGGTCCGCCTGATGCTCGGGCGGCACATCGCCCGCGCTCGCATGCTGGCTCCGTTGCAACGCACGGAGGTAGCTGATGATCGCCCAGCGATCCTGCACCGTGACGCGCGGCCCGTAAGCCATCATCGTGTTTTTCCCGTGGGTGATGGTGTTGAAAATCTCGCCGTCCGCCATGTTGCGAATCCGGTCGTCCTGCAGACTAACGACCGTGGCCAGCCCGTAGCTCTTGACGATGCCATCCCCGGCCGCAAGCGGACCGTGGCAGACCGCGCAATTGATGTTGAAACGCTGTTCGCCGCGCTCCATGAGGGCGGGCGTGACCTGGAGCGGAATACCCGTTCCCCAGTTCGCGCCCATTTTGCCGGTGTTGTAGTAGTCGGTGCCTTCGCTGAAACCAAAACGCGGCTCCATTCTCATCTCGTCGGTCTGGTCGGGCGACGTTCCCTGGTCGTTAGGCAAAGGCATTTCGTATCCCATCGGCACCGTGCCGTCGACCGGTTTGCGCGCGCCGCGCTGGTCCGCGAAAAATTTGCTCTCCGATTGCGCGCGCACTTTCGGCTGCCGCACCATGTCCGGGAAAATCTCGATCTCCGGCCGGCTGCTTTTTTCGCCGCGGAAACCCAGGACCGCGACGCAGGCGATCGAGACGAGGGCGAAAATGAGGAAGAAAGCGCGAAGCATATTAGGGCTCCTCGTGCACCACGGTGATGTGCTGGCCACCGGTTTTTTCAAGGAGCTGCACCGCTTCGTTTTCGCTGAAACGCGGATCGCGCGCCTCGAGGACGAGGAAAAAGCCGTCGTTCGTCACCCGCTTGAAACGCTCCCAGTTAAACATCGGGTGGTTCCAGCGCGGGAGCAGGTTCATCGTCAGGAAGGCGAAAAAAGCGGCGAAAGAGGAGAAGAGAATCGTCAGCTCGAACATGATCGGGAAAAACGCCGGCACCGTCCAAAAGTTGGTCGGTTTACCATGGACGATGAGCGGATAAAGAATGGACGAGGGCCCAAACTCGAGCACTGCCGCGGTCAGCAACCCGGTGATGCCGCCGGCGAGCACGACCGCGCTGAGCCATGATTTGCCCAAGCCCATCGCCGCGTCCATGCCGTGAATCGGAAAGGGCGAAAAAACATCCCAGCGTTTGAAGCCCGCATCGCGCACCTTCTGCGCCGCTTCATAAAGCGCCGCGGCGCTCGGATACTCCGCCGCGATTCCATAGACTCGATTTCCGCTGGGCGTGATCAATTTCTCTCCATTCCTCCAGCAGCGACGGTGTGATGCTCATCCAGTGTGGCCACGTGGTGCGGATCAGCCTCCGGCAAAACAATCTTCACTTCCGACATCGCAATCATCGGGAGGAAGCGAATGAAAAGGAGGAAGAGGGAAAGGAAAATCCCGAAGGTGCCGACGAACGTCCAGATATCGACCCAGCTCGGGTGAAACAATCCCCAGGAGGAAGGCAAGAAGTCCCGGTGCAATCCACCCACGATGATGATGAAACGCTCGAACCACATACCGGCGTTCACGCACATGCAGACGAAGTAAACGACAAAGATATTGCGTCGGCACCACCGGAACCAAAAGAGCTGCGGCGAAAGCATGTTGCAGAAGAGCATGCCGACCCACCAGTACCACCAGTAGGGTCCGAAGATGCGGTTGTAGAAGGCGAATTTTTCGTACTGGTTCCCGCTATACCAGGCGATGAAAAATTCCATGATGTAGGAATAGGTGACGATCGAGCCCGTCAGCAGAATGATCTTCGCCATCTTGTCGATATGCTGCGGCGTGATGATGTCCTGCAGCTTGAAAATCGCCCGCGCCGGAATCATCAAGGTCAAAACCATGGCGAAGCCGCCGAAGATCGCCCCGGCGACGAAGTAGGGCGGGAAAATCGTCGTGTGCCAGGTCGGGAGGACCGAGGTAGCGAAGTCGAAGGAGACAACGCTGTGGACCGAAAGCACGAGCGGGGTGGCGAGGCCGGCCAAGAGCAGGTAGGCCATTTCATAATGGCGCCAGTTGCGGTTCGAGCCCCGCCAGCCGAGCGCGAAAATTCCGTAAAAGAATTTCTTCGCCTTGGTCCTGGCCCGATCGCGCAGCGTTCCCAGATCGGGAATTAAACCGGTGTACCAAAATAGGACTGAGACCGTAAAATAAGTCGAGACCGCGAAAACGTCCCAGAGCAGCGGGCTACGAAAATTTGGCCAGGCGCCGTATTGCATCGGGACCGGCGCGAGAAACCAAGCCATCCAGACACGACCGACGTGGACGGCCGGGAAAATGCCGGCGCAAATAACCGCGAAAAGGGTCATCGCCTCGGCCGAGCGATTGATCGACGTGCGCCATTTTTGGCGCAGCAAAAACAGGATCGCGGAGATGAGTGTGCCGGCGTGGCCGATACCGATCCAGAAAACGAAGTTGGTGATGCCCCACGCCCAGGCGACCGGCATGTTTACTCCCCACACTCCGACACCCGTGGAAATGAGGTAGCCCAGACAAAAGAAACCGATGCCCGCGATCATCGACGTGATCGCGAACGCAACCCACCACCAGCGCGGGGTCCCCCCTTCAACCGCGCCCGAGATGCGATTGGTGACCCAATCGAGGTTGCGCTTATTCAGGACCAACGGGACACGCTCGACAGATGGCACGACCGCAGCGGAAGCTTCGGCGCGGATGACGTCTGGAGCTGTGGGTGTGCCGTCCATTATTGGATCGCTGACTGTTGATTGCTGATTGCCGATTGCCCCCGAAACCGCTGACTAATCAGCAATCCGAATTCATAAATCAGAAATGCGTTCACGCTTTCTCCCCGGGGCTGGCTACGCCGATAAATTTCGCATCCGGCATTTTCGGATTGGGATTGCGAATCCGCGCCAGATAGCTCGTCCGCGTCTTCACATTTAAATATTCGAGCAGCCGGTAATTTCGGTTCTCTGCTTTTATTTTCGAGACCCGCGTTTCGGGATCGGCAATGTCGCCGAAGACAATCGCTTCCGCCGGGCACACCTGCGCGCACGCGGTCGTGAACGAGTCGCGCGGGATGAGCGTCTTGTCCGAGGCGCCGGCGTGAACGTGGGCCGCGATCTTCGCCTCCTCGATCCGCTGCACGCAATAGGTGCACTTCTCCATCACGCCGCGCATCCGCACCGTCACGTTCGGATTCTTTTGCAGCTTCATCGCGTCGGGCGCGCCTTTTTTCGTGAGCGGCCCCAGGTATTCCTGATAAACGGAGAACCCGGCAATCTTCGTTTTGCCGATGGGCCGCTGGGTGTAATCGAAAAAGTTGAAGCGCCGCACTTTAAACGGGCAATTGTTCGCGCAATAGCGCGTGCCGATGCAGCGATTGTAAACCATCACGTTCAGCCCGCTCTCGCTGTGGATGGTGGCGTTGACCGGGCAGACTGTTTCGCACGGCGCATTTTCGCAATGCTGACACATCATTGGCTCATGCACGAGCTCGGGATTCTCCGGCCATTCGCCGTGATCCTGGTTGAACGGCTTGGCGCTCGCGTAATAGCGATCGATCCGGATCCAATGCATGACGCGGCCGTGGCTGACCTGCAATTTACCCACGATTGGAATGTTGTTTTCCGCCTGGCAGGCCATGACACACGCGCTGCAACCGGTGCAGGTGTTAAGGTCGACCGTCATGCCCCACTGCTGCGGCGCGTCCAGTTTCGGATGCGTGTAGATGGAGGGCAATTGCTTCGGCAATTCTTCGTCGCCCGCGATCTTCTTCACGAACTCCTCGTCGCCGCGATAATGTTCAAGAGTCGCTTCCCTAACGAGTCCGCGGCCTTCGATCGAGAAGTGCTCCTGCGTCGTGGAAAGCGCGTAATGACCGCCGAATTTCTTCACCGACACGCTCCCGATCCCCTTCCCGTCCGCGACGATGAAATGCGGATTCGAACTTGTGCGCAGGAGGTAACCGTTAAACCCTGCTTCTTCACCGACCGGGCCGGTGTGTTTGCGGCCGTAGCCTAACGGGATCGTGACGGAGTTGTCCGCGTGGCCCGGAACGACGAGGGCCGCGATGACGAGCTGGCGCTCGAGCGGTTTCCGTGGCGGCGCGGGAACCGGCGTCGGTTTGCCTTTGACCGCGACGTGCGGCTTCGGCGTCGGCTCGGCCACGGTCACCTGCACCAGATCGCCATCCTTGACCCCGATGTGTTTAGCGAAAGCCGGGCTCATCATGGCCGCGTTGTCCCAAGTCAGCTTCGTGATCGGGTCCGGCATTTCCTGGAGCCAGCCGTTATTAATGTAGCGGCCATCGTCGACCGCGTAACTGCCGACGAGCACGATCTCGGGCGAATCTTTCGTCGGGACGGTAGCGTCGTTTGTCCAAAGGGTGTGCGCGACTCCGCCGGCAGTGTTGCCGTTGAACTTCGGCGGCTGATCCTTCGGCGCGATGTGGGCGGCGAAGCCGTCGTGCAAAAATTTGTTCCAAGCCGCGTCGAAATCCCCGGGCGGATTTGTCTGACGGAACGTCTCCTGGACAAGCTGCGGGCCATCGACCTTCGGCTGGCCGAGCACCAACTGGAGCATGTCCAGCTCCGACATTCCGTCGAAGAGCGGCAGGATCATTGGCTGCATCGCGACGTAAGAGGCGCTCGGGGTCAGCGCGTCGCCCCACGATTCGAGATAATGCGCGGCCGGGATATGCCATTGGCTTAATGCCGAGGTCGCATCTTCGAATTGGCCGAGCCTAACGACATCGGGAACGCGCTTCTGCAGCTCGGGCCAGTCAACCGCGAGCTTCGTTTTGCGGTCGAGCGTGATCGAGCGAGGCGCGTTATAAACCGGGTCGCCGCCGAAAATGAAAAGTTGTTTCACCCGGCCGGCATCGATGTCGCTCGCCAATTGCAGGATGCTGCTCGTGCGCGTGGTCGGTGGTAGCGAGCGGAGGAGAACCGTCGTCCCGATATTCTTCAGCGCGGCGTTCATCGCGTAGACCATCAACTGGACCACGACCGGCTGATGCGGCCCGGCCACGATCAGGCTGGCGCCGGCTTTCGACATCAAATCCGCCGCCGCTTCGTCGAGCCAGCGTGCGTCGTATTGCGCGGTCTTGGTCGGCGCCTTTAGCGTGATGAGAACAGACGACAGCCCCGGGTCTTTCGTAGCGACCGCGAGCTTGGTCGCAAGCGCGTGGGTGATCACAGGGATCTGGCTCGCCGGGAAGCGCAGGCGATGATCGGCCATCGCGCCGGTGATCGTGAAATGATTCTCGACTACGTAGAGCCGGTTCATTGAATCCTTCGCCTCGCGCACGCGGCGCCGTGAGGTGAAGCCGCGAATCGAAGCGAGGTCGCCTTCGCCGGCATTCAGGAAATCACTGTCGAGCGAGAGGATGACGTCGGCCTTGTCGAACTGCGGCAGAAGTCGCGTGTTGTCGCCAAAACTGATCTGAGACGAGAAATGTTGCGCCTCGCTCAGGAGCGGGTCGTAAACGCACCAGCGCATCCGCGGGAACTGCTTCTGGAGTTCGTTGCGCAACCGCTCGCGCGTCGGCGAATGCGTTTCTTCAACGAGGAAGGCGAGGCCAGCGCCGCCGTTCGCCGCCATTTTCGGTCGCAACTCGGCAATATATTTTTCAAAGATCTTGCGATCGGAAAGTTTATTTTGCCTAACGAAACGTTGGGAACGTGAAGGATCGTAGAGGTCGAGCACCGAGGCCTGTGCGTAGGCGTCGGTCGCACCGTTGCTGTCGGGGTGAAACGGGTTCCCCTCGATTTTGATCGGGCGGCCATCGACCGTCGCGACGACCAGCGGCATGGCGCCGTAACGCCGCGGCATCGCGGTCGCATAATAGAGTACCTTCCCCGGAATGGTCCACTCCGCGCTCTTGGTGAAGGGCACGAGATGCATCTCCGGTTTGCGACAACTGCTCAACCCGAAACCGGCCAGTGCCATCGAGGCGCCCATCAGTTTCAGGAAACTGCGCCGCGAAACTTCGTCGGCCTCCATTTCCTGCGCGCCCGCCGGAAACTCGCGCTCCAGCCAGCCCCGGAATTCCGGCGTGTCGCTCAGCTCGCCGAGGCTGCGCCAGTATTGTTTCCCGGTTTGGTCGGACGCTGGATGTTGCAAAACGCGTTTCATCGGTGACACCCCTGACAGTTTTGCGGCGGATTTATGTCCCAGCGTTGCTTCAACGTGAGACCGATCTCCTGCTGGGTGAGATGTTTCTTCTTCGACCAATTTTCGGTTACCCCAGCCGGCTTCCCATACTTCGCGACGAACGCCGCCGGATCGACGTCGGCCGGTCTCCAATCGAGATTTGTGATCTGATCCTCGGGACGAAGGAAATTCTCCGGCGCGCGATGGCATTCCAGGCACCACGCCATGCTGTGCGGCTTGGCGTGATAGACCACCGGCATGTGGTTCACCTCGCCATGGCAGCTATAGCAACTGATCCCGCGGTTCACGTGCGCGGAGTGATTATAATAAACGTAATCCGGGGTGCGATGAATCTGCACCCACGGCACCGGCTGTCCCGTCGTCCAACTTGAGCGCACCGGTTCGAGTTTCGGGTTCTCCTTCTGGATCTGGGTATGGCAATTCATGCAGACCTGCGTGTCGGGGATGTTGGAATGGGCCGCGACTTCGACGGCGTTGTGGCAGTAACGGCAATCCATCCCGAGCTGCGTGACGTGTAGATCATGCGGAAACGGCACCGGCTGCACCGGCTGATACCCAACACGCGTATATTTTGGCGTGTCGTAATACCAGGTCGCCCCGACCAGCGCCGTCACAATCACGATCCCGCAGATCATGATCTTGAGCGGTAACCAGTTAGTCCAGCGCGGAAAGAAATTCGCCATAACGAATTAGCGGAGACTAAACCGGGGCGCGAGAAGCCGCCAAGGAGCAAAAGCGAAAGCTGAAAGGAAAGGGCGTGGCGGCTTCAGAAAATAATTACGTTGTTTGAAATCTGTTCGTTCGAGCGTCGCGACGGGGCAATTCTATGAATGGGCGTTTGCTTGGCAAAAGAATTTTAGAAAAAGGAGGCAGAAATTTCGTCTTCGCATCGCTTCTGCCAGTCCTCTTCCG
>JBPCLI010000097.1:0-5398 GCA_051003415.1 Chthoniobacterales bacterium | reverse complement strand
CATCGCTCGGATAATCGCTCCGGGTCCCTCGGGTCTTGAATCTTTTCTTTGCCATCCCAAGCGTGATGCTTGGTTGTAAGCAAAAAGTACAGATTTATCTGCACCAAAGTTCATGACACGCTCTAGGATGTAGGCAAGGACGTCCCTCTCGATGTTTGCCTGTTCGCGCAAAATTCACACCGCTCGCGGTCCTTGTTTCGTCCGGTCTGCAGGGCGATCGCAACGAGATATTCACTTCGCACGACACGCACAGGTACATCCTCGTACCGACGCTCCCGTGCTTCGTTGAGCGCCTCTTCGACCAACGCGTTATAGGTGGGCAGGAACTGCACCGGGACGGCTTCCCGAGAGCACTGAGGAAGCTGGCAAACCTCTCGTCACTCAGCGGTCTGGCAGCCCCACTCGACGACTCCGAACTCGAACCGGTCTCCGAGTGCTTTCCGAATCGCGTTGGCGAAAGCGGGCTGGTTAACGTTGAGGCAGTCTTCCTTCGCCACTTTGCAATCATACAACGCGACGCGGCCATCCGGAAAGACGCCGATCGCAATCCGGCAGACCCGTCAGCTTCCCTCCATTCGCTGCACGAGGGTCCTCCAGAATATTGGACAACGGTGGCACCGGGATGATGCCTATCGTGGCCGTATCGAGCACGCGGAAGCGACCGAGCGTCAGATCAGTACAAACGGCCACGAGGGCTCCCTGTTGTTCAAACTCGCGCGCGATCATGGCTCCGACCGGCAACAGCTCGCCGTCGTGCTTCCAGCCTGCTTTCTGCGTTTGGGGAAGTAACAGGCAAGATGCCTGTCGGCCGAGTCAGGCTGGAAGCCTGACTTCCGGGGACTGGCGGAGAAGAGGCGATCGCGGCTGCAATCTCGAAGCCGGATTTCTCGGCGAGGTCTTCGTTCAGCTCTTCGCCGCCGAGCATGGCGTAAAGGCGCTGGATGGTGCAGATGGTGACGCGCGCGACCGGGTCAAGATGGTTCGAGGTAAGGTGCTGGACGTTGTAGAGCTCGGTGAACTTGCGGCCGGTGTCCGGGGTGACGAATTGAGGGAACTCGGCGAGGGCCTGGCGGCCGAGATTGGCGCGGTCGACGAAGAAGAGGACGTTGCGCGCGCCGGCGTGTTTGATGAGGCGATAGGTGAAGGCGCAGGCAGTGAGGGTCTTGCCGGCGCCGGTGGCCATCTGGATGAGGGCGCGCGGTTGCGCTTCGGCGAAGGATTGTTCGAGGCCCGCGATCGCTTCGACGCGATAATGCCGACGGGCTTGCGGTCGATGAGGAGGAGGTAGTCGCAGCGGCCTTCATTCAGGCGCACTTCGCGGATGGCGATGTCGCGCGCGGCGGACAGGTCGAGCTGCTTGTAGTTTTCGATGGTCCAGCCGCACTGGGTGAGGAGTGCATCGATCTTCTGCCGGGCTAATTCTTCAGGGGTCGGCATGGGGCGCCGATTTCGAGAGGAAGTCGGAAAGCTGACAACGATAAAAAGGAGAAAGTAGAAAGGCTGAAGGCTAAAGAGGGAAGCGGCGGAGCCGGCGACGGTTACTGGGAGCCTTGGGGGGTCGAAGGTGTTCCTTGGCAATCGTTATCGATTCGTGGGGTCTTCGATGCGTTTGCGCTCTTTTAGTTGGCCCGCCGGCCCAACCCTGAGGCCGAAATTCCGCGTTGTGCAGCGGAGTTCGGTGTGTAATTTTCCGATCCCTCGCCGGCGGCCCCGGCGGATAAACGCACCGCTAGCTCAATTGGCAGAGCAAGTGACTCTTAATCACTGGGTTGTTGGTTCGATTCCAACGCGGTGCACTTCACCTGCCTCTCTGGCAGTCGCCCGGCGGTGAATCCTCGTCGAGGTATTGCTGCGCGATCGGCATGCGTCTTCCCACCCCGAAAGCGCGGCTGGTGACCTTGAGCCCGGGTGCGGCCTGGGCGCGCTTATATTCGTTGAGGTCGACCCGGCGCTGGATCCAGCGCACGGTTTTTTCTTCAAACCCACGCGCGATAATTTCGCGGGCGCTCTGGTTTTCTTCGACGTAGAGCTGAAGGATCTGATCGAGCACGTCGTAGGGCGGGAGCGAATCCTGATCGACCTGGCCTGGTTTCAGTTCCGCGCTGGGCGGTTTTTCGATGGTCGAAATTGGAATAATTACGCGGTCGCGATTTGTCCAGTGTGCCAGTTGGTAGACCATCGTCTTCGGCACGTCGCTGATCACAGCGAGGCCGCCGGCCATGTCGCCGTAAAGCGTGCAATACCCGACCGCGAGTTCGCTTTTGTTCCCGGTGGTGAGGAGGAGGTGGCCGAACTTGTTCGAGAGCGCCATCAGGATCATCCCGCGGAGCCGGGCCTGGATATTTTCCTCGGTCGTGTCTTCCGGCAGGCCGGCGAAGACTTCCTTGAATTGCGCTTTGAAGACGGCGAAAGCTTCGCCGATCGGGATTTGGTGACAACGGATGCCGAGATTGCGAGCGAGGGCGAGCGCATCGTCGATGCTGCCGCGGGAAGAGTAGGGGCTCGGCATGGAAACGCCGACGACGTTTTCCGAGCCTAACGAGTCAACCGCGATCGCGGCCACGACCGCCGAATCGATCCCGCCGCTCAGGCCGAGAACGGCGGACTTAAATTTGCACTTCGCGAGGTAATCGCGCACGCCTAACGACAAGGCGCCGTGCAACTCGGCCATGGGATCGGGCGCGGGCATGGCGAGGGCGGCGGTCGAGTTGGTCTCGACGACGGTCTCGGCGGTTTGAAAGGAGGGAAGCTGCGCAATCAATTCACCGGCGCGATTGAAGGCGAGCGAGCCGCCGTCGAATAGCAGTTGGTCGTTTCCGCCCACGACGTTGCAATAGATGATCGGGCAGTGATGAGCGCGGGCACTGGTCGCGATCATTTCGCGCCGCGTTCCGAGTTTGCGCACGCTGAAAGGCGAGGCGCTCAGGTTGACAATTATTTCCGAACCCCTGGCCACGAGGCCTGCGATGACCTCCATCTCATAAAGCGGCCGCGGCAAATAATCCTGGGTCCAAATATCCTCGCAAATCGTTACCCCAACTTGTCTGCCAGCTATCGTAAAGACTTCTCCGCCTGTGCCGGGTTCGAAGTAGCGGTCCTCGTCGAAGACATCGTAGGTCGGGAGCAAAGTCTTGAAGCTTTTCCGAATCGGCTGTCCGCGCTCCAGCAGGGCCGCGGCGTTGAAGAACGGTTTGCCGCGTCCTTGATTTCGATCGACGTAGCCAACAAGGAGTGGGACAACGCCAATGCACTGGTGGAGGCGCTCGACGGCCTCGAGGTTTTGCGGGACGAAGCGCGACTTGAAGACAAGATCCTGCGGCGGGTAACCAGTCGTCGCGAGCTCGGGAGCGAGGACCAGTTCGGCCCCAGCGGCGCCGAGCCGCTCGTAGGCGGCGAGGATTTTGTCGAAATTGCCGCGCAAATCCCCGACCGTCGGATTGATCTGGGCGATGCCGATCCTCATGCTGCTGTCCGCAGGTTACCTGCGCGCGCGAAGAGGGGCAAACGGCTTTCCGGGTCAAGGATGACCGGTCAGCGAGCTGACGTTTTTTTTGTAGCCGTTGAGCGCGTCGTCTGCGCCTTTGCATTGGTGAAGTATCAGGGAGCAGGAGCGGTGCCATAGCCGGCTGGCGGAAGAGAATTGCCTACCAAAACCCCCACTGCCTGGTCGCGACAATCCAGAGCCCAAGCGCGAGGTTCGTCAGGGCGTGGGCTAGGACGCAGGAAGACAGACTTTTCGTCTGGTAAGCGACGAGATTATAGAGCGCGCCGGTGATGAGGGCGGCCGGCCAATCCGCCATCGAGTGCGACAGGCCAAAGGCGAGGGTGACGACGACGAAGGAGAGCCAGCGAAAAGTCCCGAACGGAACCGCTTCAAACCGTTCGGAAATCAAATAACGCAGCAGGAACCCCCGCCAGAAAATCTCCTCCACCAGCGGCACGACAATCACCAGCCGAACGAACCGCAGGATCAGGGTTGTCCAATAAGCGGGCGGGTTGGAGGCCAATGCGTCCGGATTGAATCCGACGACACGCGCGGGAAAATGAAAGAACTGCTGCGGCGCAATCCAAAGCACGAAAACAAAAAGCGCAATCGCGATCGCGAAGACTGGCCGCCGCACCGGTTGGAATTCGTATTCCCGCCAGTACGAGACGAGGAGCACGGCGCAAAGAAAAGTCTGGAGTGGATAAACCCAAAACTCCGGCGCCGAGAACCAGAGTGGCCCGGCTGGTCGTTTTAACAATCCGCAAACACTGAGCAGCGCGATGAAGAGAAACATCGGCAGCGCATGCGCGATCAATGTTCGCTTGCTGGCGTTGGTGGTATCAGCAGGCCTCGTCATTTCCGCCGTCTTGGTGGCGGTGTTGCGAATCGGGTTCAAGCAGAATCTTGCTTGGAGCCCGGTGAAGATAAACCCAGGCCCATGTCGCGAGCCGAGGAGAACGAGCCCAATCGAGAAACGATCCCGAGGCGCTGGGGCGCGCGCTGGAGATGGAGCTGATCATGAAACGCGCTTCCTGGCAGAAGATCCGGGAGCGCCGTGGCACCTGGCGGGCGCTCAGTTTTCTCTTTCTTTTTCTCGTCGTCCTCAGCGCGCCCTTCGCCTACTTTTTCTTCGCCAACGTGATGCCCCGGCAGGAGAGAGAAAAGCCGGTGACGGAGGGCGTCGCAAGCATTCGTTAGGCAACCCACGCCCGCAATCGGACTGGCAACGTTTTGCCGAATGTGCGACGAGTGGCGCATGATCGTGGCCCGCATCCCGAGCGCGCTCGGCGGTTAAGTTGCGCGATGGGTTTATTGCAGATTGTTCATTTCGAAACCAACGACGCCCACGCCGCCCTGGTCAGCGCCGAGCTAAAGAAGAGCGCAATCGACTGCGAACTGGTGCCCGTGCGCGGCTTGTGCGAGACGGTCCATCGTGGGCGAGCCGCACCCCGAAGAATGCCCGCAGCCGTCCCTCTTCTGAGTTTAGCCCGGGGATGACTTCGCTTCGCTCGCATCGTCGCAGCTCGCTCGCCCTTGGCTGGGAAGCTGCCCGCGCCAATCTCGCGCCCGCCCTGCTCATCCAGGCGCTCATGCTCGTCCTGCTCGCCGGTTATTACTTCAGCCCGGCAGTGGCCGGGTTATTAAATGACCTGGCCGCCTACAAGCTCCGGCACGGTTTTACTTTTGTCGTCATCGCCGCCGTGGCCGCGGGCGCTCTCGTGCCGGAGTTGTTTCTCATCCTGTTTTTCCAGCACGGACGTCCCACCCGCTTGAACCTGCGCAACCTTCTCTTCACCGTTCCCATCTGGGCCTTCGATGGGTCACTCGTCGATATCCTCTACCGCAGCCAGGCGGCGTGGCTGGGGAACGTCATCAGCTTGCCGGTCGTGCTGGGCAAGATCTGCATCGACC
>JBPCLI010000096.1:0-28215 GCA_051003415.1 Chthoniobacterales bacterium | reverse complement strand
AGGCTTAGTCCGGCCCTCGTTAATATCATCATTCAACTCGGCCAGAAGGTGATCGAGTTTGCCCGAAGTAGAATCGTGCTCGACCTGCCTTTCCCAGTCGTCCAAGATTTTGGCTTGGGCGGCGGCGACGCGAGCCCAGAGCTCTTCGCGTTCCTTTACAGACAGGGTCTCTACGTCTCTCAAAATCCTCTCGACGCTGGCATTCACGAGCTAAATCGTAGGCTTTGTGGGCAATGACGTCAACGAAGGCGGTCGGTTCCCACGGGCGACGCAAAAGCAGATCTGGCCTGTGCTGCTTGCGTTGCAAGGCGATCCTTTCTCACCGGGTTGTGAGAACCCTGCGCGACGATGATTCGGCGCGCGTGCAGCGGGTCACGGCCGCGCTCTGGAAGATGGAGAAGGTGGACCTGGCCGAGCTGGAACGCGCCGCGGCCGGCGGATAACCGGAATTCTGCATTCTGGCGGGGAGCGCCCAAAAAAAGCCCGCGAACCTTGCAGTCCGCGGGCCTGTGAATTCTGCGAATCCGCTTCGCTTACCGGCCGTCGCCGTCGGCGTCACCGGGGAGGGCGCGCTCGACCTTGTGCCAAGCTGCTTTCGTGGCGTGTTTCGCATCGGACCATGCCAGGCTGGAATTGCCTTTGGCCTTCTCGTAATCGTGTTCGAGGTCGTTTTCCACGTCGTCCCATTTTTTACCGGCGTGCTTTCCGTACCCGGTGTAGCCAGTGCGATAAGCCGGCTCGTATTCATCGTAACCGAGGCCGCTCTTCGCGTAGGTCTCTTTGCTGTAATTATCACGCCAATAGGCGTCTTCCGCGGTGGGGTCGATCATCTCGGCTACGCCTTTGCCAGCGAGACCGCCAACGACTGCTCCGATCACGGCTCCGGCTACGGTTCCGATCGGGCCTGCGGCTGAACCGATCGCTGCGCCCGTTGCTCCACCGCCCGCGGCGCCGACTCCGGTGCCGACTGGGTGAGCGCCAGGAGCGCCTGTGATTGGATCTGCATTAGTGTCTTTATCGTTTGGATTCATAATTACTTAATCGGGAAGCCGCGCCGGTATGGTTGCTCGATTCCGCCACTTGGATGCGTCACCAGGAACAAAGCAGGAAACGTCGGGAGGTTAGCCCCTTTGATTTTCAATCGGCTCCCTCAACAAGCGAACGGGAAACGATCGCGCGTAGGATGACGAGCGGCGTGGCGCTCGGGAAGGTGCATGTCGCTTGACGAACGCCTTTATGGGGCAAACTCGACTACGCGAAGGAAGGCGGGGGCGAATTTCGCAGCATCTTTGACGACGCCGGGACGCAAGCGGCCGCGGAGTTCTCGAAGAAAGATCACAAGTACCACGAGCTTCTCGAAAGATGCGCGGCCAGATCGAAGGTGCGTGCAGTTACTGCGCGGCCGGCTCGCTCATGACGATCGCGTTTGAGCTGCAGAGGGAGAAGTTCGTGGTGCTCAATGGCGGACCCGAGCTTTCCCTTACCAACGCCGTCTCGCTAGTGGTGAACGGCGATTCGCAAGAGGTGATCGATCACTACTGGGAGAAGCTGGCCGGGGATGGGGGCGAGCAGCTCGATTGCGGTTGACTGAAGGATAATTTCGGGATGCCGTGGCAGATCGTGCCGGGCAAGGTTTGAAGTGGCTGAGGGGCGAAGATCCCGCGCGCATGCAGCGAGTCACGGCCGCGCTCTGGCGGATGGAAAAGCTGGACCTGGCCGAGCTGAAACGCGCCGCTGATTGACCTGCTAGTTAGGGAAACCTGGCAAATCTTTGGGACGCTGCCGAGGAATATGTATTTCACGTATAGCCTCGTATTGCCGCACAAATCTGATGTCCGCGCGCGGCACGCGCGCGTTCTGGCGCGGGAAATCAGGCCAACCACCACTCGGTGCCGACCGGTAGTTTATCTCCTTTTTTGCCCGCCTCAGGCGGGCTTTATTTCTTCGATACGTAGGCAAGCCTTCGCTTGCTGCGCGTGAATTGCACGGCCGAGAAGGGTTTACGCACAGCGCAGCCTACTTCGGCCGCCCTTTGCCGAGCGCGGAACCGATCGCAGCAACGGTGAAGCAGATTCCGGCGAAAACGAGTATGGTCGGGATTACGACGCGGCCGGTGCGATAAACGACAACGGCAATGACGAAGTCGGCGATGGCGGCGAACGAGTAGAGCAGAGTCTTGGACATGTCGCCGAGCATTCCCGAGCACCCGTCGCGTGTCGAGGCTGATTAGCGTTCTCCTTAATCTCCCCGTTTATCGACGCCGCGTTGGATTGCTCGATCAACGCGACCCCGCGGGTGGCGCGCGATACGCAGACGCACCCCGATGGCATAAATCAGATAGTAGCTGATCAATCCTGCCGCGACGGCCAGGGAAAGCTGCGCCGCGGAGGCAGCCAGGAGCGGATTGGAGGACGCAGCTTCGGCCGGGTGGAAGTGGCGCCAAAAGCCGTAAATGAACCGCGCGACGATCGCCATCGTGATGAGAATCGCGAGGGAGCGGCTCGGCGTGTAGAAGAGTCCTGTCCGTTCCGTTTCCCAGCGCGTCAAAGCCAGCCCGCAAAGGCCGAGCAGAGCGCCGATGCCCGCCCCGGCGAGAGCGAAGCGAAACGGGTGCTCGATCCAGAAGGATGCGCCCGCTGCGAAGAGAAGGAAGAGCAGCGCAGAGAAGCCAGTCATCCACATATTGAGTGTCGCGACCCAGCGCCGACCCTGGCGCCGTGCCGTGCCCGCGCGATAACGCAAAGCGACGGAGAGGAGCACCACGCCGCCGAACGCGACGATCACAAGGAGGAGCAGGGCGATGAGAAGCAGCGGCACCGAGAAGAATAATCCAGCGGGCGATCATCGGCGAGGTCGTTCCTCGTTTGACCGCGTGCCGGCGCCAAGCCGTTTTTCGGGGAGATCTCAAGCTCCTGGCCAAATGTCTCCGCATTCCGATACGGAATCGCACTATTGGTTGGCAGCGGCCATCGAGAAAAACGATGCGCTGATGTTTGTCTATACGATCTCGGCGGCGCGAGCCCGGCAGCCATGCTGAGGCCGATTTCGAGCCTCACCTCGAGCTGGTAAAATGCCCGCGAAAGCGGAGAATAAGATCAGGTTTTCCGGCACGGCATGAGCAAATAGATGAAAACGTTAGGCATGGTGGGCGGGATCGGGCCGGAATCGACGATCGAATATTACCGCTTCATTCTCGATGGCTATCGCGGCCGGGTGCCGGAGGGAAGCGCGCCGCACCTCATCATCGACAGCATCGATGTGAACCGCGCAATCGCCATGCTGGATGCAAACGATCTCGCCGGCCTAACGGATTACATTTCCGCCTCGATCGAGCGGCTGACGCGGGCCGGTGCGGACATCGCGCTGATCGCGGCCAATACCCCGCATCTGGTCTTCGACGACGTGCAGCGGCGGTCGCGGATCCCGATGCTCAGCATCGTGCAGGCGGCCTGCGGTCATGCGCGCGATCTCGGGTTGAAGCGTGTCGGCTTATTCGGCACGGGTTTCACGATGCGGGCCCGGTTTTTCACGGATGTTTTTGCGCGGGCCGGGATGGAGTTGATCACGCCGCACGCCGACGAGCAGGCGATCATTCACGAGAAATATATCCACGAGCTGCTGAAGAACCAGTTTCTGCCGGAGACGCGCGCCGCGCTCATCGGTATCTGCGAGCGGATGCGCACCGACGAGCGGATCGAGGCGCTCCTCCTCGCCGGCACCGAGTTGCCGCTGCTCCTCCGAGGCGCCGAGCCGGCAGGGCTCCTGTGTCTCGACACGACGCTGATTCACGTCAAGGCGGCTGTTGACGCAATCGTCCAATGAAGCCGCCGCCGCGCATTCCTAATTCGAAGATTTTTTTGAATCCAAACGCGGGTGCAGCCGCATCTACCTATTAGAAACATGGAAACAACCTTCCCGACCCCGCCGCCGCTTCCGACCGCGTCGGCTTTTAGCAACGCGCGCACTTGGAGTGTGCTCTGCCACGCCAGCGCTTTGCTGGGCGTTTTTCTTCATTTCCCAGGCCATTTGCTGGGGCCGCTCATTGTCTGGCTCATGAAACGGGGCGATTCGCCCGAGATCGATGCGCACGGCAAAGAGGCGCTCAATTTCCAGATCTCGATGCTCCTCTACACCCTCATCTCGGGTGTGTTTTGCCTCATCCTGATCGGCTTCGTTTTCATCGCCGTTCTCTGGGTCTTGAATGCCGTCTTCGTGATCATCGCCTCGATCCAGGCGAGCGAAGGCAGGTTCTATCGCTACCCGATGACGATCCGGTTCATTCAGTAAATTAAGGGCCGGTGATTGCCGCTTTTCCGCTGCGGAAGAGCGCGAAGTGTCCCTTGATTTTACTCGACACGGTGTCGCTGGCGGACGACAAATTTATCCTATGTCAGACACGCATCCCGGTAGTTGTGTTTGTGGGGCGGTGGCAATCGAAGCGCAGGGCGAACCGCTGGATATGGGCTACTGTCATTGCGAAGCCTGCCGCCGTTATTCGGGCGCTCCACTAGCGGCGTTCACTCTCTGGAAACCGGAGACCGTGAAGATCACAAAGGGCGCCGAGTTACTCGGACGCTTTAAGAGCAGCGAGATGAGCGACCGGCGCTACTGCACGAAATGCGGCAGCCACGTCATCGTCGATCACCCCAGCCTCGGTTTAACCGACATTCGCACCGGCCTCCCCACACTGGACTTCCAGCCAAGTGTGCACCTCAACTACGAAGAGACGGTCTTGCCCATCAAGGACGGGCTGCCGAAGCTCAGGGATTTTCCCGCCGAGATCGGCGGCTCCGGGGAGACCATGCCCGAGTAGCGGGTTAAAATCACTCGTCATGCGGTCCATCGGCTTTCGGTTTGTCAGAGCCAGGTCTATGACCGCGAAAGCCGCAAGCGCTCTCATTGGACTCGCCCAGATGTTTGCCTCGGGCCAATCGCAGGCGGAACCCTCGAAGGTCATCGGCAGTTGGAAAGTGGAGATCACTTTTAGCAACGGGGAGAGCCGCTCTGTGCACTTCGACGCGCGGGCTCCCGGCAAAGGCTCTTTGGTGGTTGTTAGTCCAAATCCCGCCATGGCCGGTCAGACCGGGCCGTCGCTGGCAGAGTGGACTCAAGGCGACGTAAATTCTGTGACGTTTTCCGGTGCGGTCGAATTTCCCCTTGGCAACGTCGGACGCGACCCGGGAACGCTGGTGTTTAAGGGAAAGCTTGAATCAGAGACCTTGATATCGGGCGAGGTGGATTTCTCCCCCCTCATCGGCGAGGAACCGTCGAAGCACGGCACCTTCAAAGCCGTTCGGGCTGGAAGCGGGTAGCGGTTGTAGCCGGGATCGGTGATCCCGCTCCGGAGCAAATTGCAGGGCGGCACAAAAGACAAGTAGACCACGCGATCGTGACTTCATGGCCTCGATCAGGCCAGCTTTGCACGGCCGCGGACCGCGCCGGAATGATGCGCTTCGTCACTCTCTGGACAATTGGCATTTACCGGCCAAGTGGCGCCGCGCTCGGTTCGCTAAATCTCCGCCTTAGCCGATTTTCCGCCGCAGCTTCCCGACTGGGCCGGAAAAAGGTCCCTGAGGCGGCCGTGTTTCCTACATTACAAAAATGTTATGAGAATTGGGGTGACATTTGGCCCCGTTTCCAGATAGCCTCCATCGCAAGTAAAAAACTTTTACCAAGTTTTTACAAACTCACACGAAAAGGAATAACAAAAAATACATGAAAAAAAGGTCATCTTCACGAGACGCATTCTTTAATGTGCGTGTCTTATTCGGTCTCTTCGTCGGCCTGGCCGGCGTCTCTCTGGCACTCATTAGCTTTGGCATGTTCTCCGCCACCGCTGCGAGCGCAGTACAAATTCCGCAAAAGAGTAGCATTATCACTCAATCCGCCGACCCTCTCGTTCCTATCGGATTTGACTGCGCTACCATTCAAAGCCTTGGCATCAACAAGCAAGAGAACCTCCGGGCCGGAGCTCTTATGATTGCCTGCGGCCTGGCACAGGGTGGAGGATCAACATCTTTCCCTTTCACTCCGTTCGCGGACCATCTCCAACAACTCCTCGCACCTCTGGATTATGGTACGACCGACGCCGACCTGATCACGGGCACCGAGAGCTTCCCCAATATTACTCAGTCAGAGACGTTCACCGCGGCTAATCCAGATAACCCCAACGAGATTGTCGTCGCCTACAACGACTCACGCGGGCGCAACCAAAATCCTATCAATATCTCCGGCGCATCGTATTCCGCTGACGGCGGTGCCACCTTCACCCGCCTTACCGCGACCGGCGGTCAAAGCCCCTTCAAAAATACCTTGGGCGACCCCGTAGTCCTCTATAACCGCCCCACCGGCACTTGGTTCACTGTCTGGCTCGACGTAGCCAGCGGCGGTCAGGGCCTCGGCGGGTACAAGTCCGCCACTCCTGGGGACCCGAATAGCTGGACCCACTTCACCGTTCACAGCAACTCCGCAGACGACCGCAACTCTGGCTGGGCCGACAACAACCCAAGCAGCCCCTTCTATGGCCGGATGTATGTCTCTTATAACGACTTCAATATCGGCGGAGGAGCCCTCAAGGTGCGATACTCCACCGACAACGGTCTGACTTGGACTAACGAACGGACGATAGCCTCCACTTTCTTCCGCGATGTGCAGCTCACGGGCGACCCAGCCACGGGCAAGCTCTTCCTTGCCAGCATGAACGAAATGGGCGGCGGCCTCACGAACCGGCAAAACAAAATGTACGTGTCCAGTGACGGCGGCAACAGTTGGACCAACACCTACAATGGTCCCACCTTCGCCGGCCCCGGTCGCACCACCTGCCCATCGAACACCTACTTCGCCTGCTTCTTTAGTGGTCCCGCCTTCTGGCGGCATATGGGTTGGGGTCAACCGGCTGCGAACAACGGCGTGGTTAGTTACGTCTACGACGCGCGTAACACTAGCAATGGCGACCCGGGCGACGTCTTCTACATCCGTTCCACGGATGGCGGCGTCACCTTTAGCGCGCCGTTCCAGATGAACACCGATACCACGACCAAGGGTCAGTGGCAGCCTAACATCTCGGCCGCCGCGGATGGCAGCCTCCTCGCCGTCTGGTACGACGAGCGCGAAGCCACCGCCAACTGCGTCAAAGGCAGCACCACGGTTGGGTGCTACAAAATGTATGCGCGCAGGTCCACAGACAACGGTTTAACCTGGCAGGCCGACATGCCGTTTAGCGACGTCCTCACCCCGCTCCCCGGCCAGCCTGACCCAGGCATCGTCGCGGAATATGCGGGCGACTACGACTACAGCTTCCAGGTGGGCAACACGCACCTTCATACATGGACGGATGGACGCGTAGCCATCAGCGGCCAATCCCAGCAGGATGCCTTCTTTGATAAGGATGCAGCTGGCGGCGGCGGCGGGGAGAATATTGTGCTTAGTGGAAACGCGCAAACGCGGGGAACGAAATCAAGAGTGACGCTAACATGGACTCCGGCCGAGAACGACGGCCCCATCGACATCCTGCGGGACGGCGCCGTTATTGGGACGACAGCAGACAGTGGAAGCGCCAGGGACAACCTGAGGAACGCGAGTGGGACGACACACACCTATCAGGTGTGTGAAAACGACGGCGGCGGTTGCTCGAACGAAATCAGCGTCACAATCCCTTAACGGACTTAGTAGTTTAGCTCCGGGAGCCGTCCCATCCGGCTCCCGGGATACCTGCGAAGGAACTCGCAGGCACGAGGGCATCTGGCGGAAACGCTGGATGCCCTTTGTGCTTTCGTAGTCCACTGCTGTTAGGCAGTTCCTGCAAAGGACCGCGCCGAAGAACCCATCCGCGAACGACTCTTGCACTGCGCTGTTCCACCGTTTATGCGGCCGACACACCGCCGAGCCACGCTTCCTCCAGGAAACTCCTCGAGGTCACGCAGGCGCACAAAATCCTCGACACCACGAAGGTCCAGATGGACAGGATGCAGAATATCTTCCAGCAGGTCACTGCTGGACAGAAGGTCACGCCGCGATGCAAAAGACTTTTGACAAAAGCCGGGCCGAAGTCATCGCGCTCTTTCAGGAAACGATGGGCGGAAAATGGAGCCCATGTATCTCCGCATTACCGCAATTCACTTAGCCAGTCAGAAGTGGATGGTATGATAGCTTTCTACCAGACCCCTGCCGGTCAGGCAGTGATCAGCAAGCGCCGTTAGGAGCGAGTGAAGAAGAACTCTCGCCGCGGGGGACGGAAGCCGCCGGTGGTGCAGGCTCTGTCCCTCCAACCAATCCGCGTCCTAGAGATGGGAGATGCTGGGGGAGGACGGCTTTACAAGCCGTCTGCCGGGTTAAAAACCCGCCCTCCGTTGCGCAGCGCCGGTCGGCACGAAAGGAGATAGCCCTGGGCGTGAGCCCGGGGCTTGCGTGATTGATTCAGACTCCGCCGCGCAGGGACGGAAGAAGTAGGTGCGCTTTGGGACGTTTGCCGCCCCGCCGGGGCTCATCGGAGGAAAACGCTCATCCCCGGGGCTCACGCGTCACCTTGCCCCCCGACTCCATCTTTCTACTTTAGCCTTTCAGCTTCCTATTACCCCTCACGCCACCGGCACGACCGTAGTCATCTCCAGGTCCTCGGGCGGCATCTCCGCCTTGTCCGTGATCAGCCGGCGCAGGAACGGAATGAGCACGACCAACGCGATGCCGACCACGAGACTGCCCGCGCCGAGCGCGCCGAAGAGCTTCACATACTCAGGATTCGTCGCGAACGCCGTGGTGCCCTTCGGATCAGGGATCATGCCCGAGAAATCCCCCGCAAAGAGCGACGCGAGACCGGTCACCAGCATCCAGCTCCCCATCATCACACCTTGGTATTGCTTGGGCGCGAGCTTGCCGATCATCGCGTAGCCGATCGGCGAGATGAGCAACTCCCCGATGCTCTGCAGCACATAACTCGTAAAGAGCCACCCAAACGCACTCCGACCATCGATCCCCGCCAGCTTGATGCCCACCGGCAGAATGAGAAAGCCCAGCGCCATCAGGATGAGCGATGTCGCAAACTGCTGCGGAATATCGATTCTCCAACCGCCCGCGCGCATCCGGGTAAAGGCGGACGCAAGCAGCGGTCCGCCGACCACGATGCAGACGGTGTTGATGTTCTGAATCCATTGCGGCTGAATCTGCACCTTGCCGATCATCAGGTTCACGTTGTTGACCGCGAAAAGCTGCAGCCCGCTCGGCGCCATTTGATAAAGTGACCAGAAAGCGAGCGAGCCGAGGGTCAGGATCAAATACGCCGTCATGTTCCGCCGCTCGCGCCGATCGCGGTGGCGCAGCGTGAGATAAATCAGCGTCAACGCGACCACCCCGCAGATGCCCTTTACCAGCTTCTCCGTCATGTCCGGGTGCTGCAGCAGGAACCACACGACCGGCACGACCCCCATGACAATCCCGATCCCCGCGAGCAGCCGGAGCTGGAACTGCTTCGAGCTCGTCTCCAGCAGCGGCGTGTTGCGATCGGTCAGCGTCGTCCAGTTGAACAAGGCGAGGACGATGGCCATGAAATTGCCGAGCGTCGCGAAGATAAAAAGGCTCGAGTAACTCTCCGTCCCCTGGAAGTAACCGGCCGCCGTGAACCCGACGAAGAACCCCACGTTCATGCCCGCATAATTCCAAAGGAAAGCCCCTTCGCGGCGCGGATCCTCCGGGGTAAAACGCTGCGTCAGCATCATGTTGATGCAGGTCACATTCAGTCCGCTCCCCGTGAGGAAAAACGCGAGACCGATATAGAACATCGCCGACGTCCCGACCGCGATGCAGCCGCAACCGATCACCTGCGCCGCCATCCCCCCGACGAAGAGATTCCGATTCGAAAGAAACCGCCCGCCGAGGTAGCCGCCGAAGAGATGCAGCCCGTAGTTGAAAGCGCCAAACACGCCCATCAACGTCGTGGCGACCTTGACCGAGAGCTGGAGATGCTTCGTCGCGTAAAGGACAAGCGTCGAATAAAGAACCGCGAAGCCGAGCGTCGCGAAGATCTGAATGAAGAAAAGCGCGGCCGTCCCCTCCGGAGCCGCCGAGAAAAGACGTTTAGGCGAATTCATCGAGCGCACTGTTTGTCGCTCGCGGGACTGGGCAATGTCAAGCTCTTCACCCTTGGCTTTTACTGAATTGATTTCGTGGCTTGTTTGGCCCCAAAGAAATTCATCGATTCCGAAGCCCAGGAAATCGAGACGAAGGCGTTTCACCGCCAGACGACTCGCGGTGACTTGTAGAGTCCGCTGTCCTCAGCGGATATCTCATCGGTTTCCCGATGCGTTGGGGACAGCGCACGCTACAGAAAGAGCGACGCCTAACTCGCCGCCTTAGGAGCGCTCAGGCTTTTGCCGTAGAACCCGGAGCGATCAAAGCAGCACGGGCGGCGTTTGCCGCTGGCGAGCATCGAGCAGGCGGTGGTGATCCGGCGAGCGCGGGTCTCTTCCTGCTTGGCAGAGGTAATCCAGTGAATCCAATCGCGGCGGGCCATCGGCGTGATGTCCGACCAGACTGTTCTCGCCTTCGCGGCGGCGGTGCCGAGGGCTTTTTTCAGTTCGGGAGGAACGGTCGGTTCCGGTTCCTTTTTCGCGGGCGCGATCTGGAGGGTGACTGTGTCCCCGACGTCGGCGCCCGCTCTTTCGCGCAGTTTCCGGTCGAACTTGAGCCAGTGGCTTTTCTCGCCGTCGGGCTCGAGCATGGCTTGGAAGGGGGAGCCATTAAGGGTGCCTTCGACCGCCGTCATGCCGCGTGAGGGGAGTTTGGCGCTGGCGGCCTTGGGCAAGATGAGAAACGCCCAGGAATCGTCCTTCCCGGTCTCAGCCGGCCGGAGGAGTTTTGCTTTGAAACGAATCTTGGAACCGGTGTCAGGCATCGTTGGGGGAAATTGTTAGGGGTGGGTCGGAAGCAGTCAATGCGAAAGTGCGGGCTCAGCGGCCCGGGGGATAATTAATGGTTATTTGTGAACAGGCTTATGCTGTTCGTATGAATCGAGAACTCATTATTCTTTGGCGCAACATTCTGCTGCGCTCCTTCGTTGTCAGCCTTGGGCTGGCGATCCTCTTGTTGCTCGCCACCGTGCTGCTTTGGCATAGCGCTGCGGGCTGGGTGCAGCATCTCTTTGGGGTCGATCAACGCGCGCTCGGTCGCATCGTTCTTCAATTCTTTCTGAACGTGCGCATCGTGCTGCTCTTTTTCTTCCTCGCGCCTGCGCTCGCCTTGCATTGGACGCAGGCGAAAATCCGCGAGTAGCTGGGAACGAGGCGGCGACAAGGACGACCGTGTTACGATAGCCAGCCGGGGCGATCGCGCGGGCGGGGTTTTAGAGATGATTCCTTCCCAGCTCTCACCTTGCAAGAACCCCGTCTATCGGCTGTCCTCCTGCAACGAGGAGCGTGCCGTCTTGTAGCAACGTTTTTGGTGTGATTAGACGCGTCGAGAATTTTCGGCGTTCATGAGGGGTGACCCGCCCGCGGCGGCTGGCGAGATGCACTATTCGGCGCCGCGAGCCCGCCAACGTTTTTCACTGGTCATTCACACGTGGCTACTCATTCAGTTCACGACACCCTTGGGAAGCGCGCCGGGCCACCAGCAGCGGCGGTGAGGGAGGGATTCGAACCCTCGGTACCCTTTTGGGGTACGGCGCTTTAGCAAAGCGCTGCTTTCGACCACTCAGCCACCTCACCTGATGCGCCGTCGAAGTTGCGAGAATATCGGGGTCGATCCATGCTCGTCAACCACCAGGCTCGACCATGCGCCCCGCTTTACTCTTCACGATTTTTTGCCTAACGAATTGCGGCCTCTTTGGTTTCGCCGGCTGCGCGCCCGCCCGGCCAGAGGCCGCGAACCCCGCGGTCGCGCGCGAGCCACGCGTTGTCGGCGAGATTGCAGTGGTCGATGAAGAGAAACGCTTCGTCCTGATTGATCTCCAGTCGTATCTCTATGTGCCGCCGCCGGGGACGGCGCTTAGCTCGACGAGCGCAGCGGGCGCAACCGCGCACCTCAAGGCGTCGCCCGAGCAGAAGCGGCCGTTTATTGCGGCGGACATCGTTGATGGCGAGCCGGCAGTCGGCGATCAGGTGATGAAATGACGAGCGAAGCCGAAGCGTTGGAGGCGGTGCTGGCCAGGGTGTCAGCCTTGCCTGGCCGGAAGGTGCCAGTATTCGACTCGTTAGGCAGATTTGCCGCGCAGGACTTGCTCGCCCGGCGTCCGCTTCCGGCCTTCGACAACTCAGCCATGGATGGCTACGCGGTCCAGGCATCATCGTGCCCGACGGGTGCGCGTTGGCGCGTGGTCGGCGAGCAACCAGCCGGGGTCGATCGTGGCCTAACGATCCGCGCGGGCGAGGCAATCCGCATTTTTACCGGCGCGCCGTTGCCCGCGGGCGCCGACGCCGTTGTCATGCAGGAGGACGTGAAACGGGAGAGCGAAACGATTGTTGTGGAGTGCGGCGTGGAGCCCGGGGAGTTCGTTCGCCGCAAAGGCGCCGACCTGGCCGAAGGACAGAAAATCCTCGCCCGCGGCGAGCCCGTGGCCGCGCAAACCATGGCGCTCCTTGCCGCGCAGGGCATGGCGGAAATCGAAATCGGTGGCGTGGCGCGCGTAGCGATCGTTTCAACGGGTAACGAGCTGGTGCCTGTCGGCTCGACTCCGCGCGCGGGACAAATTTTTGAGAGCAACGCTCTCATGCTGCGCGCTCTCGCGATTGGTTCCGGTGCCGAGGTTCCGCTGGTTGAGCATTGCCCGGATGACCTCGAACGGATGACCGAACTTTTTCGCCGCGGAATCGAAAACGACGCTCTCATTGTGAGCGGCGGCGTCTCGGTCGGCGAGCACGACCTGGTGAAACCGGCTCTGCGCGCGCTGGGAGCCGAGATTGATCTTTGGCGCGTCGCGATCAAACCGGGGAAGCCATTTCTCTTTGGTCGCGCCGGTCGGTGCGCCGTCTTCGGGCTCCCCGGAAATCCGGTTTCGGCCTTCGTCACTTTCCTGAAATTTGTCCGGCCGGCGTTGCGGAAGATGAGCGGAGCTGGCGAAGAACACCTCGGCTTGCGCCAAGTCTCGGCGCGCCTTGCGACCGAGGTGGAGAACGATGGGGAGCGGCCTCATTACCTGCGCGGCCAGTTGAAAAGCGGCGTCTTTACGGTCAGCGGTCTGCAGGAATCGCACGCTCTCTTTGGCTTGAGCCGTGCAAACGCGCTCCTGCGCGTGGAGAGTGGCGAGAAATTCGCGGCGGGCGCGATGGTGCCGATCGAGTTATGGGATTAGGTGCGGTCGACGGAAGGCAGCGGCTGGTTAGCTATCCCACTTTTCGCGCGTCTTTAACGCGCCGGGCTGCGCGGATTCGTTGATCAAATCGGTCCCGGAATAGACGCGATGCTGACGACGCTGGGTGGGAACAGAATTTTCATTCTTCCGGTGTAAGGAAATTTCGCCGGGCTGGGTCAGCTTTTTGACGGGCCGCGGCCTTCACGTCCGGAAATTCCTGAGCCCTGAATAGGGAAGCGGTGATACACGCGAGCGTGTGGCCCAGTCCGTTTCAAGTTTGCACGGCAATGTCAGAGAAAATTTTTGCCGGTCGGGTGAGTCGTTAGGCGCACCCGAAGAAACCCAAACAAAAGGATAAAATTAATGAAATTGGACTCACTTCGTACCCTCTGGATTGAAGAAATGCGCGATCTTTACAACGCCGAGAATCAACTGCTCAAGGCGCTGCCGAAGATGGCGAAAAAGGCGAGCACGCCGGAATTGAAAGAAGCCTTCGAGAGTCATCTTGGGGAAACCCGGACCCACGTCGAGCGACTCGAGGAGATCTTCGTCAAGCTAGGTAAAAAACCGAGTGGCAAGACCTGCAAGGCAATGAAGGGCCTGGTCGAGGAAGGCTCCGAGATGATGAAGGAAGACGGCCCTGACTCGGTCATCGATGCCGGCCTTATCGCCGCCGCACAGCGGGTCGAACATTACGAGATGGCCGGCTACGGTGTTGTTCGCACCTTCGCGGCGATCCTCGGTGAGGATGAAGCGGAGGATCTCCTTCAGGAAACGCTCGACGAGGAAGGCGCCGCCGATGAGAAGCTAACCGAAATCGCCGAGAGCATCGTCAATGACGAAGCTGAAGCCGAGCCGGTGACCGCCAGCGGTTCCCGCTCGCGTCGTTAGGCGGGAATTTTCGGACCGCGAAAATTATCGCCACCGTGATCCCGCGCGATCGCGGTGGCGTTTTCGCTTTTTGGTGGGAGCCTGAGTAAGCGATGGGTCTGACTGAGTACCAGCGGAAACGAAATTTCTCCGTCACGGCCGAACCAAGCGGCGCAAAAAAAGCGCGGCCGAAGCGGGTCGCGGGTGCCTCGCGTTTCGTCATTCAAAAACATGATGCCAGCCGGTTGCACTACGATTTCCGGCTGGAAATGGACGGCGTCCTGAAATCCTGGGCAGTGCCCAAGGGCATTCCGTGGAAACGCGGGGAAAAACATCTCGCGGTCGAGGTCGAGGATCACCCGATTGATTACGAAGATTTCGAGGGCGTAATCCCCGAGGGCAGCTATGGCGGCGGCACTGTCATGGTGTGGGATCAGGGGAACTATTATGTGCACGGGGAGAAGCCGCTTGGGGCGCTAAAGGAGGGGCGCCTTCACCTCGTCCTGGAAGGCGAAAAGTTGAAGGGCGACTGGGCATTGATCCGGACCCGGAGCGAAGGTGGCAAGCACCAGTGGCTACTTCTGAAAAGCGACGCCGACGTCAAGCCGATCTCGAAAAAGCGCGAGGATCAATCGGTCAAGACCGGCCGCACGATGAAGCAGATCGCGAAAGATCGCGACGCCGAATGGCAAACCAACCGGGACCAGCCTAACGACAGCCAGAAAAATCTCCGGGCACGGGTCCGAAAGGCCGTCGCGGGGAAGGAAAAGGTAGTTAAAAAAAAAGCTCCGCGCGCCCCAAAGGTAGAAGAAGGCGCGCTCGCGCTACCTGATTCGCTGCCGGCGGGCAGGCCGCGTTTCATCGACCCGATGAAACCGAAGCTGGTCGAGTCGCCGCCGGTAGGCGGAGGCTGGATCTATGAGTTGAAATTCGACGGGTTCCGCGTCTTGACGGTGAAAAGCGGCGGGAAAGTGAAGTTGATCTCGCGCAACGAAAACGACCTGACAAAACAATTTCCGGAGATCGCTGAGGCAATTAAAACTTTGCCCTGCAATGAATGCGTGATCGATGGAGAAGTGGTCGCGCTCGACGACGAGGGGCGTTCTTCCTTTCAACTTTTGCAGGCGCGCGAAATGGAAGGGCGCGCCGCGCCGCTTTCCTATTACGTCTTCGATCTCCTCCAGCTCGAAGGCAAAAACCTGACCGGTTTTCCCCTAACGACCCGGAAGGAAATGCTACGACAGCTTTGCGCTGGCGTCGGCGAACCGATCCGTTATTCCGGGGAGCTGGGGGACGATCCCAAAGCGCTCCTCACCGAGGTGGAGCGGCGCGGTCTGGAGGGGATCATCGGGAAGCGAGCAGATTCTGTTTATGAAGCGGGCCGGAGAAGCGGCGCCTGGATCAAGCTCAAATGCCAGAACGAACAGGAGTTCGTCGTCGGCGGTTACACCCCTCCGGCCGGTGCGCGCCAACATTTTGGCGCCTTGCTCGTTGGCTATCACGAGAAAAAGAAGCTGCTCTTTGCCGGCAAAGTCGGCACGGGATTCGACACCAAAATGCTCGCGCTCCTCCACGACAAACTGAAGAGGGAAGCGCGCGATGATTGTCCTTTTGACGACCTGCCCTCGAAGCAGGACGGGCAATGGACCCAGGGCATCACGCCCGGCATGATGCGCAAAATCAACTGGGTCGAGCCGGTTTTCGTCTGCCAGGTGCAATTTGCGGAGTGGACCCGGGACGCAAAACTGCGTGCGCCGGTTTTCCTCGGCCTGCGGGAAGACAAAGCTCCTGCGGAAGTGAAACGCGAGAAGCCGGCCTAACGAATCACCAAGCGGACATTTCGTTGGCCAGGATCGTAAGGGTCGACCAACAGGCGAATATCCTATGGTTCAGCGTCAATGGCCTATCGCGGATGGCGGCGGTGGAGCGAGCGCCTCTATTTGTAACGATGGCCGTGCTTCATGACAAGGTCGACTCGCTGCAGAAGATTGATTCCGCGCAGCACATCGCCCTTTACCGCGATGATGTCGGCAAACTTCCCTTGGCTGAGCGAGCCGTAGTCCTTGTCGACCTTCATCATCACTGCCGGCCAATAGGTCGCCGCCCGGATCGTCGTCATCGGATCGACTCTGAGCTTGTTCACCCAGGCATCCATCTCGTGCCAGGTGGAGCTGCTGTGAAATTTCGTCGGGATGCCGCTGTCAGTTCCGATCAGGAGGACGACGCCGGTGTCCTGAAGCTGGTGGAACTTTTTCGTCACGGTGGCCGCGCGGGCCGGAGTGATTTGATAATAACTAAGCTGGCCGGGATGTTTGATCGAGGCTTTGATGTCCTGCACGATGTCGTCAGGCACATCCAGTTGCCAGGCCGGATCGTCGAGCGGCTCCGGATTTTCGATCAACGATTGGTAATTGAGAAAACCTTCGATTGTCGGACACCAGAAGAGCGGCCCGATATTCATCTTCGCCGTCCGCTCCGCGATCGCGGTCAAAATGTCCTGCGGATAACCGGGGGCCGTGGCGAGTCCGGTATGCTCAAAATCGTCCACCCCGATGGCCAGCCCGCGCCGGATTTCATCCGGGCGATGCGCATGGGCCACGACTGGTAATTTGCGCGCGTGCGCTTCGTCGACCACCGCCTTAGCTTCCTCCAAGGTCATCTGATCCTGGTCGATCAGCTTGATGATATTGACGCCGGCATCGGCGAGGGTTTTCACCTTGGCGCGCGCATCGGCCGCGCCCTTCACGCCCCAGCGGTAAAGCTCTTCCCCCGGGTAAGGTGCGTGTTGGATGAAAGGACCCGCCACATAAAGAGTTGGCCCCGGAATTTCGCCGCGATTGATCCGGTCGCGCACGCTGATGCTGTCGGCGAGCGGACCACCGAGATCGCGCGCGCTCGTCACGCCGGCCATCAAAAGCTGATGCGCGGCCGCCGGCATGATCTCGCTCCCGAAGCGTTTCTCATAGGTCTTGTCCCAATGCCCGTAATCGCTATGGCCGAGAATCATGGTGTGGACGTGGCAATCCCAGAGGCCGGGAAGCACATCCATTCCTTCTGTCGAAATGACCTCGGCATCTTTCGGCACCTCCAAGGTGCCGACCTGCCCAATCGCGGTGATGCGCTCGTTCTCAACGAGGATGACGCTGTTCGCGAGAGGTGGTCCGCCAAAGCCATCGATCAGTCGTCCGCCGACTAAAGCCGTGAGGCCAAAAGAAGACGGTGAAATGGAGCATGCCGCGCAGGCGACGAAGCAAAGGAGAAAGCGGATGCGTTTCATGCGGACGATTGTAAAGGCGGGTAGTGAAACCTGCCAGCTTGCATCCGGCAAGTCCGGGGAGCACGGGCTGCCAGCCCGCTGCAGTCGGCAGTCTGCCGACTGCGTTTGCGCGCAGCGCAAGCACTCGTGCGCGCGCGTTTCCAGCCACGGCGCTTCGCGCACAGTTCGGCGCGAGCCGCACCGAACGACGGGCTGGCAGCCCGTGCTCCCTGAACCAGCCGCGCGCTATCGGGGCGAGGACAGCAAGCGATCGAAGAGCGCTCCGAGAGCGAGGGGGTTTATTGCCGCCCGTGCGCCAGTGAGCAAGATGCGCCGCACCGCTTTGCGCGGAACTTTGATTTTCTCTGTCGTCGGGCCGGCCTCTCGCAAGAGCGCGATGGTGCGCGCTCCGATCAGCGCGGGCAGGACGGTGGCGAAGCGGACGCGCCAACTTGTTAGGGCCGAGCAGTACTCGATGCCAGCCTCGATTTGGTGCTGGGCGTGTTCCAGCCAGCGGGCAAAAACTTCCTCGAGCGAGGCCGCCCCCAGCTCGTCCGCCGGCAGGTAGCCACGCCCATTTTTAAGGTCCGCACCCCGATCGCGCAGGACATTGATCAGTTGCAGGCCTTTGCCGTACTCGATCCCGAGCTTGATCATCTCGTTAGGCGAACGGGCGGCAAACGGCGGGAGACGGCGGAAGCCCAGCTTCGTCCAGAATTCGCCCACGCAGCCGGCCACGAGCCAGGTGTATTTATCCAGTTCCGCGGCGTTGCGCAATGCCGTCACTCTGGTCGGATCGCCGAACCGCTCCAGGTCGAGCTCTTGCCCCCTGACGATTGTTTTCAGCACGCTCTGAATCTCTTCGCGATCGGCCGGATCCAGCTTCGCCAGCCAATCGAGGCAGCTGCGCAGATTTTCAATCAGCGTTCTCTCGTGTGGGTCGCTCTGTTGCACCGAAAAAGTTTTCAGATCGTCCGCGACCGCATTGAAATCGAGCTCACCGGCGATGACGCGCGCGAAGCGTCGCAGAGTCGTTAGGCGGGCGCCTGCTGGAATGCTGGCCGTATCCGCGATCGTATCGGTCGCGCGCGCCAATAGATAGGCGAGGCTGACCGGTTCACGCAAGACGCGCGGGAGAAGTCTGATCGTCAGGTAAAACGATCGCGAAACCGATTTCAGGATCGCTTTCACGGCCCGACGTCGCGAATGACGATCCGCGAGAGGTCGGCATTTCCGAGGCCGAATTCTCCCGCTACCTGGACATGGGCACCGAGTCGTTTGATCGGCGGCACTTTGCGCTTTTTGCGCCATTCCTCGAGTTGGCGGAGCACGATAGCGTCGATCGCGACCGGATCCTTGCTCGCGTAAAGTGTGGCAAAGGGAAAAGAATAGCCGGGCTGCGACTCCGGCCCGCCAGCATATTGCGCGAGGAGTCCATCCATCAGATTGAGCACGACCTTTTGCCCGATGTGCGGATCGTTATAGATCTCCGGGATGCTCGAGGCGCCGAAATCGGGCGGGACGCCGAAGCGCCGCCAGTTGTCGATGTTTGGAATGGTGACGTTGTAGAGGCAGCCGGCGAGGCCGTTCCGCACGCTATCGCTCAAGACCGGCAGGTTGATGATCTTGGTCACCTCGTTGGCGACGATGTTCGAGAGATGACTAACGCTGCTGGTGTTCTCCGTCTCGCTCAGGAGCGGCACCTGGACACCGCGTCCGCCGACGTACTCGAAATCGCCCCAGATGAGGTTTCCGAGGAACGGCTCCGAGATGACGGCCTTCGGATCGTAGCCGTCGTGCGGCGGGATCGATTTTAACTGGTAGCCTTCGTTCCCGGTGTAGCCGGCTTCACTGATTCCGCCGAGCGATTTGTCCCAGACGATGATGTCGCGGCGGGAATGCCCGGCGGCGACAAGGCCGTCGACAATCGTGTTTACGATCTCGCGGTGGGTCGTGAAAAGTTCTCCGCCCGCGGCCGAGATCTTGATCCCGATCCGATCGTTAGGCTTGACCAGCGAACGCCAGGCGCTCGCGATGTCGGGCTGGTGGGTGACGGACAGAATGAGCGCGTTGGTCATTCGCCTAACGAGCTGAGGGTCGGCCTGGTAGTTGTGGATGGCGTCCGGATTATGGGCGCGGTAGACGATCGAAGGAGTTGACGTCGGGGGCGGTGACGGCGTCGGCGGGAGGCCTTGCGCGGCTGCGCAACCGACGCCGGCGACCAGAAAAGCAATTGAGCGAAAGAGGCGAGCGACGATGGTGGACTCTATGGGCGAGGGGACGAATGACAACTCCGCGGCGGCCGCCGGCGCGGTCCGGCACATCTATGTGCACATTCCTTTTTGCGCCCGGATTTGTCCCTATTGCGCCTTTTACAAGGAGTTGGCCGATCCGAGGCAGGCTGCGCGTTTTTGCGCGGCGCTGGTGGCGGAATTGGGCACAAATGAACTTCGCCCGCAGACGATCTTTTTCGGCGGCGGCACGCCCACCGCCCTAACGACCGGTCAGCTCGACTTCCTGCTCGACGGTTTTCACGCGCAATTGGATTTGTCCGAACTCAAGGAGTGGACCTTCGAAGCCAACCCGGGCAGCGTTTCGGAACGAAAAGCGCAACTTCTCCACGCGCGTGGGGTGAACCGAATCAGCCTTGGCGTGCAATCTTTCGACGATGGTCTGCTCCAGTTGCTCGGTCGTGAACATTCCGCGGTGCAGGCGGAAGCTTCTTTCGCGTTGCTGCGTCGCGCCGGGCTTGAGAATCTCAATGTCGATCTTATGTTTGGCCTTCCCGGCCAGACGCTCGCGCAATGGGAGGCGACCTTGCAGCACGCGCTGGCGCTCAAACCCGATCATATTTCCACCTATTGCCTGACCTACGAGGAGGACACCGAATTTTTCCTCCGCCACGCGCGTGGGGAATTCCGGACGGATGCAAATGCGGACGCAGATTTCTATGCGCTGAGCGACGAATTGTTAGGCGCGGCGGGCTTTGAGCATTACGAAGTCTCGAATTATGCGCGGCCCGGTTTCGAGTCGGTTCATAATCGCGCCTATTGGAATGGAAGCGACTATCTTGGGCTCGGTCCAAGCGCGGTTTCGACTATCGGATTGCGCCGCTGGCAGAACGTTTCCGATTATCGCATCTATGCTGATCGTTTGTTGAGCGGCAAATCGGCGTCGACTGGGGACGAAATGCTGACTCCGCAGATGAAACGCTCGGAATCGATCGCCCTCTCTCTCCGGACCAACTCAGGTATTCCGGCCGAGTGGGTCAACGCTCGGCCTAACGAAGTGGAAGAGTTTGTCCGGCTGGGATTGATGTTGCCGCAGGCGGAGCGCTACGTGCTGACGCGAAAGGGTCGCTTCCTGGCTGATTCGGTTGCGGAAGCCTTTATCTAATCAGACGCCACCGTAGCGGCGCTGACGGCGGCTGAATTCATGGACCGCCTCGAAGAGATCTTCCTTACCAAAGTCGGGCCAGAGTTTCGGTGTGACGTACATCTCGGTGTAAGAGAGTTGCCAGAGAAGAAAATTAGAAATGCGCATCTCGCCCGAGGTGCGGATGAGCAAATCGGGATCGGGATAGTAGCGGGTGTAAAGATGTTTGCTGAACATCTCGACGTCGATCATCGCGGGATCGATGTGCCCGAGCTCGATCTCGTGGAAGATGCTCTTGATACCGTCGATGATTTCCAGCCGGCCGCCGTAGCTGAGCGCGAGGATCAGCGTGAGTCCGTGATTGTTCGACGTTTGCTCGATCGATTTGTGAAGCTGCTTCTGGCAGGCCTCCGGCAAATCGGTCAGGCGACCGATCGCCTGAAGCCGGACATTTTTTTCCACGAGCTCCGGCGTTTTCTGTTTGAGGAAACGCTCGAGCAGGTTCATGAGGGCGAAGACTTCCGTCTTCGGGCGCTGCCAGTTCTCGGCTGAAAACGCGTAAAGGGTGAGATACTCGATCCGCAGATCGCCGCAGCCTTCGACGCAGGCTTGCACGGCGTCGGCGCCCTTTTCGTGACCTTTGATCCGCGGTAGGCCGCGTTCCTTGGCCCAGCGACCGTTGCCATCCATGATGATCGCGACGTGGCGGGGGATGGACTTCAGCGAAGGAGACATCGCTAGAATGACGAATGACGAATGACGAATGACGAATGAATATCGAAGGACGAATGACCAGAGCGCCTCCTGGCACCCGCCGGCGTTCGGGCTTCGGCATTGGGAATTCCTTCGGACTTCGTCATGCGGAATTCGTTATTTCAAAATCAAGGTCTGCCCGCGGGCCGGCCCGACGCTGATCATGGAGAGGCGGGCGCCGGTCAATTCCGCGATTTTTTTCGCGTAATCACGCGCTTCCTTCGGTAAATCGGAGAGCTTTTGTGCCTTCTCGGTCGATTTCTTCCAGCCGGGAAACTCGAGGTAAACCGGCTGGCAGCGGGTCAGTTGCGCGGCGTCGCTTGGCGGCACCTCGAGTTTTTTCCCATCGAGCTTGTAGGCGACGCAGACCTTGATCGGGTCGACCGTGTCGAGCCCATCGAGATTGGTGATGGCCAGTTCGTCGATGCCATTGATCATCGTGGCATAACGAGTCGCG
This sequence comes from Chthoniobacterales bacterium, assembly GCA_051003415.1. GTDB lineage: Bacteria > Verrucomicrobiota > Verrucomicrobiia > Chthoniobacterales > UBA10450 > Palsa-1392. The sequence continues at coordinate 6,225 of JBPCLI010000096.1, read as the reverse complement.
ACCGCGTCGAACCAGCCGCAACGACGCGCGCGCCCGGTGGTCGCGCCAAACTCTCGCCCCATCTCGTGCAGCATTCCGGCGATCACCGGGTCTTCGGTCGGGAGCGAGCCTTCGCCCACGCGCGTCGTGTAAGCCTTCATCACGCCCAGGACTCGATCCATCCGATGCGGCGGCACGCCGGTGCCGGTGCAGGCCCCGCCCGCGGTGGTGTTTGAGGAAGTAACGTAGGGATAAGTCCCGTGGTCGATGTCGAGGAAAGTTCCCTGCGCGCCCTCGAACAAAATCTCTTTCCCCTGCTGCAACGCGCGATGCAGATAGACAACCGTGTTGGCGACGAAGGGACGCAATTTCTCGGCCGCGGCGAGGAAATCGCGATTCACCTTGGCGAAGGAAATCGGCCGTGCGCCGAGCGCTTTCAGGATGCTGTTATTTTCCCTCATCTTCGCCTCGAGTTTTTTGGTGAAAAGCTCGGGCTGCATCAGGTCGGCGATGCGAAGCCCGGTCCGCGCCGCCTTGTCGCCGTAGGCGGGACCAATCCCGCGCTTGGTCGTGCCAATTTTCGAGTGGCCTTGGCGCTGCTCGCGTTGTTCATCGAGCGCGCGGTGATAGGGCAAAACGAGATGCGCGCAATCGCTAATGAGCAGGTTCTTCCCGATCTTCACCCCGACTTTGCGCAGGCCGTCAATTTCGTCCACCAGCGCGACCGGGTCGATCACGACGCCGTTGCCGATAACGCACATTTTTCCGCGGCGCAGAATTCCGGAAGGAATGAGATGGAGGACGTGTTTCTTGCCGCCCTGGATAACGGTATGGCCAGCGTTATTTCCGCCCTGGCTGCGAACGACGATGTCGGCGTTACCGGTCAGGACATCGATGACCTTGCCCTTGCCTTCATCGCCCCATTGCGCGCCGACCAGTATCGTGTTTGCCATCGCGTTTCGCGGTTGAGAAGAGGTCGCCGGAAGCTTCACCGGAAGTCCGCGGCCACCGCGCCCGAAGATAGGATGGCGACCCGAGGGCGCAAGCTGGTTTTCTTGTCAAAAAGGACAAGCCCATTCCCCTGTCGGGAAACGTTCGTCCGCTGCGGAGGACTTTTTCGTCAGGCCGTCTTGACCTGGATAACTGGAAGCGGAAAGCGCAGCTTCAATTCATCCCCGAGATAGATCTCGACGTGATGCAAGCCGAACTGCTGAAACTGCACCCCGCCAAAATAATGGACGTTGGTCGCGTGGCCTTCCATTTCCTTGAGATCGAAATCGACCTCCGCCTGCGCGATCGTCTGGTTGTCGTCGGGTCCGACGATTTTTGAGCGTTGATGGAACCGGCCGGCGCCGCTGCACCAGCGGGTCCAAATACAGAGCCGCATGTAATTCACCGGCAGCTTTGGGGTCGGCACGATATTGAGCACACCGACGAGAGTCTGCATGCCGTTGAATTCGCAACGCACATCCTCGCACAGCACGCAGCTTTGGAGATCGGGTAACATGGTCTGTGTCTGCACGCCCGGAGCTTAGCTCGTTTCGCTTCAGCGGCCAAGCAATCCGCGCCCAAGAGCAAAGAGAAGGGCGAGTCCCAGCACGATCCGGTAAATCGCGAACGGGGTGAAACCGTGGCGCCGCACCCAGTTTAAAAACCACGCCACGACCGCGAAGGCGACGATAAACGCGGTCACGAATCCGATCGCGAGAACGAGCCAAGAATGCGCTGTCATCGCGATTGGAGCGATCGCTTCGGTCGCGACGTGCGGCTTGATCGTCTTAAGCAAATCATAGCCGGTCGCGACGAACATCGTCGGGATGGAAAGAAAGAACGAGAACTCGAGCGCGGCCTCGCGCGACATGCCCGCCACCTGCCCGGCGGCGATCGTGCACATGGAACGCGAGGTTCCGGGAAAAACCGCCGAGAGCACCTGCACGGCACCGATCCAGATCGCGGTCGGAAGATTTGCCTCCTCCATTCGCTGGATCCGCGGCCTAACGAAAAGCGTGTCGACCACCCACATGATGACCCCGCCGAGGAGGAGGGCCCACGCCATGACGTGCAGATTCTCCAGGTTTTTCCCGATCAATTTAGTGAGGAGAAAAGCCGGGATCGCTGTCACCAGAAAAGCGATCGCGATCAGACTTAGGGGATGATTGAGGACCGTCCTGTCGCCGCTCTCTCCGCGCGGGAAAGTCGCAAGAAACTTCAGGATTCGACGCCAGAAAGAAGCGGTAAGGGCAAGGATCGCGCCGAGCTGGATGACGATGCTGTACATCTTCCAGAAGCCGTCCTTCAGATCGATGTGGAGGAGCGCTTCCGCGATTCGCAGATGAGCGGTCGAGCTGACAGGCAGAAACTCGGTCAACCCTTCCAGCGCGCCGAGCAAAATGGAGAGGAGATAATCGTTCATAAAGGGTGAGAGTCGAAGACGGTCCGGTCTTTAGATCGCCTCGGCGTCGCGTTCATCCGTCCGGATGTGGATCGCCAGTTCGACATCGCCGACGAAGACCTTGCCGTCGCCGATTTTTCCGGTTTTAGCCGCCTGGGAGATCACTTCGGCGGCGCGCTGGGCGCGATCATCGGTCGGGACGATTTCGAATTTCACCTTCGGCAGAAAGTCCACCGTGTATTCGCTGGCGCGATAAATCTCAAAGTGCCCTTTCTGGCGTCCGAAGCCTTTCACTTCGCTCACCGTCATGCCTTCCGCGCCGATCCCGGCGAGCGCATCCTTCACCTCCTCCATCTTGAAGGGCTTCACGATCGCCTTGATTTTTTTCACGCGTGATAGTAGGACCGGCCAACCAAAGCGCAAGGCGGGCTCATTCGAGGGCGGCCAACTCCGTCTCCACCGTTTCGCGCACCAGCGCGCCAGACGCTTTTTGCCGGGGTCACCGCCCCCGGCTACAAGGCGTTCTCGCGAGTCTGGATTCGTCGGATAAACTGCCGTTTTGTCTCATGAATCGACAGGCCGTTCTCGCACAGTTTGAAAGGTTGATCCCGCTGGCGGCGCGTTGGGCGGAAACGCTCGAGGCGCGCATCCTGCGCGAAGGTGTTCCGCTCTCTTTCGAGGAAACCGCGGATGCCCGCGCCCTCGGCGTGCGAGAGCCGGAGCGCGTGCGTTTGCTCTCGCTCGCGAGCGCGCCTGCACCGGACGACCACATCTTGCGAACGGCCGCCGCCGCTGTGCAATTTCTCACCCCGGCGACGCGCGGGCTTGCCTTGCGCTACGGGATCTTCATCCGCGCGGATTGTTGGCGGGAACGCGGGCTCATCGCGCACGAGCTGGCCCATACCGAGCAATACGAACGGCTCGGCGGCATCGAGCCGTTCCTGCGGCAATACCTGGCCGAGTGTCTCACCATCGGTTACCCCGCGGCGCCGATGGAGCAGGAGGCGATCGCGGCTGCCAGCCGGCTCGAGAGCAATCGGTCTGCCTAACGAACCCCCAAATCGGCTCCACTTTTGATTGCCACGCGGGCCTGGCTTGTTAGCATCGGCGAATCGTGCGCATCTTCGTCCCTAAGGAAATCGAGAGTGGAGAGACGCGCGTTGCTCTCGTCCCGGATGGGGTGAAGCGGCTTGTCGGTCTCGAAGTGGAGGTCCTGATCGAAGCCGGCCTGGGTGCGTCGGTTTTCATATCGGACCAGACTTACCGGGAGGCCGGAGCGCAGGTTACCAGCGATCGGCAAGACGCGCTTCACTCTTCCGATGTCGTCCTGCGAGTGCGCAAGCCGCCGGCAAACGAGGTCAACCTGCTGAAGACCGGCTGCATTCACATCAGTCTGCTCGATGCATTTAACGAGCGCGATCTGGTCCGCGCTCTGGCAACCGCAGGGACAACCGCGATCGGCCTCGAGATGCTGCCGCGGATCACGATTGCGCAAAAGATGGACGTGCTTAGCTCGCAGGCGAGCCTCGCGGGATACGCCGCGGTGATCGCCGCCGCCACCACGATCGATCGCATTTTCCCGATGATGATGACGCCGGCCGGCACGATCAAGCCGCTCCGCGTTTTCGTGATCGGCGTCGGGGTGGCCGGCCTGCAGGCGATCGCGACCGCAAGGCGGCTTGGCGCGCGGGTCGAAGCCTTCGACACGCGGCCGGCGGTCGAGGAGCAGGTTCACTCGTTAGGCGCGAAGTTCGTCAAGGTCGACCTCGGCGAGACCGGGCAGACGGCACAGGGCTACGCGCGGGAACTCACCGCCGAGCAATTGGAGAAACAGCGCGAAGTGATGGCCCAGCATTGCGCCAAAGCCGACATCGTGATCACGACCGCCCAGGTCTTCGGGCGCAAAGCACCGCTGATCGTGACCAACGCGATGGTCGATCAGATGCAACCGGGAAGCGTAATCGTCGACATGGGGGTCGAGAGCGGCGGCAACGTCGAAGGCTCGCAGGCGGACGAGATAGTGGAACGAAATGGCGTCCGCGTTCTCGGTTTGCGCAATCTGCCCGGACAGGTCGCCCGGAGCGCGAGCGAAATGTATTCGAATAACCTGGCCAGCCTCCTCGAACATTTCTGGGAGAAAGAGAGCAAGACCTTCCGGATCAACCTGGCCGATGAAATCCTAAAATATTCCGTCCTGACCCACGATGGGAAGATCGTCAATGAAACGATCGAGAAGCTCTGCCGTGCCTAACGACTCTAATTACGCCTGCTTATGATTCTCCTTATCTTCATTTTTATCCTCTCGGCATTCCTCGGATTCGAACTGATCGCGAAAGTCCCCTCGCAGCTTCACACGCCGCTCATGTCCGGTTCGAATGCGATTTCTGGAATCACGATTGTCGGCGCCCTCATTGCCGCCGGCATGGAAGGTGGCGTTGTTGCCACCACTCTCGGGGTGTTGGCCGTGATCTTTGCCACAGTCAACGTGGTCGGCGGCTATCTCGTGACTGACCGCATGCTGGCGATGTTTAAGAGCAAGAAGAAGTAAGATGACCGTTCTGATCGACTGGTCCTACATCGCCGCGGCGATTCTTTTCATTCTCGGGCTCAAGCTGCTCGGGAAACAGGCGAGCGCGCGTCGGGGGAACCTGATTTCCGCTGTCGGGATGCTGATTGCCATCATTGCCACCTTGTTAGTGAGCGGTCTTCACTATCAATGGATCATCGTCGGACTGGTCATCGGTTCCGCCATCGGTGCGATTGCCGCGCAACGCGTGCAGATGACGGCCATGCCGGAAATGGTAGCGCTCTTCAACGGCGCCGGCGGCCTGTCGAGTTTGCTCGTCGGCTGGGTGGAGTATCATAATCATCCGGATCAGGTTCTGGCGGCGGCGATTCCTACTTTCCTGGCCATCCTGATTGGAGGTGTCACTTTAACCGGCAGTCTGCTCGCTTACGCCAAGCTTGCGGAAAAGGTGCAGAGCCGGCCAGTCCTCTTCGCCTACCAGAAACTGATCAATGCCGGCCTGTTTCTGCTCATCCTTCTCGGCGGCGTCATCTTCTGTGCTCATCCGGCTAACAATTATCCGATCTTTCTTGTCCTGATTATTCTCTCCTGTGTGCTCGGAGTGCTGACAGTGATTCCGATTGGCGGCGCAGATATGCCCGTTGTCATCGCTTTACTCAACAGTTACTCCGGCCTGGCAGCGGCGGCGGCTGGATTCATCATCCAGAACACCGTATTGATAGTGGCCGGCTGCCTCGTCGGCGCGAGTGGCGTCATCCTTACCCAGATCATGTGCAAGGCGATGAATCGCTCGATCACCAATGTCTTGTTTGCCGGCTTTGGCGGCAGGGCGACGGCGACGGGTAAGACTGTCACGGGTGAGGTCAAGGCCATCACCCCGGAGTCAGCCTACTTTGTCCTCGAAGCTGCCGCCCAGGTCGTGCTGGTGCCTGGGTATGGAATGGCGGTGGCCCAGGCGCAGCATGTTTTGCGAGAGTTAGCCGATTTGCTTGAGGCCAATGGCGCTGAGGTTCGCTATGCCATTCACCCGGTCGCTGGCCGGATGCCAGGCCATATGAATGTTCTCCTGGCTGAAGCGGATGTCCCCTATGAGCAGCTGGTCGAAATGGACGCTATCAATCCCACAATCGCCACGATGGATGTGGCGATCGTCGTTGGGGCGAACGACGTGGTAAATCCGGCGGCGCGCGAAGATCCATTGAGTCCGATCTACGGCATGCCGATCATCAATGTTGACGAAGCGCGCACCGTCTTCGTCCTCAAACGCTCGATGGCCTCAGGTTTTGCGGGAATCGAAAACCCCCTCTTCTTCAAACCGAACACCCGG
>JBPCLI010000095.1:0-18434 GCA_051003415.1 Chthoniobacterales bacterium | reverse complement strand
GATCGCAGTCATGCTCCATCTCAGGGCAATTCCGGGCTGGGTCGTGAGGACATTGGAATTTTTTTTGTCCACTTTGGAGTATATTTTTCGCATTATTAGATAGGAGATATCAATGACACCTTTTTTGCGTTTGTTTGTTTTCGGCCCGGTTGCTCTCGCGTGGGTTTGCGTTCTCGCCGCACTGGAACCGGCGAGCGGCCAGATTCTCTATGTGAAGCCGGTGGGCACCGGCACGAACCAGGTCGGCCAGCTCCGCCAAATCAATACCGATGGAACGGGTGACACGGCGGTGGCGGTGCCCTTTGCCGATGTCTATGGTCCAGTGCCAGCGAGAGACGGAACGCAGTTCGCCCTTTCCGCGGTTGATCCGGCGCGTCCAAACCAAATCAGTCGCAACGTCTTTACGGTGAACCGCACAACGGGCGCGATTCAGAACGCGTCCAACTTTCTCGACAGCCTGGACCCGGACACGCTGCTCTACACCTACGTCCTTGGCTTCTACAAAGCCTTCTCGCCCGATGGGACGAAGATCGCGGTGAACTCCTATTACCGATCAGGCGGCGGCGGTTCGAGCGAGACGGGCACACCCATCCTGCAGATTTTTCCGAGCGACGGCTCAAGTGGCTCGCTCGCGCTTGTGCATGCCGATCGGATTCTTGATGGAACGCACCACGGCGGAGAAGGCATCGATTGGTCGCCGGTGAACGCCGATCAAATCGTCGTTCCAATTGAATCGGACGCTCCATTGATCAGCGGCGGCGGGGTGGGGGAAGCAACCGCGCTCGTTCTCGCCGAACCCGTGACCGGCGCGGGCGCGGCGCGGCAACTGACTTTTCCACGAGCAGACGCGACGAGTAACATCGGCACCGGAGAAGTGACGTTCTGGGGCGAACACGATTATCAGCCGAAGTTTTCGCCTAACGGCAGCGGAGTCGCGTACGTCCGGTCGTTTCAATTAATCTCCAGCCTTCGCCTCGTTCCCGATCCCTACATTCAATCCCTCCGCATCGCGGCGGTCGATGGCTCGAGCGATATCCAGGTGGCGGTCTTTGCGCCCGGCTTCTACATCACGAGAGTGGACTGGTCGCCGGACGGCACCCAGCTCATCTTCGACCTCGGACCGCAGGCTTTCAGCAATGGCACTCCGTTTTCCTACGCCGTTCCGGAAACGAACTCGGTGAATCTCGTGAACGTCGATGGAACCGGTCTGCGGCAATTTCTTCCCGCGCCTTCTGGTCAGCCATCGTGGGCACCTGCGCTTCCGCCGCCACTCCCGCCGAATCTTGGCAACATCTCCACCCGGCTGAGCGTCGGGACGGGCGATAATGTCCTGATCGGCGGCTTCATCATCACCGGCACTGGCGACAAGAATGTCGTGGTGCGCGCGATTGGTCCGTCGTTAGGCGCGTTTGGAATCAACGACGTCCTGGCCGATCCGACTCTTGAGCTGCATGACCAGACCGGCGCGACGATCGCGATAAACGACAATTGGAAAGACACCCAGGAGGCAGAGATCACCGCCGCGGGATTCGCCCCGGGCGACAACAAGGAAGCCGCCATCGTGCGGCGGCTTACGCCCGGGGCTTACACCGCGATCGTGAGTGGAATAGATGGCGGCACCGGTGTCGGGCTTGTCGAAGCGTACGGCCTGGATGGAACGGCGCAGGTCGCCAACATTTCGACCCGCGGTTTTGTGCAAACCGGCGACAACGCCATGATCGGTGGTTTTATTGTTCTCGATACGGGAGCGTCGACGACGGTTCTGGTGCGGGCGATCGGCCCGAGCCTGACCGGCGTCTCCAATGCGATGGCGGATCCGACCTTGGAATTGCACGATGGGAATGGAGCGATCCTGGCCAGCAACGACAATTGGAAGGACACACAGCAAACCGAGATCGAAGCGACCGGTCTTGCTCCAACAAAGGACAAGGAATCGGCTATTCTTAAAACGCTGCCGGCCGGGGCTTACACCGCCGTCGTGCTGGGGAAGAATAGCTCGACCGGTGTCGGCCTGATTGAGGCTTATAACCTGCAGTAACGGACCGGTTAGTTATCCGCCGCTGTCTCGAGCGCCATGTGAGCCGCCGCGGTGCGCGTTTCGCAACCGAGTTTGGTCAGGATGCGCTCGACATAAAATTTCACCGTTCCGGTTGCAAGACCGAGGATAATCGCGATCTCGGCATTTGTCTTTCCCTGGGCCACCCATCCCAGGACTTCCGCTGCGCGAGGCGCGAGTCCGAACTGCCGCTGCGCTCCGCCGGCCACTTCCGCCGCACCGCAGCGCGCCCTTCGTCGCGCGAGCAGTTTGCTCAGTTCGGCGCGGTTGCGTTCGCGTTCCCACGCCAATCGCCAGGCGGTCGCGATGTGCGGCCGCAAGAGCTCGAGCAAAGTGCGATCGCGCTCCGAGAAATCCGGCGCTTCGCGGCAAAGCGCCACCATCGCGGTGTGAGAGTGAGGGACCGGAATATAAATCGTGAGCTGGCGAACGAGCCGGTTCTTGCGCGAAATCTCGTTGAAGAAAATCGTGCGCCGCAACGCCGGCATCGAAAGAATATCGGAGAGACGGCGTGCCGAGCCGTCACCCGTGCGCTGATAATAGGCGCTGTGCGGATGCCGTTCCGCGCTCGCGGCAAAGAACGCATCGCGCATCGAGGTGAACTCCGGCGCCCAGTGCGACATGACGCGCACACCAAGTTCGCCGTCCGGGTCGGCGACTGGTTGCCATGAATCTTCTTCGTAGAGCCACGGAATTTCGCGCAGGCCGCCGCGATCGTCCTGCAGACTGCCGGAATCGAAGGGGATCACCTCGCGCAGACTGCCGAGAATGGTGCCGGGCAATTCTGCGAGGGCGGATACGGTATGCAGGCGAAGTAAAAACTCCTGCATGCGAAGCCAATCGCCCTTCGAGAGTGAATTCAACGCCGCCCGCATGGCTCTCCTTTGTCCCAAACTCACCTTCTCATGTCAAGAAACGTGCCGTGGCCGGACCTGCCGATTGGCAGATAGCGGGTTCGTGCGGAATATCCCTAAAATGTGGGATGGACCCATTTGGTGTTTTTCCACTACCGTTGAGCAGGCCGAGGAAATGGAGACCGCGTTTTAGCCTCGGACTTCTCTGGGTGGTCTGCCTTTTTGTTGCCGTAAATTTTTCGTCCGTGGCAGCGCAAATCGGCTATGTGCAACTGGGAACCGACGGCAGCCTCCAGCTCCGGCGGATGAACGCCGACGGAAGCGGCGATCTCCAGTTCGGCCTGCCTTTCACGACCTTCGATTTCCCGATCTTCTCCCGGGATGGAACGCAGCTGGCCGTCAGCGCACTCGACCCGGCGTTGCCGATCGAGCGAAGCCAGAATGTGTTTGCGCTCAGCACGACTAACGGAGCCGTGAGTGAGCTGACCTTTTACGGCGATCTCGTCAGCAATGGCGTCATCATTTACAATTTTCCGAACTACAAGGCATTCTCGCCGGATAACACCCGGCTGGCGGTCTTTGCCTACATTTTCACGGCCGACCTCAACAATATCGGCACGCAAACCATCACGCCCTCGCTCGAGATTTACTCCACCTCCTCCGCCTTCGCGCCGCTTCAAGTGCATGTTGATAAGGGGTTGAATGGAACTCATCACGGCGGCGAAGGGGTCGATTGGTCGCCAGACGGAAATTTTCTCGTCGCGCCTCTGGAGGGGACGACCGGCTTCATCAGTGGCGGAGGCCCGGGTGAAATCACGTCGATCAACCTGATCGAGCCGAGCGCGGGCGCGGTCGTGGCGGGCCATTTCCAGCAAATCACATTTCCGCGGGCCGACTCGCAGATCTCCGGTTCGACGCCCTACCTCTGGGGCGAACATGATTACGCGCCGAAGTTTTCGCCTAACGGCGTGGGCGTGGCTTACGTTCGTTCTTTCCAGAATTTTTTCCTTCTCACCAGTCAGACGCCCGATCCCGACATCCAATCGATTCGCATCGTCAACCTAACGACGGGCGTCGACACGCAGGTCATCCAGTTTGCTCCCGGTTTCTACATTTCGAGCCTGGATTGGTCGCCCGACGGCAGCCAGCTGGTCTTCGATCTCGGCCCGCAGTTGCCCGGACCGCTTGGTCTGCAACAACAGACGACGCCGCAAGCGAACGAAGTTTATGTGATCAACAACGACGGCTCCGGGCTGACGAAACTGCGCGGCCCCGGCGCGTCGACCCCGGCCTGGTCGCGCACCGCATTGCCCGCGCCACTGCCTCCGAACCTCGGAAACATCTCCACTCGCCTCAGTGTCGGCACGGACGACAATGTCTTGATCGGCGGGTTCATCGTCACGGGCACAGGAGATAAGAATGTGCTGGTGCGTGCAATCGGGCCGTCATTAAGCGCAGCTGGCATCATGGGCGCCCTGGCCGACCCGACCCTGGAATTGCATGACCAGAGCGGGGCGATCATCGCGTCGAACGATAACTGGAAAGACACCCAGCAGAGCGAAATCGAAGGCACGACCATTCCGCCAACCGACTCGAAGGAGTCCGCGATATTGCGGCGGCTCACTCCGGGTGCCTACACCGCGATTGTGCGCGGTAAAAGTAACGGGACCGGCGTTGGTTTGGTTGAAGCCTATGGTCTCGACGGGACCGCTACGCTCGCCAACATCTCCACCCGCGGCTTTGTCCAGACGGGCGACAACGTGATGATCGGGGGCTTCATCATTCTCGACACCGGAGCAGGCGCAACGGACATGATCGTGCGCGCGATTGGCCCGAGCTTGAATGGAGTGACCGGGGCGTTGGCCGATCCCGTGCTCGATTTGCGGGACGCGAACGGCGCGCTGGTGGCAACGAACGATAATTGGAAGGGCACGCAGAAGGACGAGATCGAAGCGACCGGGCTCGCTCCGAGCGATGACCGTGAATCCGCGATCGTGCAGACTCTCGCGGCCGGCGCTTACACCGTCATCGTGCAAGGCAAAAACGGCAGCACCGGCGTAGCGTTGATCGAGGCTTACAACCTGCGATGAGCCGTTAGGGCGCGCTCGAGACCACCCGTGGCGAGGGACGATCCGTCTGCAATTGGGCGCTGACTTTCTGAATTTGCGCCGCCTGTTTTTCGAGGGCGGACTTCAATTGCGCCACGGTCTCCTCGAGGGTCGCAACCCTGCGATGCTCTTTCAGGAACTCGTTGAGCAACATCGCGTTCACCGCTTCGTAGCGAACCGTGTACGGTCGGCCTTGTTCATCGCGCACCACGAGGGCGGGATTCACTTTCGCCACTTCCTCGGCGACGAGGCCAAATTGCGGGACGCGGTCGGGATCGAGTTCCTCCTTGTAACGATAGGTCACCGGTTGCAGCGCCAGAATCGAGTTGCTGGCCAGGCCCATCGGCTGGGTGTCGTGCTTGAAGCGAGACGAGGATGTGACTGTACCGAGATGGCCTTTGTTATCGATCGAGACGGGCGCACCGCGGGAGACGGTCGAGCCAAAAATCCCGGCGACATAAGTCGTGTTGTGCACGCCGCGGGTGCCGATGCGGATTTTGCCCGCTTCGGCCGCGACGCCGGTGTTGCCGATTGCGATGTTGTTATCGCCCGTGGTGAGGTTGAGACCGGCCTGATAACCGACCGCGATATTATTGCTGCCTGTCGTGTTACTGGCGAGGGCGCTTGATCCACTGGCCGTATTGGTGGCCCCAACCGTGTTGCTCATCAACGTGGCAAATCCGTCGGCCGTGTTATTGGAAGCGTTCGTGTTATTGAAAAGCGCGTTGACACCGCTGGCCGTGTTGGCGCCGCCGGTGGTGTTCAATCTGAGCGCGACATCGCCGGTGGCGGTGTTCACCGAACCACTGGTATTGGAGGCGAGCGCATCTTTGCCGTGCGCGGTGTTGCCGTCGCCGGTGGTATTCGCTCCGAGAGCGTTGTAGCCATGCGCGGTGTTGCCACTCCCGCTGAAGTTGGACGAGAGCGCGATCGACCCGGTCGCGGTGTTGTAATCGCCGGTCGTGTCGTTATGCAGCGCCGTGTAACCGAGCGCGGTGTTATTGGCTCCGGTCGTTAGGCTGAAGAGCGCGTCTGTCCCCTCGGCCGTGTTGTTGTTCGGATAGCCACCATCCGGCGACGGGCTCACAGCCTGCGCAAAGGGCGCGACGGCCAGGCAGGCCGCGGTGATTATGGCGTTGGTAGTGTATTGGAGCGTTGCTTTCATGAATAGTTCTTCCCGTTGACCTGATTCTCCCATTAATGGAGTCGGACCGACTACAAGAATCGACCGCACACAGAGCGCGCGGCCGCTTGCGTCGCGCAACTAGGGACGCTTCCGCCGCGCGGGTGCGACCAGCGAATCAGGCACCGGCATCAACTCAAAGGTGCGGAACAACGGAGCCAGATCGATGACGGCGTTCGCCGCCGCCTTGAGCACGCCGCCTAGGTTCTGGCTGACGGACGCAACTTCCACCCGGATTCCGCGCCGGCGCAGTTTGGTGGCGAGATAGGCGAAGTCTGCGTCGCCTGTGACCAAAATCACCACCTCAGGCCGCATCTCGACGGATAACTCGAGCGCGTCGATTGCCATCATGACATCGACATTTGCCTTGTAATGACCTTCCTCGGCCGGCGCACCATCTTTGGTCACGACCATGAAGCCGTTGGAGCGCAGCCAATAGATGAACTTGTTTTTCTTATCGCGCTCGTCCTGCCAAAGCGGAATCGCCGGCGGTAACCCGGCGTAGACCACCATCTCGATTAGCGCGCGGCCGGATTCCTCCCCGGCAAGAAATTCGCGCAGCCTCAGCCAGTCGAGACCACGCCCCGCCGTCCGCACGGAGCTGCCGACGTTCGATTCATCCACCAGGACGAGGGTCCGGGGGCGAAGGGGGCTAAAGGAAGTGTTCTTTGCCATCGCACTTCAATGAGCAATCAGCGCGGTGAGCTATTTCCCGGATTTTTTCTTGCTAGCCTTCGCGGCGATGATCCGATCGGATTTTTTACGACGCGCAGCGCGTTTCCTGACGTTGTCTCGGCCTTGGCTGTTTCCCATAAGGCCGCAACTGTCGTCCGGCCTTGACCAGTTCCCAAATGAATTCGCCGCTCAACTTTTCTTTCGGCGATCGCAGAGAAGAAAAACTAGGAAAGAGAGCGCCGCGATCGCGGCCCCGAGTGCGGTGGTCAGAAGCCAGCCGCCGGCCTCGAAGCTGGCCGAGCCAATGAGTGAGCCGCTCGCCCCGATTCCGAACATTGAGGTCAGATAAATCGAATTGATCCGCCCGCGCGCTTCCTCCGAGATATCGAAGATGATTTTCTGACTTGTGATTTGATTAAGCTGGACGGCGGCGTCGATCAGCAGAGCCGTCACGACAAAGGCGATAACGCTGCCCGCCGCCACCACCGCATCAGCGGCGAGGAAACAAATAATGAGCAAGGCGTGCGCAATCCATGTCGTTAGACGAGTCATGCCCCGGTCGGCCAGCGATCCCGCGATGGGAGCGGCCAGTGCTCCGCCCGCGCCGGCCAGCGCAAAAAGCGCGACGTCATTCTGGGTGAAATTAAATCTGCGCAGCAGGACGAGCGGAGCGGCCGTCCAGAAAATATTGAAGGTCGTATACATCGCAGCCTGGTAAAAGGCTCGGAGCTGCAACTGGCGATGCTTCTGTGCCAGCAAGACCATGGAGGCCAGGATGGCGCCGTAGCTTTTTTCCCCCGTGGGAAGACGCCGCGGGAGAGTGAAGGCGAGGGCAAGCCCGATCAGTGCCGTCAATCCCGCGGAAAGGAAATAGACTGAGCGCCAGCCGAAGATTCCGGTCATAAAACTCGCCAGTGGCCGGGCCAACATGATGCCCGCGAGAAGCCCGCTCATGATCTGGCCGATAGTCCGGCCCTGGCGCGTGGGTACGGTCAGGTGCGATGCCAGCGGAAGGAGAATTTGCGCGCCCGTCGCGCAGACGCCGGTAATGAGCGACGCCGCCAGGAACTCGACCGAGCCTTGTGATAGCGCCACCCCGAGACTGCCGAGAAAAGTGCCGCCCGTCATGAGCAGTGCGAGGCGCCGATTCTCAAACAAGTCTCCCAGCGGCACGAGCAGGAAGAGGCCGAGCCCGTAGCCAAGCTGAGTGAGGGTGACGATCATTCCGGCGAGCGATTTCGAAAGGCCAATCTCCGGTCCGATCTCGTCGATCAGCGTCTGCGCGTAGTAGAGATTGGCCACCATCGCGCCACAGGCGAAAGCCATGAGGAGAATCATCCCGGCCGAAAGATGATCGCCCGCCGGCGCTTTCTCGTTAGTCATGCCGCCTTGATTTCGTGGCCGGAGATCGCGCAGGCCGGGCCTCGCCGATGAAAACGCGAGTAATTTGCTCGAGGAAATTCATCGCCACCAAGGCATCAAAGAAATTTGCCGACCGCGCGCGCGTTCGGGCAGTTTTTCCTTGCCCAATTCATATTCCGGGCGGGCGGAGTTCCTGACCCGGCCTGGTGAAAAGGCCACACTGAGTTGGTAGCGAGCATGATGAAATTTAATCTTCAGGCTTCGAGGCGGAAGCGAAGACGTATTTTTTTACGGAAGGAATAAGGCGCGTTTCCTGCGAAGTCGGCTATAGTGCGTCTGGCGGAGAAGCCGTCGCGTATTTCAGAAGACCTCAAAATCCCGCGCCGAGCGCGCAGCGGGAGAGCCAGAAGGGCACCAAACATCTTGAACGATTCAACTTTAATTGCAGACGACTTGGACCTCGTGGTCCCGTCCGAAATCCCATACGAAGCGTCTTTACCGGCGAAGCGCCAATTTTTTCGCCTCCCTTACGAGCGTATTAACTGGGTGACGAGTTCCTTTTTGATCGGGACACTCGCTCTTACTCTCACTGCCGTGCCGGCTTATCTTTGGTTCTTCGGGCTGGATTGGTTTCAGGTCGCCCTCTTTTTCGCTATGATCCTGGTCTGCGGGTTCAGCGTCACGCTTGGGTATCATCGGCTCTTCTCGCACATGACCTTCCAGGCGAGTTGGCCGATCCGCCTCTTCACCCTCATCTTCGGCGCGGCGGCCTTTGAAAACTCCGTCCTCATGTGGGCGAGCGAGCATCGGCGGCATCATAAACATGTCGATCACGACGAGGACCCGTATTGCATCTCGAAGGGCTTCTTCTTTGCCCACATCGGCTGGCTGCTTTTCAAGCTGAACAACGACGAGCCTTACGACAACGTCCCTGACCTGCAAAAGGACAAGCTCATCGTCTGGCAGGATCGTCACGTCCAGACGATTGCGGTCCTGGTGAGCTTTGTCTTTCCGCCAATCCTCGGGTTTTTCTGGAATGCCTGGAGCGGCGCCCTTGGCGCGTTCCTGCTCGCGGGCGTGACGCGGATTGTCGTGCTCCAGCATTGCACCTTCCTCATCAACAGCGCCTGCCACACCATGGGACGCCAGCCTTACTCGACCAAGTGCAGCGCGCGGGACTCGCTCCTGCTTGCCTTTTTCACTTTTGGCGAGGGCTATCACAACTATCACCACGAGTTTCAATATGACTACCGCAACGGCGTGAAACCCTGGCAGATGGACCCGACCAAGTGGATCATCTGGACCCTCTCGAAGATGGGGCTCGTGCGCGGACTGCGCCGGGTGGCGAGCGAGAAGATCCTGACCGCCGAGCAGGCCACCCGTGCCGCTCGCATGGGGAACAGGTAATTATATGTCCCTCGAATCCTGCCCGACCTGTGGCTACGCCCTTTCCACTTTAGGGAATCATTGCCGTCATTGCTCGTCCTCTCTCTCGTTCAAGGCGACCCCGACTTTCCCCGCATTCACCGCCAAGCATCTGCCCCAGATCATCATGGCGACGGTCGTGTTCGTCGCTTTCGCGTATTTGATCTTTTTTCGCTAGAGGGCGTCCGGGAACATCTCTTCCGGGCCGGGATCGGCACGGCCTCGACCCCAGCCAAAAGTCTCCCTGGCGTTTCTGTTCGGAAAGGCAGACCTACGGGGCGACGTCGCCCGACTACACTCCGGTCGGTTCGACGGCGAGAGCACGGACCGTCGGTCTCTCCAAATGGCGCAGATCGAGACCCCGCGTCTCCGTTCCGTAGCGAAGGAAAAGGATCAAAGAAAGAACGACGGGCACGGTGATGATGAGGGCTGTCGTCCCAAGCGCCGGGACGAGAGCGAGGATGCTCAGGCTTTGCGCGAGGACGCCGCCGCCCTTCGTGAACATGGCGACCCAGCCGGTCGCGCGACCGCGGATTTTCACCGGGTAACTCTCGGAAGCATAGGGCAGTAGAATGGCGATAATGCCGTTGCTGCCGATAATGAGGAGACCGACGGGCCAGACGGGATTGCCGCCGACGTGAGTCTCAAGTCGCAGAACCCACAAGAGGCCAAGCAAGGTGATGCCGATGAAGACGGAGAGTGCCCATTTACTGCTCCACCGACTGTAAATGTAGGTGCAGAGAAAGACGGTCGGGAAGGCGATGAGGGCGGATTCCGCCAGGAGCTTGCTGGAGAGTGCCATGGAATAGCCTTTTGCCACGAGGTCGTTAGGCATCCAGAGCAGCAGGCCGAAATTGATCAGCCCCCAGGAAAGCGCGGCGATGGTGAGGGCGACCGTTTTCCCGATCAACTCGGGCGTCCAAATGGTCGCTTCTTCGACTGCGCCCTGCGCGGTGTCGTCATGATGCCCGTGGGAGATCAATTCCGTCTCGTCGACTTCGCCCTCGGCCAACTCGTGGCTAACGGTGCCGAAGCGTTTCATGACGGCATGGGCTTCCGCGACGCGGCCCCGGGCGAGGAGGAATTTCGCCGATTCCGGGATGAAACGTCCGAGCCCCAGGAGAAGCAGTCCGGTGGGGAGATTCATCAGCCACAGAATGCGCCAGCTAAAGATCGGCTCGAGCGTCGCGGCAAACCCGCTCGCGACGACGTAGCCACCGACCGCGCCCAGCCCGCCGACCAGCACAAGCGACCAACCGCGGTGCTTGGAGGGCATCATCTCCGCGAGGAGAGCGTAAGTGACGGGCAGCATGCCGCCGGCACCGAATCCCATGAGAAAACACATGCCGATGTTCCAGTTCAGAGAGGGCATTGCACCGCAAATGGAAGTGCCGATGAAAACAACGGCCGATAAGAGAATGGCGGCCTTGCGTCCATAAAGGTCGGCCAGGATTCCCCATAAGATGGATCCAGTGGCGGTCCCGATGAGCGCCATGAATGGGACGAGGGAGGCATGGGCCCGGTTGGTTTGATATTCCCGAATCATTCCTGGAATCGTGAAGCCCAGCGTGGCCGGCTTCATCACATCAATGATGAGCGCGACAACCAGCGCCCCCATCAGCGTCCAATGCGCCTTGTTGAGCGGCATATCCTCGGGAGCGGAAACGGTGATGCGCGAGTGCGTCACGGCTTCGTAGGCAGCTTTGCTCGGCAGCAGCCCGTAGCTGGCGGCCAGCACCCCGGCGATGATGAGATACATCCCGAAGATCATCCACGGATCCATCGGCATGCCGTAAAGGACGAACCCATTGTTGTGGCCCATCCAGAACATTGGGATGTGCAGGAGCACGCCGATCGTGACCCCGACACAGCCGAGTGCAAAGGCCCAGACTCCCCGTCGATCGACAAAAACTCTGCTGTTCATAGATGTTTTAACTCCGCTTCTCGTCTTTACTTGATGCCTTGGCGCTCGATCGCTCATCGACTGGCCTGCCCTGATCAAAGCAGGGCCTATGCCCTCATTGATGTCAGCGATGGTATTGTGCGCGCCCGTTGTTTGCAAGAAAAATAGACGCGCTCGATGAGACTATCGTTGGCGCCTATGATGAAACCGAGCGGATCCCAGAGCGAATTCCGAGGCCCCGTTCTTAAACGGTTGGAGAGTGCCACGATCCCTATGACCTTATCAGCGTGAACCAGAAAATGCCGAATCTAACCGGCGTTAATCGGTCGATGAGATCCGTAAGCGCGGGCTTCCGGGCGAGATCATTGTAGTCTCCGCGCATGTCTCATCGCAAAACCGGGCGGCGCATGAGCGGATGAAGGTCCGCGCGATTCTCCTGAAGCCTTTCGATCTCATGGCCTGCGCTCGGCTGTCGAACGCCTTGCGGCCTAACGATCCGAAGCAGTGCGTTTCCACCCTGAAGAGTTGGATTCTTCTTCCCTCGCAAATTGGAATTGCCCTCCCGGTGGGGGACGCTAACATCGCGGTATGGGCCTTCGCCCAGGCGGGATCCGTAAAGGGAGCGGCAACATTCATTGGATCATGCAGAACCGGATACTCCGCGGAGCGATTGGCCTCGGCCTGCTTCTTGCAGCCGTTGTCTCCGCGGAGCGGCCGCGCATTTCCGAAGATCGCGAACTCAAGGAGATTGATCTGACCGGATGGGATTGTCGCGATCGCCTGGAAGGGACCGCTAAAACTTTCGATGCTATCGAGCGCAATCGCCTCAAGAACCATCCGCCCGCTGCCCTTGCTGGTGCTCTTCCTGAGTCGCTCGATCCCGCCGCTTTCCTGCGTTATATCGATGCGCTTGACTCGCAAACCCAGGGCAAACGACGCAAGGATATAAACGCTGCCCAAAAAGCAGAACTCGACAAATACGAGAAGCGTTTGGTTTCCCTGACCGGCTATCTCGCGTTTGCGTATGCCGGTCCTCCTGAGTCCACAAATTGCGCAAGTGGCGATTTCCACGATTGGCACCTGGAACTTTTCGCCGAGCCTTCCGATCATCCGCCCCGTCCGGGAGACCCAACTCCGATCATTTGCGAGATCACACCTCGTACTCAGAACGGTGTCTTTCGCGACGGGATCAGGTTACAGTCGCTTGCCGCATTTATCCGTGCGCCGGATTTGAGTTATGAGCCGACCGGTCATCCGGCCCGCAAGATTCGGGTCATTGGCACTCTTCTGTGGGATGACGAGCACAACGGCAGCGCCGACGTCGGTCCGACTGTCCAGACTGCTGGCCCGAACAAATATCACAATCCTTGGGGTTCGACTGCGTGGGAGATTCATCCCGTAACAAAGATAGAGTCGTTAGGCAACGGTAGTTTGGCGGCGGCCGGCTATCACGGCACGCCCAAGACTACCGCAATACCGACCGCACCGACGCCGAAATTCATCACCCTTACGAGGCCAATCACCATCAAGATCCCTAACGGTGAAACCGTCCTGCCGCGCGGGCTCAAATTACCGATTACCGCGCGTAGCGGGCAGGGGATCACCATCCAATATCTGGGCAAGGCGCTAACTATCCCCGCCGACGCGGCAATTCCGTCGCGATAGCCGGTGGTTCCTGCTCGACACTGGGCGAGTAATCCCCGGATCTCCGGCCCATAAAACTTCGGTTGCTTGCTTTTTTTGCTGTCGTCTCGATCGCCTCCGCCCTCGCCGAGACGCCGACTACACCGCTGCCGAGGCCGCGCCGCTCCGGGAAACCTGAAAGCTGAAAGCTGAAGCGTTACGCTCGCGACCGCTCCATTGACGGATGTTTTCGCCAAACCTAATTTCAATTGATGGCCGACCAATCTCCAAAACCAATGGACCGGGCGCTGACTCGCCGGACCTTTCTCGGCCTAAGCCTGGCCGGCGGCGCCACCTTATTGGCGGCTCGGCCGGCTCATCTTTTCGTGGCAGCGCCGAGGAACACTCCGGGAACGGCTATGAATTCTACCTTTAGCTTGGGCGGCGATTTCACGGTAAACCGGCTGGGCTTTGGCGCGATGCGGATCACGGGAGATGGCATCTGGGGTTGGCCGGCGGATCGGCCAAATGCGCTGAAGGTCTTGCGCCGCGCAGTCGAGTTGGGCGTGAATTTGATTGATACGGCCGATGCCTACGGCCCGGAGACGAGCGAACTCCTCATCGCCGAGGCGCTATATCCCTATCCTCCGACGCTCGTCATCGCGACCAAAGGAGGACTGACTCGGCCGGGTCCGGGAGCGTGGAAACCAAACGGTCAGCCGGATTATCTCAAGAGATGTGTCGAGAACAGCCTTAAGCGGCTCAAGCTTGATCGGATCGATCTGTACCAGTTGCATCGGGTGGATCCCAAAGTGCCGATGGAGGACTCACTCGGGGCGCTGAAGCAGATGCAGGACGCTGGAAAGATCCGGCATGTCGGGTTATCCGAGGTGACACCGGAGCAGATCTCCCGAGCACGCAAAATTCTGCCGATTGTAAGTGTGCAGAACAGTTACAACGTCGCCGATCGCGCTTGGGAAAAGACGCTGGACTATTGCGAGAAAGAAGGGCTTGCCTTCATGCCTTGGTCACCGGTTGGTGGAGGTGGCGGCCTAGGATCGAGCGATGCCCTCATCGAGGTGGCGAAGGCTCATCACGTGAGCGTGTATCAGGTAGCTCTTGCCTGGCTGCTGCAGCGTTCGCCCGTGATGTTGCCGATTCCTGGCACAGCGTCGGTTCCGCACCTCGAAGAAAACGTCGCGGCCGCGAAACTGAAGCTCACTCCGGAAGAGTGGAAATCGCTTGCGGGCAAGAGCTGATGGCTATGAGGGGTCAACTAAAGAAGATAGCTAGCCAGAAGAGTTGGCGGCACGCATCGCTCTGATTTCGAGCCTCGCTCAAAGCATGATCACATTCGAAACCGAGCGCCTCCGCCTGCGCCCTATGACTGAGGCGGACGCGCCTTTCCTGCTCGAAGTCCTGAATGAGCCAGCTTTTATCCGCAACGTCGGCGATCGCGGCGTCCGCACCGCGCCGGATACGGCGCAATACATGCGCGAGCGTATCACCGCGCAGTACGAGCGCCATGACTTTGGGATGTGGCTGGTGGAGTTGCTGGCGACCGACGAACCGGTCGGGATTTGCGGCCTGATTAAACGCGATACCCTCGAAGATATTGATCTCGGATTCAGCCTTCTGGAGCGCTACTGGTCGCGTGGCTACGCCTCCGAGGCAGCCGCCGCGGTCCTGGCGAGGGCGTTTCGAGCGCTCAAGCTCACGCGTATTGTTGCCATCGTCGCACCGCACAATGGTTCGTCGGTTCGCTTACTGGAGAAGCTGGGTTTTCAATTCGAGAAGGCGGTTCGCCTGACTGCAGAGGAGGAGTTACAGCTCTTCGCGATCGAGTTAGGGCGATCCTAAATTCTCAATCTGCGCGCCACCCACCGCGCCCTGTCCGCGAGACGGTGGTACCCGAAGGATACGGATGCCCCCGTGAAGCAAGAGTGATCAAAAGCTCAAAAGGCTATAGCCGTTATTCTGGTAACGAATCAGCACAAGAAGGGCATCCGCGGCGACGGTCACGTCCGGCGTAAGTGTTTTTAAATCTATCTTTTCGCCGGCCAAGTATTGCCCGCAGACGTAGAATTCAGTGCCTTGTTGTTTCATTTTGGCAATCGTCTTTAGATTCGGATTGTCGACGCCGAACTTTACCTTGTAATGGCCGTTATCAAGAAGGCCATTGACCGCCGGACCATGAAAGACGAGCACAAACTTCGCCTCCTTCAGGGGGACATGGGCGACGGCGAGGGCGTTTAGTTCCGAACCCGCCATGTTAAGAGCCGGCACGAGCTGAGCCGGCTTCTCGGCGGCGTGGGTGGCGTAGAATATTGCCCGATAACTGTGGCCCTTGTCTGGCGCGAGGGCGGCATTGGGAATCGCCACGTATCCGTCGGCCGCCGGGACGACTGGTGCTTGCGCTGCTGGCCATTGCGCCAGCGCTGTGCAGGTCAAAAGAAACCAGCAAAGGAGAGCTTTCATGACTCGCAATTGTGTGAACGGAATCTGTCGGAAAATCGAGGCTATTTTGGCTAAAGAGTCAGCGGTGAAGGCCAGTGTTCCCGAAAAGGCGACTGGCATCGACAACAATATAGCGCTGGTCCTGATAAGCGATAGATCCGGGAGGCGGTGCCTGAAACAGAGGTCTTGCGCCGCGGACAACGCCGAGATTCTCGAGCGGCACATCAAGCCGTAGCTGACGTAAGAGCCGGCTTTGTTGAACGTATCTGGGCGCAAAAGCGTCGCGATCCAGCAGCCAGAAATTGATTTTTTGGCCGCGCACGCACCGCTCTACGGAAGCCGGGTCGGCGCTGTATTGGGCTCGCGCGATTTCCAGCCCGCGATCGCGGAGGGGAAAATAGTATCCGGGGTGAAACGGAACCGCGCATTCCGCGCCGACGATGATTGAACGCTGGCAAAAGGTAGGAAGGTTATTGGATTCGTCGGAGAGCGATGCGATACGAATCGTGGCGGGCTGCCCGGCAAAGAACTGGTAGAGGCCCGGGTCCGCTCCGTGGACGTAGGCATTAGTCGGGAACGCCGGAATCAGCAAGGGGTAGGCGAGGATGGCTCCTACGAGAACGACAGCAAAGGCCTGAGGCGTTACGCCGAGAGACCGGATACTGTCGTGAGGGCGGGCTTCTCCACGACGCAGCGCAGCGTCGATCACCGCGAGAATAACGCCTCCTGCCAGCAGAGTAAGGAGCACCCGCATCGTAGCCTCGGTGTAACGATTTGGGAGGTAAAGGCGAAAGAGAAGGACGTGGGCGGTGGCAAAAAGCAGAAGCGCCGCGCCGATAATCTGCGGGACCGGTCGCGCGCCGACCGGGACAGCCTTGAGCAGCGGAAAACGCGCGGGCCAAAGACGCAGCAACGGCCAGAGCAGGCCAGCGAGAAACCAGAACGGTCTCGTTGGTAAGTTATGGATGCCGGCATTGCCGCCGATCCAATAGCCCCACCAGGAAGGCAGAAAGAATGGCACGCGACCGCCCGGACCGAACTCGGGCATCTTTTCTGCCTCGCTGTAGGTAACGAGCGGCCCGAAGGAACCAGTATTGCGCAGATAAGGCCAGAGGCAGAGCAAGGTGAGGCAAAACCCCGCCGCCATGAGCAGGTAAGGGCGCGAGATTCGAGCCAGCTTCGGGCCGCGCTCCCAGCGTAAACACGAGCAGGCAAGCAGGCCGAGACTCAACAAAGCAGCTGGCGGAAAGAACGTCGCTTCGAGGCCAATCGCGGTCAGGACCCCGAGTGCTGATCCACTCATCTGATAGTAGAGGAAAGCGACAAAGAGTGGGTAAAAGAAAGCGCGCGGCGTGGCCGACGAGAGATCGCTATTCGACCATAAACATTGCGCAAAAAGTATCGCAGACAGAGTTGCCGCGGCCGGAGAGCGAAAGAAGCGCCAGGCAAGGGCGAAAAAGTATCCGACCGCAATCAGGCTAAGGACCGACGGAATCCACTTACTCGCGAGCAGGGGATCCATTCCTATCCGAGTTAGTAACCAGTAGAGAGTGGAATAACCGGGAGGAGCAAGGGATTGGAAATAGTCCGCTATCGGGTCGTGCGGAAACAGCCGGGGATCAAGATAGCGGAACATCCAAAAGACATGCTCGCGCACGTCATCGGCCAGCATGTATTTCGAAGAGAACGCCTGGCGTAGCGCAAGTAGCGCGCAGGCGAATGCATAGAGCATGGCAACGGAGAACCATGGCCACAGCGCCGCGGCACCAGTATCAGGTTCTACCGGCGCCAGCGCACGCCGCACCCGTGCGATAAGTGTGGGCGCTATCATAAAACCTGCGGGCGGCGAGGCCCGTCTATGTAGGCTCGATCGGCACGAGTTCCTGAGGCTGTTGCCGGAGAAATCGCGAGTAAGTCTCGAGTGAGCGCGCCGGCATAGTCGCCACGACTTCGGTAAACCCGCCCTCGTAAGAAATGTTGCGCACAGAGCCTTCGCGGTGAAGCCGTGCAAGGAGATCAGCGCGCTCAGGCGGAAGCCGCAGCTCAACCGTAACCGTGCCACGAGCGACGAAGTCGGAGATACGTTCAACCAGCTTCTCCAGCCCGTCACCGGTCTGAACAGAGACAAAAAGGGCATCCGGGAAATGGCGGCGCAGGGCGGGGAGGGCGTGCGGGTCGGTGACTTTGTCGACCTTGTTGAAGACGACGAGCATCTGTTTCGTGTCAGCCCCCAGCTGCCCGAGCACCTTCATAGTCGTGTTGTAGAAGGCCATGACTTCGGTTTGCGAAGCATCGAGAACATGAATAAGGAAATCGGCGAGGGCCGCTTCCTCGAGTGTGGCATTAAAGGCTTCCACGAGCTGGTGCGGAAGCTTGCGCACAAAACCAACCGTGTCGGTGAGGAGGAGCGGCTGCTTGTTAGGCAACGCGATCTTGCGCGTCGTGGTGTCGAGAGTGGCAAAGAGTTTATTTTCCACGAAAACGTCGGCCCCGGTCAGACAGCGGAGGAGTGAAGACTTTCCGACGTTGGTATAGCCGACAATGGCCGCGTTGGGGACAGGCGCGCGTTTGCGGTCCTTGCGCTGAGTAGCGCGGGCGCGGCGCACTTCCTCCAATTTGCGCTTTAGCCGGTCGATCTGGAGCCTGAGTTTACGTTTGTCCTGCTCGAGCTGGTTTTCGCCTTCGCCTTTCGCGCCGATCCCGCCGCCCTGCTGGTCAAGTTGGCTCCAGGCTTTCGTTAGGCGCGGGAGAGAGTATTGCATCCGGGCGAGATCGACCTGGATACGAG
>JBPCLI010000094.1:0-17609 GCA_051003415.1 Chthoniobacterales bacterium | reverse complement strand
GGGGGGAGGGGAGCGGAGGTTTCGGTTTTTTTTTTTTCGGGACGGAAGGTGGGAGGCTTCCGCTACCTTTGCCTGAACCACTGGTAGGTGCGGGCGATCCCGTCGCGCAGCGGGATAGTCTGCTTCCAGCCTAACGAATTGATTTTCGTCGTATCGAGGAGCTTGCGCGGAGTGCCGTCGGGCTTGCTTGCGTCCCAGGTCAGATTTCCTTCGAAGCCCACGACGTCACAGATAAGCTCCGCCAGCTCGCGGATACTCAAGTCGGTTCCGGTGCCGATGTTGATGATCTCGGGACTGTCGTAATTCTGGAGAAGAAAAAAACAAGCGGCGGCGAGGTCGTCGACGTGGAGAAACTCGCGCCGCGGTTTGCCCGAACCCCAGACGACCAAATCGCGCGCGCCGGCTTGTTTCGCCTCGTGAGCCTTGCGCATGAGCGCGGGCAGGACGTGCGAAGTCTCGAGATCGAAGTTGTCGTTAGGCCCGTAGAGATTCGTCGGCATGCCGGAAATGAAGTTGGCGCCGTATTCGCGCGCGTAGGCCTGGCAAAGCTTGATTCCGGCGATCTTGGCGATGGCGTAGGGCTCGTTCGTTGGCTCAAGCGGCCCGCCTAACAATGCGCTCTCCGGGATCGGCTGCGGGGCGAGCTTGGGATAAATGCAGGAGCTGCCGAGGAAGAGAAGCTTGTGCGCGCCATTCTCGTGCGCGGCGCGGATGAGGTTGTTCTGGATCTGGAGGTTACCGAGAAGGAACTCGACCGGACGGTCGTTATTCGCCTTGATCCCACCAACCTTGGCCGCGGCCACGACGACAAAGGCCGGCTTCTCCCGGGCGAAGAATTCGTCGACCGCGGCGCCGTTCGTTAGGTCGAGTTCGGCGCGACTGCAGGTGAGGAGCCTGGTGAAACCCTCCGCTTCGAGCCGGCGCACGATGGCGCTGCCGACGAGTCCGCCGTGACCTGCCACAAAGATCGAGTCCTGTTTATCCATCAAATTCCCGCCAGCATCCCTTTAGCGTTTCCTTTTTCAAGCGGTTAGGCAATGCTGCCGCCGTGGCAAAAAAAGAAGCCCGACTTCAGGTTCAGAAAACCTACAAGCTTTTCATCGGCGGCAAATTTGTCCGGAGCGAGAGCGGCCGGGTCGAAGCGGCAGCAGCTCGGGGAGAAGTCATCGCCAATTATGCGCGGGCTTCGCGAAAAGATTTTCGCGACGCGGTGAGCGCGGCCCGGAGCGCGCTCGGGGGCTGGTCAAAAACAAGCGCCTACCTGCGCGGCCAGATCCTTTATCGCGCAGCCGAGATGCTGGAAATGCGCCGGCCCGAACTCGAAGCCGAGCTGAACCGCGCCGCCGGGAAAAAGAACGGCAAGGCCGGAGAGGAAGCCACCCTAACGATCGAGCGATTGATCCATTACGCGGGCTGGACGGATAAGTTCAGCCAGATCTTCAGCGCGGTGAATCCGGTCGCGAGTTCGTACTTCAACTTCACCATGCCGGAACCGACTGGCGTGGTGGTGGTGGTTTGCCCGAGCGAGCCCCCCCTGCTCGCGCTCGTATCGCTCGTGGCGCCGGTGATTTTGAGCGGGAACACGGCGGTCGTCCTGCCTTCGCCCACACAGCCGCTCCCGGCGCTGACCTTCTCGGAAATCATCGCGACGAGCGATCTGCCAGGCGGAGTAATCAACCTGCTCTCGGGAAATCCGGCCGAGCTGGCTCCGCACCTCGCCAGTCACATGGATGTGAACGCGATTGTCGATGCGTCGGGCGACGCCAAAGTAGCCGTGGCCCTGCAACAGGGTGGCGGGCATAACGTGAAGCGTTATGTCGAGCGGTCGCTCGCTCCCGCCGACTGGCGCGGTGAGAAGGCGGAAAATCCGTATTGGATTCTCGACACGGTCGAGATGAAGACGGCCTGGCACCCGATCGGACTCTAACAAAAGTATGAAGTAAGAGGGCAAAAGGAAGAAATCTGCAGTCCGAAAATTCTTACTTCTTCATTCATCCTTCTTTGGAAGGCGCCGGACGCGGCCGGATACGGAGACGTCCGGGCAACACGCACGGGCAAGTCGCGACCTCGGCTCTCGCAGAACGTTCGCAGATGTGGCCGCGACATTGGCCTAGATTTTCTCTCTTCCCACCGCATGGCCAGTCGGCGCATTCTTTCCCGCAAGATGATGAGCCACCTCTGGGGAGCGCACGCGCCTCGCGTGCTTGTTTCGGCGCCTCGTCGAAACGCGATTGCGGCGGACAAAAAAGTTCGCAACGGCGAGGCGTCGCCGGCACGCAAGGCGCGTGCGTTCCCCCGGCGCTCGTGGCGCACCGCTGAATAGCTTGCGATGCACATCTCGCGCCTGATCGAAAGCAAACGCGACGGGCACGAGCTTTCGCCCGACGAGATTGTCACGCTGATCAACGGCTTCACCCGGGGTGAAATCCCCGACTACCAGATGAGCGCTTTCGCGATGGCGGTTTTCTTTCGCGGGATGACGCCTAACGAAACGGGACATCTTACCTCTGCGATGATGCACAGCGGCCGCGTCCTCGAATATCCAGCGGGCTCGCCTCCCAAAGTCGACAAGCATTCCACTGGCGGCATTGGCGACAAAGTCTCTCTCGTCCTCGCGCCGTTGCTGGCCTGCGACGAGGTCTGGGTGCCGATGGTTTCCGGCCGCGGGCTCGGGATCACCGGCGGGACGTTGGATAAACTCGAGAGCATTCCAGGGTTCAACGTGAACCTCGAGGAAGTCCGCGCGCTTCGGCAGCTTGAGAAGATCGGCGTTTTTATGATCGGCCAGACCGCCGATATCTGTCCAGCGGACAAAAAGCTTTACGCGCTCCGCGACGTCACCGGCACGGTGCCCTCCCAATCGTTGATCGTGGCCAGCATCATGAGTAAAAAGCTGGCAGAAAACCTCGATCGCCTTGTGCTCGACGTGAAGTTTGGCTGCGGCGCCTTTATGAAAACGCGCGCGGAAGGCGGGCAGCTTGCAGCCGCGATGACGAAGGTAGGCGAGCAGATGGGGGTGGCCATTTCGCACCTGCTGAGCCCGATGGACGCGCCGTTAGGCCGAGCTGTCGGGAACGCCCTCGAAGTGGCGGAAGCAGTGGAGACGCTGCTTGGCCGCGGTCCGGCCGATTTGGTGGGACTGACGCTCGATCTCGCGGCAAAAATTACGAATGCTCCGCGCGCCCGCGTCGCTCAATGGCTGGAGGACGGCACGGCTTGGCGGAAGTTCGTCGCTTTGGTCGAAGCGCAGGGTGGGGATGCCGGCGCGCTCGAAAAGATGACCGTGATACATCGCGCACCCATCGTTCATCCCCTGCCCGCCCTGCAGAGCGGAGTGGTTGAGCGCATGGACGCGGAAGCGATTGGCCGGGCCGCCCTCTTTTTGGGGGCAGGTCGCGCGCAGGCCGCGGACACGATTGATTTTGCGGTCGGTTTTTCTCAGATCAAGAAAATCGGAGATCGGGTCGAGAGAAACGAGCCGCTGATGCTCGTCCACGCACGGACGGAAACGTCTTTGGCCGCAGTATTTCCACTGTTGGGACGGGCGGTGCAGATTCAATAGCTCCGGTTCTTTCCCTCAGTCTTGTTGACACTGGCAGCCCCCTTTGTTGCATAACGACGCTTCACTGCACCGCGCAAACGACTCATGGCTTACCTCAACGAAAATTATCTCAAGCTCCAGGCGGGTTACCTTTTTCCGGAGATCGGACGCCGGATCAAAGAATTCTGCAGCGCGAATCCGGAGGCGGGCAAGAGACTCATTCGCTGCGGAATAGGCGACGTCACCGAACCGCTCCCGCCCGCGGTCGTGACCGCAATGAAGAGCGCAGTCGATGAGCTCTCGGTGCGCAAAACTTTTCGCGGATATCCACCCGAGCAGGGCTATGAATTTCTGCGCAGCAAGATCGCCCAGATCGATTACCGGGAGCGCGGAATCGATGTCGCGGAGGATGAAATCTTTCTCTCCGACGGCTCGAAGAGCGACTGCGGCTTCATCCTCGACGTGCTCGGCGACCAGAATAAAATCGCGATCACCAATCCCGTTTATCCGGTTTACGTCGATACAAATGTCATGGCCGGGCACACCGGTCCGGCGGACGACTCGGGGAAATTCGAAGGCATCATCTACCTGCCGTGCCGGGCGGAAAACAATTTCGTCGCCGCGCCGCCTAACGAGCATGCGGATATCGTTTACCTTTGTTTCCCAAACAACCCAACCGGCGCGGTCGCGACGCGCGCACAGCTCGAAAATTGGATCGCTTACGCCCAGGAACACAAGGCGATCCTGCTCTACGATGCGGCCTACGAGGGCTACATCAGCGAGCCGGAAATTCCGCACTCGATCTTTGAGATCCCGGGTGCGCTGGAGCGGGCGGTCGAGTTTCGAAGCTTCTCCAAGACAGGCGGTTTCACCGGGGTGCGCTGCGGCTTTACCGTAATGTCGAAACGCCTCCTGGTCTCGACCAGCGATGGCCGAGAGTTGCCGCTGCACAAACTCTGGAACCGGCGCTGGAGCACAAAGGCAAATGGGGTCAGCTATCCCGTGCAGCGCGGGGCGGAAGCACTCTATAGCGACGAGGGGCGGGCCCAGGTGCGCGCGCTGGTCGAGCATTACATGGGCAAAGCGCGCATCCTGGGCGAGGCGGCGCGTCGCGCCGAGCTCAAGGTCTACGGCGGCAAGAACGCGCCCTACATCTGGGTTGGAACACCGGCTGGCCTAACGAGTTGGAAAATGTTCGACCGCATGCTGGAGGAGTTGAATGTAGTCATCACTCCGGGGAGCGGTTTCGGTTCGGAAGGCGAAGGCTATTTCCGCATCTCCGCTTTCAACAGCCGGGAGAACGCGGAAGAGGTCGCCCGGCGCATGGAAGCCGCCCAGTTTTCCTAAAGCATTTTCCTTTTCTTTCTTGCTCGAGGCAAGAAGGGAGAATGGCGCGAATGCCTTGCGCGAGGCAGGAGCGGCCATCAACTTACCGGCTTGGAAAAAAAAGGAGCGCAAAAGTTTTCCGAGAGCCTGCCGCAGCTCTACCGGTTTTGCTTTCTCATGACCGGCGACCCGGCGCGGGCGCTTGATGCTTTCCAGAACACCGTCCGGGAAGCGGCCCTGCTCGGGTCGCGCGGGCAATTGCCGCCCGATCGGCTCTGGTCGTTCCATGAGGCGCGGCACCAATGCCTCGATCTGGCGAAAGGTAACGTGCAAACGGAGAGCAGGACTATGCCGGAAGAGCCGATCTCGACCGATGCCGCGACGCGGGTGGCGCAGCTCGAGCCGGCGCAACTGGCGGCCTGGATCTCGGCCGCGCCGGAGCCGCAGCGCAGTGCGCTCGCCTTCTTTTACCTGAACGAATTTTCGCACCGCGAAATGCAAAACCTGCTCGACGTGAAAATGCAGGACCTGGCCAGCCTCATCTCGCATGGGCGCTCGCAGTTCCAAGCCTGGCTCAATAACGTGACGGAGGCGCAGTGAAGCGCTGGCTTTCCCGCCGCCAACGAGCGCTGATCGAATGCGCCCCGATCAGCGATGCGCCGCCGAGCGACCGCGCGATGCACTCCGCCCTCGAAAGCGCGCGCACCATTCCCGAAGCCGCGGCCAGCCTCACGGCCCAGCAGCAATTCGACCAGGCGCTGGCCGGCCTGGTCCGTCGAATCCAGATCCCGGCGAAAGCAGCGGAGTGGTTTGTGAATGCCAATCTCATCCGCCGAGAAAAGCGGAGCTGGATAAAGACGGCGCGGCATCCGGCGATCCTGGCGACAGCGCTGGCAGTGCTGGTCATGACCGGGATTGGAGTTTTCTTTTTTGTCGAGCACCTGCGCGAGTTTCCGGGCTCGGAGACGGCCAAGCGTCTCCTCGTCTTTGCCGGCGCGACGCGGCGCTACCAGTTCGAGCCGCTCAACACCGACGCGATCAATCTGGGTGATTATTTTTTTATGAAATCGCAGCTCGAGCACTACGACGTGCCGATGCAGTTCGCCGATTTCCGGGCGCGCGCCGTGCGAGTTTTTGACGATGAGGATGGGCATCGGTTTGCGCAGGTCGTGCTCGCGGAAAAAGGAGTGCAGTTCTTCCTTTACCCGGCGGACAAGGCGGCCGGGCACGTCACCCCAAAACCAGGCGACCGCCCGACGTGGGGGTATGTGGAGGCGGAAAACTGGGCCGGAGCCGTCCTCGAACGCGAGGGAGTTTGTTTCATGATCGCGATGCACGGAACAGAGGAAGAACTGCGAACCTATCTGGGCGATCGCGGGCGATAAGCCGCGTCCGTTGACACAGTCGACACGCCATTCAACAATAGCCACTCGCGCCGCCAGGGTAGCTCAGTGGTAGAGCAGGGGACTCATAAGCCCTTGGTCGGGAGTTCAACTCTCCCCTCTGGCACTCTTCCCTCGGGTCCCTTCGTGAACCGGGGAAAATGCCAACATTTGACAATGAATGAACGTTCATTCATTGTTGCCGCTTCATGGCCACAAAAAGCAACGCCGCAGTCCTCGATCGCCGCGAACAGATTCTGGAAGCGGCCATGCTTTGCTTCGCCAAGCGCGGCTTTCACCAAACCAGCATGCACGACATCAGCGCCGAGGCTGGGATCAGCGTCGGGTTGATTTACCGCTACTTCAAAAACAAAGAGGAAGTGATCGCCGCGATCGCGTCCGAGCATAAAAAACATATTGCCGATCTGCTTGATCAAGCGAAGCAGGCACCAACGCTGCTCGAGGCGATGGAAATTCTCTTCACCTCCCATTGTGGCGAACGATCGCCGCAGATCATTTCCGCGTTTGTGGTCGATCTTTTTGCGGAGGCGAGCCGCAATCCGCGCGTCGCAAAAATCCTGCGTAACGTGGTCAAGAGCAAGGCCGACGGGGTGGCGGATTTGATCGCGCGCTCGCCTGAAGGCCGCCGACTTGCGCCTTGGCTTGATGCCCATCAAATCGCCGAGATGATCTTTGCGGTGAACGACGGCACCATGATGCGAACCGTTTTTCGTGCCTCAAGTACGTCCGCCAGGCGACAACGAGAACGTCAAATAGATGTCGCCCGCACACTCTGGCGGCTTCTTTTCAGTCAGAATTCCCATGCAAACGGCCACAACTAAATCACCCGCCCGCCAAACCATCGGGCCATCCTCAGCCTCGTCTGCGCCGAAAAAGCGCAAAGCGAAAGGTCCGATTTTCCTCGTTATCATCGGTCTCGTCGTTGTCTTCGCCCTGATTTTTGGAACAAAGGTGTTGCAGATCGTGGCCATGATTTCGGCCGGCAAATCGATGGTCCAGCCGCCGACAACGGTCACGAGCGCGAAAGTAAAGAAAGCCGACTGGGCGCCGACTTTGTCCGCGATCGGATCGATCACGCCGGTGCAGGGCGCGACGATCAGCGCGGAGCTTCCGGGCATGGTGGCCGAGATCGGCTTCGAATCCGGACGTCCAGTGAAGAAAGGCGATCTGCTGGTAAAACTCGACTCGTCGGCCGAACAGGCGCAGCTCCGTTCCGCACAGGCCGACTTCGAATTAATGAAGTCGGAGCATGAGCGAGCGCAGAATCTGGCGAAGCGCAATGTCATTTCCAAAGCCGAATTTGACGCCGCTGCTTCGAAGTACTCCCAAGCGAAAGCCGCGGTCGAAAACATGCAGTCGATCATCGACAAGAAGGAGATTCGCGCGCCTTTTGACGGCATTGCCGGCATCCGCGAAGTGAATCCCGGGCAAATGGTCCCGGCCGGCCAAAAGCTCGTGACCCTTCAAGCCCTGGACAAGGTCTTCGTTGATTTCTCGCTTCCGCAACAGGACCTCGGAAAAGTGAAGGTGGGCCTGCCGGTTAAGATGACGACCGACGCAATCCAAGGCCGCGAATTCACCGGTACGCTGAGCGCAATCAACTCCGCGATTGATCCCGCCACGCGCGCGGTCTCGCTTCAGGCCACGATCGATAACGGCGACCACGCGTTGCGCGCGGGAATGTTTGCGCGAGTCGAAGTGGAGCTTCCTGAGATCAAGCCCACGCTTTTTGTTCCCACGACGGCTGTCGCGTACGCGCCTTACGGCAATTCAGCCTACGTGATCGAATCGAAAAAGGACGAGAAGACGGGCAAGAATGTTATCGTGGCGCGCCAGCAATTCATTCGCACCGGCGAAACGCGCGGCGATTTCGTAGCCGTGACCGGAGGTCTAAAAGAAGGCGAAGAGGTCGTTAGTACGGGTGTCTTCAAAATGCGCAACGGCATGCATGTGGCGGTGGACAATACGCTCGCCCCAAAGGATCAGCTGAACCCCGCGCCGCCGAATACCTGAGCGCGTTGTTCCTTCGCGCACATCTGAGATGAACAATTTCACCGACCTATTTATCCGCCGTCCGGTCCTCGCACTGGTCGTCAGCCTGGTCATCGTCATCGCCGGTGTGCAAGCGATTTCTTCGCTCAATGTGCGGCAATATCCGAAAAGCGACATCGCGTCGGTCACTGTCACCACGGTTTACGTCGGGGCAAGCGCGGAGCTCGTCCGCGGCTTCATCACCACACCGCTGGAGCGTTCCATCGCCGCCGCGGACGGGATCGATTATCTGCAATCCACCAGCGCGCAGGGTGTCTCGACGATCACGGCGCGACTGCGGCTAAATTACGATTCGAACAAAGCGCTCTCCGAAATCAGCTCGAAGGTCAACCAGGTGCGCGGCGATCTCCCGCCCGAAGCCGAGATCCCGGTGATCAACATCGTCCCGGCCGACTCGCAGTTTGCCTCCGCTTATCTCAGCTTCACCTCCGATATCCTGCAGGCGAATGAGATCACCGATTACCTGAGCCGCATCGTCCAGCCGCGCCTGACCGCGATCAAGGGCGTGCAGCGGGCTGAGATTCTTGGCGGCCGCACCTTTGCCATGCGCATCTGGCTCAAGCCCGATCGGATGGCCGCGCTCAACGTCAGCCCCGCGCAGGTCCGCAAGGCGCTGGCGAATAATAATTATCTTGCCGCCCTCGGCCAGACCAAGGGCGCACTCGTTCAGGTCGACCTGACGGCCAATACCGACCTGCACACGGCGGAGGACTTCAAGAAACTGGTCGTGCGTGAGGAGAATGGCACACTCGTTAGGCTAGGCGATATCGCGGACGTCGTGCTCGGGGCCGAGGATTACAATTCCGAGGTTCGCTTTTCTGGTCAGCGCGCCGTTTTCATGGGCATTTTCGTTCTCCCAAACGCGAACTCGATCGACGTCATCAAGCGAGTCCGGATCGAGATGGATTCAGTCGTGAAGGATCTGCCGACGGGGATGCAGGGCCGCATCGCCTATGACGGAACGGCATACATCAACACCGCGATCAAGGACGTTTACCGCACGCTCAGCGAAACGCTCCTCATCGTCTGCGTCGTCATCTTTCTTTTCCTCGGCTCGTGGCGCTCGACCATCATCCCGATCGTGGCCATCCCGATCTCGCTCATCGGCGCAGTTTTTCTCATGCAGGTTTTCGGGTTCACGATCAACTTGCTCACTTTGCTGGCGGTCGTCCTGTCCGTTGGTCTGGTCGTAGATGACGCCATCGTGGTGGTGGAAAATGTCGAGCGACATTTGCGTGAAGGCCTGACCCCGGTGAATGCCGCCCTCCTCGGCGCGCGCGAACTAATCGGCCCGATCATCGCGATGACGATCACGCTGGCGGCGGTCTATATTCCGGTCGGCATTCAGGGTGGCTTGACCGGTACGCTTTTCCGCGAGTTCGCCTTCACCCTGGCTGGCGCTGTCGCGATTTCCGGCGTCGTCGCACTCACTCTTTCGCCCGTCATGACTGCAACTTTTCTCCGCGCGGGCGATGCCGAGCGCGGGTTCTCCGCGCGCGTTAACCATCTCTTCGATCGTCTGCGCGATTGGTATGGCGATCGACTGGACGCCACTCTTCGGATGCGTCCAGCGGTTTACACCGCCTGGATCGGCCTAACGACCATCGCCGCCATCATGTTCTTCCTTCTGCCAAAGCTGGCTTCCAAGGAACTCGCGCCGACGGAAGACCAGGGCGTTATCTTCGGCATCGTCAACGCCTCGGCCAACTCGACGATCGAGCAGACCGCCGGCTTCGCCGATGCCGCAGGCAAGGTCTTCAAGAGTTTCCCGCAAACGGATTTCACGTTCCAGCTCACCTTCCCAAGCAGCGGCTTCGGCGGCATGGTCCTGAAGCCCTGGGACCAGCGCAAGGAGACAGCCTTCGAGTTGCTCCCGCAGGTGCAGCAGAAACTCGGCACCATTCCGGGAATCGAGATGTTCCCGGTCATGCCCCCTGCCCTGCCCGGCGGCGGCCAATTCCCGGTCGAACTCGTCCTGCTCTCGACCGAGGAACCGGAACGCATGGTCGAGTTTGCGAAACAATTGCAAGCCAAGGCCATCGCCAGTGGCGCTTTCTTTTTCCCGCCCATCATCGATACAAAGATCGATCAACCGCAGGCCGAACTCATAATCGATCACGACAAAGTTGGCGCGCTCGGCTTGAACCTGACCGATATTGGCGCCGACATCTCCGCCATGTTCGGCGGCAATTTCGTTAATCGCTTCAACATTGCCGGTCGCAGTTACAAAGTGATTCCCCAGGTGCAACGCATCGATCGTTTGAACCCCGACCAGCTCAAAGATATTTACGTTACCGGCCCGAACGACAAACTGATCCCACTCAGCACCGTTGCCACCATCAAGGAGAAGACCGTCCCGCGAACCTTGAACCGCTTCAAACAACTCAACGCCGTCACCATCAGCGGAGTCTCGGGTCTTCCGCTGGACCAGGCCCTCAAGCTGCTCGAGGACGAGGCGGCGAAGATTTTGCCAGCGGGCTATTCGATTGATTACACCGGCGAATCGCGCCAGCTCCGCGTCGAAGGCGACAAATTCCTGCCTGCCTTCGGGCTCGCGGTCGTCCTGATTTTCCTCGTCCTCGCGGCGCAGTTTAACAGCTTCCGCGATCCGCTCATCATCCTCCTCGGCTCGGTACCGCTCGCCCTTTTCGGCGCGATGATTTTCATGTTCCTGAAAATCCCGAACCCGAACATGAAGTTTTTCACGAACGCGTTCACGACGTCCTTCAATATTTATTCGCAGGTCGGCCTCGTGACGCTCGTCGGTTTGATCGCGAAGAATGCCATTCTGATCGTCGAGTTCGCGAACAAACTGCAAATCGAAGGCCGCAACAAAATCGACGCTGTCTCGCAGGCGGCCCGCATTCGATTGCGTCCGGTATTGATGACGACGATCGCGACCGTCGCCGGTCACATGCCCCTCGTCTTCGTCACTGGCGCCGGGGCCAAAGCCCGAAATTCAATCGGTCTCGTGCTCGTGGGTGGGATGACGATCGGAACTCTCTTCACTCTTTTCATTGTGCCGTCCCTCTATGTTCTTATCGCGCGCAAACATGACGAGAGACGCGCGCACGAAAGCCCTGGTGAATTCGACCGGGACGTGTCGCGCGCGTCTGACTTGGTACCGGACTATGTGGACGCTTGAAGGGACTATCGATTTCTGCACTTGACCTCCGGCAGCGAATCGTTCATACAAGAACCAACCTAACCATATTATGAACTCCTCTTTTATCGGCTCGCGGTGTACCACACGCCTGGTTCAGACCGGCTTGACCCTCGCCCTGGGACTGGGCCTCGCCAGCGGCCTCTGGGTCGCGACGATGCCGGTCGCGACTGCCAAACTCATGTCGGCCTCCGAAATGATCCAGGCCGGCCTGCCGTCCGGAGTAATGGTGGCGACGGCTGGTAAACCACAATTTCTCACCGCCGTCTGTGCCGCGGTTAAAACCCACCGCGATTCAGCCGCGGCGATCACCAAAGCTGCCGTCAGCGATCATCACGAATACGCTGGCGAGATCGTCACGACGGCGCTGCGTTGCGTTCGCGGGGAAAAAGTTGATTGCGATTTGACCGGCGCAATTGTCGCGGCCGCGATTGTCGGCTGGCCGCAGGCTGCCGCGCAGATCGACGACGCCGCCATCGCGGCCGCGCCGGAATGTTCGGACGCCGTCCAGACTCACACTGAAAATACTCGCAACGACGGCAAACAAGTCATGGACGGTAAGGAAATGTTCGATGGCAAACGGCCTCTCGGAGACACTCCGGAGGAAGTTGCCGTATTTGGCCCTCCCAACACACCGCCCTTCTTCTTCGGGGGTGGCGGCGGATTTAATCCGGCGGAACCGCTCATTCAGGTTTGCGATAATGGGCGCATGGTGACGATTCGCGAGGGCCGCCTCACACATTACCTGAATAACCATCCAGGATCCTTCGTCGGGATGTGCCAGATCACTCCCTCGACTTCTCGTTAGGCGAGGCTCGGCCCGTTACTCCGGCCCCTTGGTGGCAATCTCGCTGCAGCGTCGGAGGTCGAGCTTCCCGGTCGCGAGCACCGGGATTTGCTCCACTCGCTGGATCGTTTTCGGGATCCAAAGATTCGGCACGCCGGCTTCCTGCAATTGCGTGCGCAACCGCGCCTGATCGATCTCGATTGTGCTCAGTAGCACAAGCGCCTCCCCTTTCTGCGCGTCGACGACCGAGGTGACCGCGAGCGTGCGTTCGCCTTCGTTGTCCAGTTGGAGCGCGAGGAGGATTTTTTGTTCCACCGTCTCGTGCGGCACCATCTCGCCCCCGATCTTGGAAAAGCGCGAAAGCCGTCCCTCGATGAAAAGGAAACCATCTTCGTCGAACCGCCCGAGGTCGCCCGTTTTGAGCCAGCCCTCCTGCAAGACTTCCTCCGTCCGCGCCGGATCATGCAGGTAGCCTTCGAAAATGTTCGGACCTCGTAGCCAGAGCATCCCGGTTTCATGGAGCGAAAGTTTCTTCCCCGATTCCGGGTCCCGGATTTCCGCCGCGATGCCAGGCGCCATTTTTCCGACTGACCCAGGCCGTTGCGAAGGTTGCGCCGGGTCGCCCGGATTCGCCGCCTCCGGTTCGGGGAGGTTCACGGCCACGACCGGTGAAGTTTCGGTCAGGCCATAACCTTCAAAAACCGGTTTGCCGAAACGCTCCGCGAACGTGTCGGCCAGCCTGCGCGGCAATTTCTCCGCGCCCGTAATCGTTAGGCGAACAGTTTTCATCTGCTGCGGCTCCGCTTTACGCAAATAACCGCGGAGGAACGTCGGCGCCGCCAGCACGATCGTGACCCGATGTCGCTCGATCTGCTCCGCGCACTTCGCCGTTTCGAGCGGATTCGGATAGGTGATGATCCGCACGCCTTCGATGAGCGGAAACCAGAGCGTCACCGTGCAGCCGAAGCTGTGAAAAAACGGCAGCGACGCGAGGATCAGGTCTTCCCGGGTGGCATCGAGCATCACACGAAATTGCGAGACGTTCCCAATCAGGTTGCGATGACTAAGGACGACACCCTTCGGATCGCCCGAGCTGCCGCTGGTAAAGAGAAGCACAGCCTCGCGGTGGTCCCCTTCCCCTGGAATCCGGAGCAGCCTAACGAGCCACCCGCCCGGCAGAATAACGGCCGCCATCCACCAGAGAAAAATTTTCGTCTTTAATCGCGGAAGCAATTCGTCGAGTTGCACGACATTTTCCGGCCAGGGGAAATCCGTTAGGCGTTTACTGAAGGCATTGGCCGAGATGGCCACCTTCAGCCCCGCGATCTCCTGCGCCCGCTCCAGCGCGGAGCGGCCACTGGTGAAGTTCAAACCGACTGGCACCTTGCCCGCGAGCACGACCGCGAGGTTGGCCACCACCCCGCCCTTGCTCGCCGGCAGCACAATTCCAATTCGCCTGTCCGGAAAATTCTCGCGCAGATGACGACTGAGCGCCGCGGCCGCGCCGAGCAACTTCCCCCGGCTAAGTTCGCTCTGATCCATTCCATCGATCACCGCCGTCCGAAAAGGATGGCGCCCGAGACCGCGCACTGCCGCGCTTCCAAGATGCCCGCTCAGCCCCGGGCGGCGGCTATAGGAGCTTTCCCCCAGCTTCAGCAATTCCTCGCGCACCGTTGCGATATCGGCGTCGTTAGGCGCGAGCGGGCTTCCAAATTCAACCGTCGCCGGATAGGGAAAGTGCCTCGGCCATTTCGTAAAAAAACGCTGACCTTGGAAGGAAAAAATCGAGCCCCAGAGCTGGTCGAGCCAGACCGGCACAACCGGCCCATCGGCGTGTCGCGCGATCACCTCGTAGCCGCGCCGCAACCGCAACAAGGTCCCGGAGCGCGAGAGTTGGCCCTCCGGAAAAAGACAAACGATTTCGCCGCCGCGAATCTTTTCCGCCGCCAGCCGCATGCCGTTTTTCGCCCGGCGCGAGGTGATCGGGATGCAGCCGACTGTGCGCAGGACACCGTGGAGGAGTCGGTTTTCATAATATTCCTGGTCGATGATGAAGCGAATCGGCCGCGGACAGGCGACGAGGAGAATCAGCGCGTCCACCCACGTAATGTGGTTAGGCAAAAGCAGGAATCCGCCTTTCGGCAGGCGCTCCAATCCAATCGGCGTGACGCGATAAATCGCCCGCACGAGCGGCATACCAAAGAAACGCAGGGTGCGCTCGGCGGCAGAAATTGGCGGCATCGTTTTATGATTTACAATCTGCGCCGCTCCCACTGCAATCGGCAATTCGATGAAGACTCGATCCCAGCTCAAGCCCGGCGCGCTCACCGCTCTCGCCCTGCTTCTCGGAATCAACCTCTTCAATTACATCGATCGCTATGTCCTGGCGGCGGTCGAACCGGAGATCCGCGCGGCTTTTTTTCGCCCTAACGACCCAAACGCGATGGCGGTCAGCGGATTGTTAGGCACGGCCTTTTTTGTTACCTACATGCTTTCGGCGCCGGCCCTTGGCTGGCTCTCCGATCGCTTCTCGCGCTGGGTCATCATCGGGATTGCGGTCATGCTTTGGAGCCTGGCCAGTGGTGCGTCCGGTCTGGCGGCCACCTTCGGCATTCTCTTGTTCACCCGCGTTCTCGTCGGGATCGGCGAGGGTGGTTATGGTCCGGCCGCGCCCACCATCCTCGCCGATCTTTTTCCGCTAGCGGTCCGCGGACGGGTGCTTTCGGTTTTCTTCGCCGCCATCCCGGTCGGGGGCGCGCTCGGTTACGTCCTCGGCGGATTGATCAACGCCCATCTCGGATGGCGCTGGGCATTTTATCTCGTCGCTCCACCGGGGCTGCTCCTCGGTCTGC
Organism: Chthoniobacterales bacterium; assembly: GCA_051003415.1. GTDB lineage: Bacteria > Verrucomicrobiota > Verrucomicrobiia > Chthoniobacterales > UBA10450 > Palsa-1392. The sequence continues at coordinate 2,485 of JBPCLI010000094.1, read as the reverse complement.
TTTGTTTCACTCAGCTGGATCCGCGCGGCCGCGGCAGGGATCGCGTCCAGCAGCCACGACCGAACTGGAGCGACTATCGCGCGCTCTTCCACAACCGCTCGTACGTGATTAACTGCTTTGCCCAGACGGCGATGACCTTCGCCATCGGCGGGTTGGCGTTTTGGATCTCTGCTTATCTGCGCTATCGCGGCCTGCCACCGTCGTCCACCGCTATCTTCGGACTCATCACCGCGGTGGGCGGATTGCTCTCCACCCTGACCGGCGGCATGGTCGCCGATTGGCTCAGGCCACGCCATCCCGGTTCCTATTTTTCGGTTTCCGGCATTGGGATGCTTATTGCCGTGCCATTGTTCGTAGCCATGCTCTTTACGCCATTTCCCGCAGCCTGGGGGTTCCTCTTCGGCGCAATCTTTTTCGCCTTCCTCAACACTGGCCCGTCCAACACCGCCCTCGCTAACGTCACTCCACCGGCCGTGCGCGCAACCGCGTTCGCCCTAAACATTCTCGTGATCCACGCCCTCGGCGATGCCCTCGCCTTTCCGACGATTGGCTACATCTCCGGACACACGAACATGAACGTCGGTTTCTTCCTCATCTCCGGAATGATGCTCCTCTCTGGAGTCATCTGGCTCTTCGGAATGAAAACGCTCGGCGCCGACACCGAGCGGGTGGAAAACGCAACGCCCCCAGCCTTGGCCTAACGAAACGCACCCAGACCGCCGCGCTCTGCACCGGATGCAACGTCCAGACCAGCGCCGACCCAACGCTGCCCAACTGCGCCGACGCAATTCCATCCCGCAGCCCGCGAGAAAGTCCTCCGCGAAAAAGAAAAGCGCCACCGCCGCGGACGCATGCCAGAGAAGGCTGGTGATGACCAATCGGAGAATTGAAAAAGGCTGCGTGATCCAAAGTGTAGCTGAGCCGTTGCAACGGCCGATAGCAGTCGGAGGCCGCCGCGTCCATAAAGAGGAGGTGCGTCAAGCCCGCACAGATTAGCTGCCAGCTTCGGATGAGCGGGTCGCGCAGGATGGCCGTCTGTCGTCCCACACAAATCCGTTCCGCAAAGCCGGAGCAGAGGCCCCGGGTGCGCCAAGGACGCGGAGGAGCGCCGCGATTCTTTTCTTCATTTGGAATTCAACTGGACAGATCGCGCGGGCTGCGCGTCTAAGTTTGGAGATGCGCTCCTTTCGTCTCCTGATCGTGCCCGCGTTGCTTTTTCTGCCTAGCAGTGCGCGTGCCGCCGGTGTTCCGGAAGATTGCAAACAACTCATCGTCGCCCTTGCGCCCACCTGGGACTCGATGCGCGGCGAGTTACAACGCTACGAGCGTTCCGGCACGGGCCCGTGGCAGCCCGTCGGACAGCCGGTCCCGGTCTTGTTTGGCAAGAACGGGCTGGCCTGGGGCCGCGGGCTTGCCGGTCAGAAGGAAGCCGGGCTGCACAAGAAGGAACGCGACGGGCGGGCGCCAGCCGGCGTTTTTCGCATCGGCAAGATTTACACTTACGATCCGGCGCTGCCGACGGGAGCGAAATTTCCTTTCCATCAGGTAACAAAATCCGACGCCTGGATCGATGATCCGAGTCGGCCCGATTACAACCGCTTCGTCACGATCGACGACCCGGACCATCCACCGTCCTGGTTTGCGAAGGAAAAAATGCGGCATAACGACTTTGCCTACCGATGGCTGGTCGAAATTAGGCACAACTCCGATCCCCCCCAGCCTAACGAAGGGAGCGCCATCTTCTTTCACATTCGGCGCGGCGAAACGCGCCCGACTTCCGGTTGCACGACGATGGCGGAGAGCGCGCTAGTCGGCTTGATCAAGTGGCTGCGTGAGGACGCACATCCCTGTTACGTTGTGCTCCCGCGCGCGGTCTATCTTGAGAAAGCCGGCGCCTGGAATCTGCCCGCCACCGCGCGGCCCGCGGCGCATTGAAAAATTTGCAAATTCGTGCGGGCTGCATTTGCATAAGCGAAAAGTTGACCTTACGCTCCACTCGTTAGGCCAAAACAATTCTTATTATGAGGAAACGATCCAATCCCGACTCCGAACAAAACATTAAACGCATCGACACCAAGCAGCGGGCCAAGAAACAGACGCACGGCTTCCAGGTCCATTTCGTGCGTGGCTCCTCCACTGGCACGCGGATGTTCAGCGACGCGGTTTACGGCGGCAAAGAGCAGGCGCGCAAGGCGGCCCGCAAATATCGCCGCGAAGTGATGGGCGATCTTCCGCCCCGGACCACGCTGGCCACCGCGGCGGCTGCCAAGAGCAAGGCGCCGGCCAAAAAAGCGGCTCCCAAAAAGGCCTCGAAGCCTGCGAAAAAGAAACGTTAGGTCAGGCCCGCCTCGTTAGGTGGTTTGTTTGCCGAACGGTAAACCCGCCAGCACTCCAGGAAGCCGGGCGCGAAGTCGCCCGGTCTTTCTTTCACCCATTGCGCGACCGCTTCCAGCGCGAAGAACTGCACCGCGTCGATCTCTGAGCC
>JBPCLI010000093.1:0-1380 GCA_051003415.1 Chthoniobacterales bacterium | reverse complement strand
CGCTGGAACTCAGCTCGAATGGTGTCGATCGCAACACCTCGGAAGCGGCGTTACTCTGCGACGATCCGACGACCGGCTACCAACTGCCCGCGGGCAAATCGAGCATCCTCGTTTCCCTCGCGAACATCGAGAGCGTCCAGTCCATCTCGCTCTTGAATGACGGCACGAAAGGTAGCCTAACGATCGCGCTCTCCAATGCCGATGTGCCCGCGAACAGCCCCGAGTGGCGCAACGTCGACACCCGCACCCTCGCGGAAGGCGTGGTTCTGGCCAAGGTCGGCCCCGGCGAGGCGAAATATGTGCGCCTGACCTTCGACGTCACCTTGCCTGGTCGTATCGCGGCCTTCGGTGTTTTCGCGACCCCAGCGGTTTCCGATTTCACGATGCCGCGTCCCCGGAAAGTTAGCTTCGAAAGCCAGTCCACGACCTTCGCGTTGATCAATTACAACTTCACCGACCTGCACATGCGGGCGCGGACCCTTTACGCGAGCTCGGGTGGTCTAAAGCAGGCGAACAACATGATCGACGATCAACCCGGCTCAGCCTTCCGATTTGCCGCGAACGATAGCGCGCCGACGGCGGTGATTGACCTCGGCCGGCAACGCAGCCTCAGCCGCATCTCCGCGATCTACGCCGATCAGCCTGGCAGTGTTGAATTTTACGTCCTCAACAGCCTTCCGGTAGAGCCGGCCGCTGACGGTTCCGAGCAATCGGCGATTCAGAAGATCGCGAATTCTCCGCAGACCGCTGACCTGCCGCAAACCATCAGACTGAGCGACCAGACCCTCGCTGGGCTCAAGCCTGTCGGTTCTGTGGTGAGCACTAAAAAAGGGCGCGCCTCGGTTGATTTCCCGGCCACCACCGGACGTTACATCATGCTGAAATGGCATCCGGCCACGGTGCAGGGCGGGGAGTTCTCCGTCGCGCAGGTCGCCGCCTTCGGCACCTCGCTCCATCCCCGTAACGCGCAGGACGCGGGCAACGCGGACGTTTCGGAAAACGATGGCGGCGGCAAAGAGATGGCCGACGGCAAGAGCATTCTCGACGACAAGAACATCCCGGCGGAGGGCCCTGAAGAAGCGCAGCCTCCCGGCGAAGGTCCTCCTCCGCCGCTGCCTGATGTGCCGCCCTTCACGTTCATCCCGCAGGTCGTGCCCCAGATGCCGCCGACCAGCCCCTAACGAACCAGCTTCGATTGCGAGTGCCCGTTCGCTGGTTTACCCGGCGAACGGGTTTCGCTTTTTTCGGGTGAGCGCGCGCCCTTAGAGCTGATCCTGAATGATCGTGAAGATGGCCGTGTTATCCAGAAAACCGCGCAGCTTCTCGGTCCCCGGTCCGCGCCCGGCAGCCAAAACATCGGCGACGTTGCTCCGTGCGGTC
>JBPCLI010000092.1:0-24462 GCA_051003415.1 Chthoniobacterales bacterium | reverse complement strand
CCGGAAGGGGTTGTTGTTTGTTCGGGGCAGCCAAATTTCCGGGTTGGTTGGCCCGATCTCGGAAGTGGAACCCTTCCGCTACCCTACTTCGATCCGTTGCTGGACGAGCCTGGGTAGGGCCGCGCTTCCGGACCGGTGTAAAGCGAGCGCGGCCGGATGAGCCGATTGTGATCGTGTTGCTCGACCACGTGAGCGCACCAACCGGCGACGCGCGAAGCGGCGAAGATCGGCGTGTTCAACTCGCTCGGAAACTTGAGCATGGTGAAGACCGGCGCGGCGTAGAGATCGACGTTCGCGCAGAGATGTTTCTCCCGCTCCATCGTCGCCTCGAGCTTTTCGCAAATCGGGATCCATTGATCCTTGCCGACCCGTTGGCCGAGGTCGCGTCCGATCTCGCGCATGATCGGCACCCGTGAATCCCCGCTTTTATAAACGCGATGGCCGAAGCCCATGATCTTGGCCTTTCGCGCCAGCGCGTCCATCATCCACTTCTCGGCGCGATCGGCGGTTTTGATCTCGTCGAGCATTTTCATCGACTCCTCGTTCGCACCCCCGTGGAGCGGACCCTTCAAAGTGCCGCACGCACTGGTGACCGCCGCATACATGTCGGCCAGCGTGGCCGCCGTCACCCGCGCAGCAAAGGTCGAGGCGTTGAACTCGTGGTCGGCGTAGAGGATGAAAATCGTGTCCATCATACGGATCTTGTAATCCTGCGGAACCTCGCCCGTGAGTTTGTAGAAAATGTTTCCCGCCAGGTTTAGGTCGGGCCGTTCCGGCAATGGATTCTCGCCCTGCTGAATGCGATAGCCGTCGGTGATGAGTGTCGAGACTTTCGCGATCAGGCGAATCGCTTTGCGGATGTTGGCCTCATGCGAATGGTCGTTCAGATCGGGATCGAACGGCGCCAGCATCGAAACGCCGGTGCGCAGCATGTCCATCGGATGCGTGTTCTTCGGGAGAAGTCGCATCATCTCGAGCACTTCCTTTGGCAGCGGGCGCTCCTTCGCCAGGGCACGGGAGAATTCCTCGCGCTCCGCCACGGTCGGCAATTCGCCGTTGAGAAGCAGGTAGGCGACTTCCTCGAAGTTCGCCTTCTCCGCCATCTCGTGAATGTCGTAGCCGCGATACATCAGGCCAGCGTTGGGATCGACCCAGCAAATTTCAGTTTCGCCGGCGATAACGCCCGCGAGGCCGGGGCTGTAAGCAGGTTTGTCGGCGGGGGGTTTAGTTTCTTCGCTCATAATTTTGATGTCCTTTTTTCGTGTCGGGGAGGCGCGGCCGGGCGGTCGTCGCCGAAGGTTGCGCAAGCTTCCAACTTGCCGTTCAAAAAACACGTTCGCAAGCTGGAAGCCTGCGCTACCCTCGATAACCGGGCCAGCTTTCCGCCGCCGGTTCGTAATCGAGCGTCTGGTAAAGTTCCTTCCGCGTCTGCATCCGGTCGAGCCATTCGTCGGGCTTGCCCGCCTGCTTCAGGGCGCGGAAAAATTCCTCGGTCGTTTTCATCGAAACGCGAAACGCGCTTTGCGGGAAGATGACCATCTTGTATCCGAGCTCGTCCAGTTCCGGCACGCTGAGCGACGGGCTTTTGCCAAACTCGGTCATGTTCGCGAGCAGCGGCACTTTCACTTCCTTCGCGAAATCGCGGAACTCTTCCTTCGTCTGCAGCGCCTCGGGAAAAATCGCATCCGCGCCGGCGGCGACATAAGCCTGCGCGCGCTTCACCACCCCGTCGAAATTTTCCATCGCGCGCGAATCAGTTCGCGCGATGACGAGAAAATCGCGGTCGCGTTTTGCTGCGACGGCGGCGCGAATCTTGGCCGTCATCTCGTCAGTTGAGACCAACCGTTTGCCCGCAAGATGTCCGCAACGTTTCGGAAATTCCTGATCCTCCACGTGGCAACCCGCGAGCCCGGCGCGCTCCAGTTCGTAAATCGTGCGCCCCACATTATCCTCTCCGCCAAAACCGGTGTCCGCATCCACGATCGCCGGAATTTTCACCGCCTTGGCGATGAATCCAGCCAGCGTCGCCACTTCGTTCAGGGTTAGTAAACCGACGTCGGGCAAACCGGCCGTGCAATTGGCCAGCCCGGCGCCGCTGATGTAAACCGCCTCAAACCCGGCGCGTTCCACCTGTCGCGCCATCGAGGCATTCGGGACGCCGGGCATGGCGACGACGCCTTGGGCGAGAAGTTGTCGGAGTCGGGCTGTCTTAAAAATTTGTTCCGCCATCCGCTAACCTAACGTGTCTCAGCGACCTTTCATCTTCGGGGGCCGACTCTCCCCGGGGTAGAGCACTCGAGACGAATGCGCTACCCGAAACTGTCCCGCGACGTCGTCACGCGGGCATCCTGGCGAGCTTCATCAGCTCACTGGGATTCTCCGCTTCATCCAACTTCCAGCCCGCGGCCACGATCTTCTGCGCGCCTTCTTCGCCCAGCTCCGGCACAACGAGCGCGTTGAACTTCCCTTCGAGCTGCTTGTCGCTCACCGGGTTGAAGGCGTTGCCTAACGGATAATCGACTCGCTTGGTCAGGACCTTGCCGTCCTGCAGCGTGACGTGGACGATGTTCGCGACCGCTTTCGCGTAGAGCGAGCTGAGTTCATCGTTGCGTTGCACCGTCACGTTCTCGAGGAACTTCCAGATCGTCGGGTCGGTGAAACGCTGCGGCTGGAATTGCTTCTCGCTCACTTCGCCATCGATCAACGCGATCGCGGTGATATAGGGCAGGCTGTGGTCGGCCGTCTCGCGCGTCTCCGGTTTCCATTTTTCCGGCTCGCTCCCGATGATGTCGACCGAGGCGTCGTGGCTCTCGATCCGGACCGACTGGATCTTCGCCGGATCGCCGATTTCCTTGCGCAAGAAAAGCGCGGCCTCGATCGCACTTTGGCTGTGATATTCGGCCGGCCAATACTTGATGCTGGTCTTGAGGATCATCGCGGCCGTGCCTTCGTTTACGTTTTTCTCGCCGGGGCGCTTCACGAAAACCTCGCCGACCTCGCCTAACGAAACCCCAAGTTCCTTTTCGAAACCCATCTGCCCTTCAAAAATCGGCGCCGGACCGGTCATTCCGGCGCGCGCGAGGAGCGCGGCATACACGCCACAGCGCGCGGCGTTGGCGAAGGCGACGCCTTTCCAATGCGAAAGTTCCCCCACTCGCGCCTGGCGGAAGGCCGCGCAATTCACGCCCGCGATATTGACCGCGTGGCGGGTCTTCTCCGCGTCCAGTTTCATCAATCGCGCCGCGGCCAGCGCAGTCGAAAACGCCCCGTAGGTCGGATGATCCCAGCCGCGCGCGCGGATGCTGGCGGCGTCGCAGAAACGGCATTGCACTTCGTAGGCGAGCGCGATGGCGGTGATCAGTTCCTTGCCATTCGCACCAACGCTCTCGGCCACGGCCAGCGCAGCGGCGATGTTGTCGCTCGGGTGCGCCGGTTCCTTGGAAAGATAAGTGTCGTTGTAATCGAAATAACGGATGCAGCAGCCAGTCGCGAAAGCCGCCCAATCCGGCGGCGCCTGATGCGTCGTGCCGATGATGGTCGCGCCATTTTTCGCCGAGAAATCGGAAGCGACGGTCCGCGCGATCACGCAAGGCTCCTCGTGCCAGGCGCCGAGAGCGCAGCCAAAGGAGTCCATCACCCGCCGCTTCACCTCGTGCACCACCTCGGGCGAGAGGTCTTCGAAATTTAAGGAACAGGCGTATTCAGCGAGACGATGGGCGAGTGATTTGGACATAAAGTGAGCCTGCAATCTGGCGACGAATCGCAGCGCGGCAAGCTTGGACCCGGGAATGAGCGCCTGCGCCGGCGACAGCTTACGGGGCAGGCGAGGCGGTGCGCTCGAACCGTAGCGATTCCGCGGGATAGGAAAGCATGAGCACACACTGTTCTGGAGAAGCCTTCCAGTTTTTTGACAAAAGCGCTTTGGTATAGACGCCGCCGATGTCGACCGCCTGAATCATTTCCACGTTCGGGAGGCGTAAATCATCCCAAAGCTCCGATCTGAAATTATAGAGCCGACGCAGGTGACTTGAGAGCATGGCCACGCTGCTGCCGAATGTGCCCTGGCCGATAACCAACCTGGACGCGCTAAATAACACTCGCAGATCTTCTTCGAGCGAGCCCGATTGAATCACTACTTCAAGCCCGCGTTGTCGCAGCCACCCTTCGACAGCCTCAATGCATGGATTCGCTGAATCCTCAAAGACGAGCCACGTCCGGCTCGGCTTTTCTCGCTCGATCGTAGCCAGATAATAAGCCAGCGGCGGTTGACCATAATGCGCCACCGGACGCTGAAAAACGTCTCCGGCGCGGAAATGCAGAACAAGATCATCCTTGCCGACCCGCGGGTCACTCTCCTGCAGTGCGTCAGAAAGCAAAGGCCTGACATAACGGCGTGCATTCCCCACGAGGCTTTCGGTTGGACGCTCCACGCAGAAGGGCTCGAGATAGTAAAAGAGTCCCGCTAATCCGACGCCAAACTCTGCTGACTGCTCGGTCGAAGCTGTGACCTCAAACTCGTCTAACTCTCGCGCTTGAAAAATCTCGCTCGGCGGCAAAATGATCCGCCGGACGTTGTATGTCTTCGCCAGATGGAAGAGATGATGTAACTGCTCGACCGCATTGCCGAACTTCAGCCACTTCGTTAGGCGAAGATGCTCGAGTCGAGGCTGGCCGGGTGGAAAGAAAGCGGCTATGTTATCGATCGCGTACTCTGCGCGCATCCGGAGACTTAGCCCCGGGAGCTCGAAGGGGGCTCCACGAAAGAGCTGCAGGTCCCACCCAAGTTCCCCGGCCAGCTGTTCCTCGACGAGTCGTCGCCGGCTCGCTTCATCCTGGGGCATTGCTGAGGCGGCATCATTCACCGGTAAGCGCGATTGGAGCCCTCATAAGTCCCTTCAACCTCGAAGGGAACCGATAACTGTGCTTACGCAGTCGTGTGCTTACGGGGTCGCGTCTAAACATTTAACATTTGCTTGATCAGTTTTCTTAAGCGCGGCGGATTCATTTGTTTCACGCGGCGAATCCGCTGCGCCACCGCAGCATAATCCATCCCACCAAAAAGTTCTCCGATCTCACGCAGCCGCTGCGCAGTGCTCCCACACCAGCGCCATCGTCACATTGCGCGCTTCATGCCGTAGCCGCCCCTTCCGAGCGATGCTGCCAGGAGATCGGATTGGACGACCTCCTGGCGAAGACGGCCTAGATTGGCCGCTCTAAGGGATTTGAACCGTCACTTCGTTCGAGCAGGTGCCCGTGTCTGGCTCGCAGACTTGATACGTGTGCGACACCCTGCTGACAGCCCCGAGGCGGTCCTGAGCGCGGCCATCGTCAGCCGTCGTGTGGATCACGATCCCATCGCGCAGGATGTTGATGCTGCCGCTATCATCCGTCCCGGTCCAAGCAAGGGCCACAAGGATATTGCCTGACTGCCGGCGAAGCTTCGCGGTGAGCGTAATGTCGCCGCCGCCGCCGTTGCATTGGAAGATTTCCATCGAGCTCACCGGGGTGAGGTTAATATCATAGCCACCGGCCAGCCAAATGGTCGTGCTGCCATCGGTGGCGGTCGGGAAGTTGCGCCGCGCAGTGGTAAATGACAGATCCGTTGACCAGAGACCGCTGACAGGGTCGTAGACATCCACCTCGTTGGAGGGGTTCGGTGTGTCTCTTCCTCCACCCATGACCCTCATCTGGTTATTGAAATTAAGCGCCCGCGTCTCCGCGGTTGCCCTTGGTATGCTGGCAATCGCGGAAATGCTATCAGCCACAGGGTTATACACAAAAGAATTGGTGCTATCGTGGATCGTAGTGCCATCCCACGTACTCCCGCCGGCCGTGTAGATGAGGCTCCCGATCGTGCATGTCGGCACATAGCCGAGCGCGATCGGCAGAAGGGCCGTCTTGTGTGTCCAGGCAGGCCCGGCGGGATTGAACTGCCAAATATCGCTCACCATACCCACGTTGATGCTGAACCCTCCCAGGATATAGAGGTTGTTATTGAACACCGAGAATCCGCCGGGCAAGACGATTCCACCCGTGTCACCGGGCCAGGGTGAAGCAACGGTGCTGATAGTGTCGGTGACAGGATTGTAACGAAAGACGCGATTCGCAGCCGTGGTCGCACCGGCTGCCGATCCCCCCACGCAGTAGATATAGTCTGTACCGCTCTCGTTGAGCACGCCGCAAGCCATGTTGTTCACCTGGTTGTCGGGGTAGGTAGCGCCTTTGGTAGTCCACGCGTTCGTACCCGGATCATATTCAAATGGGTGCGTGAAGTCGCTGCCCGCCGTGTCGGAGCTGCGCCCCCCCATGGCGTAGAAGCGCCCATTGGCCGAATAGTAAACGCCAACCGAGCGGACCGCGACGGTCGGGAGATCACGTCCCGCTGACCAGGCGCAATCCAACGGCTGTTGCTGCTGGGTTAACTCGAGATTCGACGATCTCTTGCCGACATCTCCCTGCCCCAGCGCACGGGGTATCAGGATCATAGAAAACAGACAGAGCAAAAACGCACCTGAGAACAGATACGTTTTCATAATAGTAGGTTGTGTAGTCATATTGTTTTTCTTTATTTTTTTATCGCTTTCTTCTCCGACGTTGTCTCGCAGTATTGAAATTTCAGCCTTGGCTTTTCTCTCGTTTGCTCTCCGAGCTGAACGTCCTTCGTAGTTAGAAGCGCAGACGGGCGTCAAGCATTTTCTTTGTTCTGAATGGGACTCGGGGCGTCGCATCGGGGTTGCCCTGATTTGACGGACAGTGGGCTTCACGGTCAAAAACCCGAGGAGTCCACATGAAAACACAGGTCAGCAGACCGGCTTGTGAGAGAACGAGCTAGACGAAGGAGTATAAGCAGGAGGCGCTCTCGCTTTGGCGGGCGAGCGGCCAGAGCGCGACAAGGAGGCGGCGAAAGTGGGGTAGATTTCGGGTCAGTTTTCACTTTTGACAGTTTCGCGCGAGAGGTTCGAGGAAGTTATTGTGAGTTGTTTGCTTCCATCTCGATTCACCGTGTTTCGATCTCTAAGCACCTTGCTTTGAAGTACAGTTTATGTGGAGTGAGCGGGGCGGTTTCACCACACGCCGATGCGCTCGAGGTAATTCCCCCGTGCTCACTACCGGATTCCGTGGTTAGATTTCTCCCCACATGAGCAAAGTTTATTCCGACGCCAAGGCCGCCCTGGCCGGCCTCCTGCACGACAACATGACGATCGCCGCGGGTGGCTTCGGGCTTTGCGGCATCCCGGAAAATCTCATCGCGGCACTGCACGACAGTGGGGTGAAGGGCCTCACCATCGTCGGCAATAACGCGGGCGTGGATGACTTCGGCATGGGCGTCCTCCTCAAGACGCGCCAGGTGAAAAAAGTGATGGCCTCCTATGTCGGCGAGAACAAGGAATTCGAGCGCCAGGTGCTCGCCGGCGAGCTCGAGCTCGAGCTCATCCCGCAGGGGACGCTGGCCGAGCGTTTGCGGGCGGGCGGGGCAGGCATTCCGGGATTTTATACTCGCACCGGCTTCGGCACGAAGCTGGCGGACGGGAAAGAGACGAAAGTTTTCGAGGGCAAGGAATACGTCCTCGAGCCCGGCATCAAGGCCGAGGTCTCGCTCGTCAAGGCGTGGAAGGGCGACAAGTCTGGCAACCTCATCTTCCGCAAAACCTCCCGCAACTTTAACCCGATGATCGCTTCCTGCGGCGATATCTGCGTGGCCGAGGTCGAGCATCTGGTCGATGTCGGCGAGCTGGAGCCGGACCAAGTCCACACCCCGGGCATTTTCGTCGATCGCATCATCCAGGGAGAAAAATACGAAAAGCGGATCGAGTTCCGCACCGTCTCCGGGAGTGCGGCGGCGAAGAAGGAAAACCCGATCCGCGACCTGATGGCGAAACGCGCTGCCAAAGAGTTGCGCGACGGCTACTACGTCAATCTCGGCATCGGCATCCCGACGCTGGTCGCCAACTACATTCCCGAAGGGATGAATGTGACGCTGCAATCGGAGAACGGCTTGTTGGGCATCGGGCCGTTTCCGACCGAAGACGAAGTCGACCCAGACCTGATCAATCCCGGCAAGCAAACGATCACGACGCGACCCGGCTCGGCCTTTTTCTCGAGCGCGGATTCGTTCACCATGATCCGTGGCGGACACATCGACCTCGCGATTCTGGGCGCCTTTGAGGTGACCGATAAGGGCGACATCGCGAACTGGATGATCCCGGGCAAGATGGTCAAGGGCCCCGGCGGCGCGATGGATCTGGTGGCCGGAGTGAAGCGCGTGGTGGCCGTGCTCGAGCACACGTCGAAGGACGGGAGGCCGAAGATTTTGAAAAAATGCTCGCTCCCGATCACCGGGCTCGGCGTCGTCAATCTCATCATTACCGATCTCTGTGTCTTCGAGGTGAAAGACGGAGGCGGGCTGGTCCTGACGGAGCTGCATGGCGACGCGACGGTCGATGAAATTCGCGCGAAGACGGAGGCGCCATTCGAAGTCGCGCTGAAGAGCTAACTTAGGATATGGGAGGGGCCTCTGCCCCCCGATTGTTCCCCCGGGGATTTGACGCAGCCTAACGAACATCCAGCATATTCCACAGATCGGGGCGCAGAGGCCCCTCCCACTTTCGCCTCGCCCGAACACTGCTCTCGCACCATCTTCCTCCATGACACTCGAACACCCGCTCGACGACGCGTCCCGCGCTTTTCTCGCCTCCGTGGAAGAATTTAACCGCACCGAAGTGGCGCCGCACGCCGACCAATGGGACCACGACGAACAGTTGCCGCGCGAGATTTTCACAAAGGCGGGAAAGCTCGGCATCATGGGCATGGTCGCGCCTAAAGAATACGGCGGGCGCGGCTTGAGCTACGTGACCGCGGCCCTCGCGGTGAAGGAACTCGGCAAAGTCTGCGCCTCGCTCGCGATGGATATCGCAGCGCACAACGCGCTCTCTGTCGGCCAGATCAAACTCTTCGGGACGGAGGAGCAAAAGGAAAAATATCTCCCGCACCTAACGAGCGGCGAATGGATTGGCGGCTGGGGATTGACCGAGCCGAACGCGGGCAGCGACACGGGCGGGATTGAGACGAAGGCGGATGCGGATGGCGACGCCTGGCGGATCAACGGGATGAAACACTTCATCACCAGCGGGCGCGTGGCTGATTTGCTCATCGTCATCGCCACCACCGGCCGCACCGACAAAGGCAAGAACGAGATCAGCGCCTTCATCATGATGAAAGACCAGGTCACGCCGGTGCGCAAAATTCACACCTACGGGATGCGCGCAAGCGAGACCTCGGAGCTGCGCTTCGAGAATTCGAAGGCGGAGATCCTGGGCGAACGCGGGCGCGGACGCGAGCAGGCGCTCACTGTTCTCGATCGCGGGCGCATCAGCATCGCTGCGCTCGCGGTCGGCATCGCGGAAGCGGCTTTCGATCGGGCCAACTCTTACGCAAACCAGCGAAAGCAATTCGGTCACCCGATCGGGAACTTCCAGGCGATCCAGTGGATGCTGGTCGATTCCGCGATGGAGCTCGAGGCCTCCGAAGTGATGACGCTGCACGCCGCGCATCTGCAGGACCAGGGCGAGAACACGACGAAGGAATCGGCCATGGCGAAACTTTTCGCTTCCGAGTCGGCGGTGAAGATCTGCGATCGCTCCATGCAGATCCACGGCGGTTACGGCTATAGCCGCGACCTGCCGATCGAGCGCTACCTGCGCGACGCGAAACTTTGCACGATCGGCGAAGGGACAAGCGAAGTGCAGCGCCTCGTCATTGCGCGGCATGTTTTGAAGGAAGCGAAGCCGCTCGCGCTCGCCCATCGCGAGCCGCGCAACCCGAATCGTTAGGTATTTTCGGCTCGCTTTTGCGCGGAGGAGACGCAGGCTGAGCGCATGAAAACATCCTGGGCTGCGCTCGCCCTGATTTTTTCTCTGCCCGTCTCCCTGCCGGCCGGGGAGACTAACTGGACCGGCAATTACACCGATAAGAAAAACTTCAACGGTCAGGCGGTTTTTCAACTCAACATCCTGGAGGAAAAGGGTGCGATCTCGGTCGATTTCGATGCCGCCTACAACGACGGCCAGGGCTGCGCGCCGCAAGCGAGCGGCCCGGCCCAGATTGTGGACAAGAATACGCTTCGCTTCATTTTCACCGATAGCTCCAATAATGCGGGAACCGGCACGATCAGCCGCTCCGGCGAGGGAGTGAAGATTTCGATCAATCCCATGCGGGTGGCAGACGCCCGCTGCGTCGACTTCTACGGCAAGGACGTTCGCCTTGCCCGGGCGAAATAATGTGGGAGGGGCCTTTGTGCCCCGATGGAGCGCCGTGAACGCTAGCTATCAAGCACCCAAGGCCTCGGCTCGGTGATGAGATCCCATCTACAGGCAGTAACTCTCCTGACCACAAATGCCCGCAGGCAGATTCGCTCGCGTTGCACTGCGAACTCAAACGCGTCGACAATGATCGGCCTTAACTCTGGACCAAGAACCGGCTTCTTTGGACGAAGCGATTTCGTCATGAAGAAAGCCGAAGAGATGTCCCGTAGCCGGTGAAGACGCAGGTTTTTGGAATGAGGGTCTGGCATGTTGCCACCAATCGGGGCACAAAGGCCCCTCCCACCTTGTGGGGCGCTACACCATGGGTCGGAAGTGACCGACCAACTCTTGCAACCGGGCGGTGATTTGGCCTAAGGAACAAACCTCGACCGCTTCGAGCAGGGCCGGAAAAGTATTCCCGCCGCTCTCCACCGCGTTGGCCAGCTTATCGAGCGCCTTATCCGCCTTACCCGCGTTCTGCTTCTTGAACTTCTTCAGGCGGTTGACCTGCAATTCCTGTCTCTTGCGCGGGGTGCGGGCGAGCTCTATCTCTGGCGGTTCCTCGTTCGGGTCGCGGTAGCGGGTCAGGCCAACGACCGGCCGTGTGCCGTCGTAAATTTGCTGCTCGTAGCGGTGAGCCGCGTTCTGGATCTGGCTGCGCTGATAACGATTCTCGACCGCACCCATCACTCCGCCTAACGATTCGATCTCGCGGAACTCATCGAGGATGGCCTTTTCCACCGCGCGCTCGACCGCCTTCATGCCGGGCGAGCCGCTCAGCATGTTCATGGTGTGCTTAAAGATGCCCGATTCCTCGAGCAGAATGGCCTGGCCGTGGGCGGCGAGTCGGATCCATTCTTCGCTCGGCGTGGTGAAGGGCTCGTCCGCACTGTTGGAATGGCAGGAGTTGGTGCCGTTCATGTAGGCGAGCATCAATTCCGCCGCGGTTCTCGTTAGGTTATTTTTAAATTCCGCGGCGATGAGCGAACGGCCGCTCGTCTGGGTATGGAGCTTGAACATTTGTCCGCGCGGCTGCGCCGCGAAAACGTCGCGCATCCCGATCGCCCAGATCTTTCGCGAGACCCGCGAGAGCGCGATGTATTCCACATCGAGCCCGCAATCGAGAAAGAAGGAAAGGCGCGGTCCGAATTGGTCCACCGGCACTCCGCGCGCCGCGAGCATTTCCGCGTAGGCGAAGCCGTTGGAAAGCGTGTAAGCGGCCTGTTGCACGGGAGTCGAGCCGGCCTCGCCGATGTGATAGCCGCTGATCGAAACGGGATACCAGCGTGGCATGTGTTCGGTCGTCCATTCGATCATGTCGCAGAGAAATCGAAGCGACGCTTCAGTCGGGAAAATGGTTTCGTTCTGCGCCTGGACTTCCTTGAAAATGTCGGCCTGGATCGTGCCGCGAAGATTCGGGACCACCTTCGGACCAAAGCGGCGTTTCGCGGCCGCGATATACATCGCCATGATGATCGGCGCTGGTCCGCTGATCGTCATCGAGGCGGAGAAATTTGGCGCGCCCACTTCGAAGCCCTCGTAGAGCCGGACCATGTCCTCGACCGTATCGACGGCGACACCACCCTCGCCGATTTTGCCCATCACGCCTTCAGCATCGGAGTCGATCCCATAGAGCGTCGGTCCGTCGAAGGCGGTGCTGAGACGTTTCGAACGCTGATGCGCGCTCAGAAAATGGAAACGCTTGTTCGTGTCCTCCGCGAGCATGAGGCCGGAGAAGAGCCGGGTCGGTTCTTCCTGTGGAATGGCTTTGGCCTGCGGCTTGGCGCCCTTCGACTTCGCGCCGTGACCATTCTTTCCGTTAGGCGATTTGCGGTAACTTCCGATCTCAATTTCTTCGAGCGGCTCGAGGTACATCTCGCGGTAGGCGCCGTTCAAATACGGAAATTCACCGGGCAAACCGTCTCCAAAAAGATATCGCGCGATCTCGCCAGGCTCGTCGATCTCCGGCAAGGCAAGGCGCGGCAGCGGCAAACCAGTCGGGGCGCGACCGATCGGAATCTCGGATTTGATCTTGTTCCAGCGCTCGGTCATTTCACGGCCGAATTTCTCGTCCGTCCGTGCGCGCTTCACCTGTTCGAGAACGAACTTCTCGTGCTTCTCGACCGACTCAATAACCGCTCCCAGCTTGCTCATTTCTTTTCCCCTTTCGACGTGATCATTTCATACAACTCGTCCACACCCGCATCGCGATGGCGTTTCGCGACTGTCGCAACCAGTTGCTGCTTCCGCTTGTTCTGCGTCAGTCGGTGCTCGATCTCGGAGAGCGCGGCCTTTGCGCGATCGAGATCGGTTTTGTTCACGACCACGATGTCGGCCACATCAAGCATCACGATCTTCTGCAGCTGCAAACGGGCGCCGTAATCAGGATTCATCACGAGGACGGTTTGATCAATCAGCTTGCTGCGAAAAGGCAACGCTTCCTGACCGGTTCCAACCGTTTCGATGATGACGTAATCAAAATCGGCCTTCGTCAGGCAAATGAGGCAACTCTCGGTCGCGGGGGACAATCCCCCGGCCTGCCCACGCGTCGCCATGCTCCGCATGAAGACGCGGTCGTCCTGCGAATTGATCATGGTGGCGCGATCGCCTAACAATGCGCCTTCGCCGATCACGCTCGGGTCGTGAGACAGGATCGCGATCCGCGCCTTTGGCTCGTTTTGCAGGAAACGCAGGACCAGTTCGTCGATCAGGGTGGTCTTGCCCGCGCCGCCGGGACCGGTGAAGCCAATCACTTTCGATTTTCGCCCCTGAGCTTTCGGCGAACTGGCTGGTTTCAACCGGCCCTTTCCGGCAAACGCGTCTTCGATCGCCGTCAAGTCGCGCGCGAGGACGAGATCGGCGCGGCTCTTCGCCGGGCGCTTTTTGCGCGGCTTGCCGTAATGTTTCCGCACGTAATCCGCCATCTCGGTCAGTGACGTGCCGGCGAAGAAAATCTGGTCGACGCCTTTGGCCTTCATCAGGCGCGCGTCGTCGTAGGTGATGGTCCCGCCGCCGCCGCCGAAGACCGCGATGTCACCGGCGCCCTGGCGTCGAAGTTGCCTGACAACTTCGGCGAAAAAATCGATGTGTCCGCCGTTGTAACTCGAGATGCCGATTGCCGATACGTCCTCCTGGATGGCAGCGCGCACGATGTCGCCCGCATAACGATGGAAGCCGAGATAAACCACCTCGATTCCGTGCCGGATGAACTCAAGGTTGATGGTGTTAATGGCGCTGTCGTGGCCATCGCAAATCGGAACGGCGGTAAGAATGCGGACGGGTGAAGGCATGCGAGCGGCAAACCTAACGTTAAACGTCGCCCGGGCAAACTCCGGGGAGCACGGGCTGCCCGCCCGTTTGCAGGCGGTGAGTCTCACCGCCTGCTTTCGCGGAATTCGAACTTTTTGGGAGCGCAGACCGAATCTTTGCCGAGGCCAGGGTTCGCTGGCGCGAAAGTTACCGGCCAGACGGGCCGGTAACGGACGGGTTAACAGCCTGCGCTCCCCGGATCTTCTCGCGGCGGTTGAAGGTTTCCCGAGGCGCGTCACCTTCTGCCATGACTGATCCTCTTGATTACAGCGGCAAAACCGTCCTCGTCACCGGCAGCTCGCGCGGCCTCGGCGCGGAAATGATCAAAGCGTTCGGAGCACGCGGGGCGAAGTGCGTGGTCAATTTCATCAGCGACCCGGAAGGCAGAAACAAGAGAGAGGCCGAGAGTGTCGCGCAGGAATTGAAAGAACCGCTCGTGGTCGAGTGCGATGTCACGAAACCAGATCGGGTTGAGGCGATGATGAAAGAAATCAGCGACAAATTCGGCGGGCTCGACGTGCTGGTGAACAATTCCGGAATCATTCGCGACCGGACGATCAAGAAATTGACTCTCGAAGAATTTGAGAGCGTGCTGCGGGTCAACTTGGCCGGCACTTTCAACGTCACACAAAAAGCGGCGCCGGTTCTGCGCACCGGTGGGCGGATTATTAATCTCTCGTCGGTCAGCGGCCAGATGGGCCTTTTCGGACAGGCGAATTATTCGTCGAGCAAGGCGGCGATCATTGCCCTAACGAAAGTCTCCGCTCGCGAACTGGCCCGGCAGCAGGTCACGGTCAACGCCATTGCGCCCGGCTTTATCGACGTCGGGATGAGCAAAGGAATGTCTGATGAAGTAACGGAAAATTTCAAGAAGCAGATTCCGTTAGGCCGGCTCGGTGATGCGCACGAAATTGTCGACGCGGCGCTGTTTCTCGCCTCCCCGATGGCGAGCTACATCACCGGACATGTTCTCAATGTAAATGGCGGTTATTACATGGGCTGACTAGCCCTTTGCACGGTCCCGATTCCGGAGGGGAATAATCCCGTTTTTGGGAAAGCTCCTTTGTTGAGCAAGATCATAACTAAAAATATAAACACCTTGTTACAAACATAATACGAACTTACTATTTGCGCTGGCACGGGCCTTGCATCAGGCTGCGCCGCGCTCACGTTCGATCGCGCTTTTCGACCTTATGAACCTACGTTTTACTTCCGTTCTCTTCGCCGGACTTCTCGTCCAGTCCGGCCTTTACGCTCAAAGCCCGGCACCCGCTCCGACGGTCGATCAATTGGTCGCCAAGAACCTCGAAGCAAAAGGCGGCGCGGGCGCGCTCGAAGCAATAAAGACAATTCGCTTCGAAGGCCGCCTGCTCGTTAACCAAGGGCAGGTGGAATTGAAATTCAGCGAAACAAAGAAGCGGCCGGGAAAAGTTCGCACCGATGCGCAACTGCAGGGGATGAACCTCGTGCAGGCTTACAACGGCACGGACGGTTGGAAAATTTTCCCGCTCCTCGGCCGCAAAGATCCGGAGAAAATGTCGAGTGACGAAGCCAAGTCGTTAGTCGAGGAGAGCGAGATCGGCGGTCCGCTTGAGAATTGGAAGGCCGAGGGGAAGACAGTGAGTTACCTCGGGACCGAGGACGTGGAGGGAACCGTCGCGCACAAACTGCAGGTCGTGCGCCAGAACGGCGACGTCAGCTATGTCTATCTCGATCCGGATTACTTCCTGGAGATCCGCGTCATTGACCAACGGACCGAGCAAGGTGCGAAGCTCGAGGTGGAGACCGATCTCGGCGATTACGAAAAGGTCAGCGGCGTTTACTTCCCGTTCTCAGTCGAGGCCGGGAGCAAAGGCTCGAACGACAAGCAAAAAACTATCATCGAAAAAGGCGAGGCCAACATCCCGGTCGATGACTCCATCTTCGAATTTCCCGCCAAAGCCGCGAAATAATTCAACCCGCTACTGCCATGCGATTTCTTAATTTCCTTTTCACTTCACTCGCCCTCGCCGGAGTTGCCGCTGCCCAGCAGACGCCTTACAACTCCGCTACCATCTCCGGTCTCGGCGCGCGCAACATCGGTTCGGCCACGATGAGCGGCCGCGTCGACACGATTGCAGCCACTCGTGAACCTTCAGGCAAGCTGACGATCTTCGTCGGCGCCGCGAGCGGCGGTATCTGGAAATCGGAGGACGGCGGGACGAACTACCGACCTGTCTTCGATGAGCAACCCGTTCAATCGATCGGTGCGCTCGCGCTCGATCCGAAGAACTCGAAGAACGTCTGGGCCGGCACCGGCGAGCCGTGGGTGCGAAACAGCGTCTCGATCGGCGATGGCATCTACAAGTCGACCGATGGCGGCGAGACTTGGAACCAGATGGGGCTGCCAAAGTCGGAGCGGATCTCGCAGATCATCGTTAGTCCAAAAAGCAGCGACACGGTTTATGTCGCCGTCCCGGGTGCGCTCTGGAGCGATTCGCCGGATCGTGGTCTTTACAAGACGACCGACGGGGGCAAGACCTGGAACCAGATCCTGAAGGGGTCGAATCTTTCCACCGGCGCCTCGACCATCTCGATGGACCCGAGCAACCCGAACATTCTTTTCGCGGGCCTCTGGGATTTTCGACGCAAAGGCTGGACCTACCGCTCGGGCGGCGAAACGCCTAACGACCCTTCAGGCAGCGGACTTTTCCGCACGACCGATGGTGGCGCGACCTGGAAAGAAATCACTCCGGAAGCGAACAAAGGTTTCCCGAATAAGCCCTACGGCCGGCTCGCGGTCGCGATCGCGCCCTCGAATCCGAAACGCGTTTACGCCTTCGTCGAATCGACCGACAGCGCGCTCTTTGTCTCCGATGACGGGGGGCAAACCTGGGCGCAACATGACAAGAGCCAATGGATGGTCTGGCGTCCCTTCTATTTCGCGAACCTGATCGTAGACCCGAAAAATGCCGACCGCGTTTTCAAGACCGACGGCGCGCTCATCCTCAGTGAAGACGGCGGCAAGAGCTTCGCCACCGTCGGCGGTTTTAACGGCGCGCATGGCGACGTGCACGCAGTCTGGATCGACCCGGGTAATCCTAAGACAGTCATCTCCGGCGACGACGGCGGAATTTGGTATGCCTACGATGGCGGCAACCGCTGGTGGAAAGCGAACAACCTTCCGATTTCGCAGTTCTACCACGTGAGTGTGGACGAGGCCGATCCCTATCAGGTTTACGGCGGTTTACAGGATAACAGCTGCTGGATCGGCCAGTCGGAGTATCCGGGCGGAATCAGCAATGCACAGTGGGAAAACATTTTTAACGGAGACGGCTTCTACACCTTCGTCGATCCCGCCGATCCCGATTATGTCTATGCTGAATACCAGGGCGGTTACGTGGGCCGGGTCAATCGCCATACCCTCGAAGCGCGCATCATTCAGCCGAAGCCGAACTACAAGGAAAAGCTTCGGTTCAACTGGAACACGCCACTGGTCGCTTCGCCTAACGAGAAAGGGACGATTTACATCGGCGCGCAATTCCTTTTCCGCTCCCGCGATCACGGGCAGAGCTGGGAACGCATTTCGCCGGACCTGACGACGAACGATCCCGAGAAGCAGAAACAAGAGCAATCGGGCGGCGTCACGATCGACAATTCCGCAGCGGAAATGCACACCACCATTTTCTCCATCAGCGAATCACCGAAGGACAAGAACCTGATCTGGGCCGGGACCGACGATGGCAATCTCCAGCTTACCCGCGATGGCGGCAAGAGCTGGAATAACGTTGTCGGCAATATCCAAGGACTGCCGAAAAATTCCTGGGTCCGCTGGGTGCAGGCGAGCAACTTTGAACCGGGCACCGCCTACGCCGCTTTTGATCGCCATACGTTTGGCGACTTTGCCCCCTACGTCTATAAGACCACCGACTACGGCCAAACGTGGAAGTCGCTCGTCAATTCGCAGGATGTAAAAGGCGTCCGTGGTTATGCGCACGTCATCAAGGAAGACCTTGTGCAGCCTAACCTCCTTTTCCTTGGAACGGAGTTTGGGCTTTTCGTCTCGATCGACGGCGGCGAAGCCTGGGCGCAATTCAAGGGCAGCCGTTTCCCAGCCGTCGCGGTTCGCGACCTCGCGATTCAACCGCGGACCAACGATCTCGTCCTCGCGACCCACGGGCGCGGCATCTGGATTATCGACGACATCACCCCACTGCGTTCACTCACGCCTGATCTGCTGACGAAAGAAGCTGCCTTTGTCCAATCGAAACCAGTGCAGCAACAACGAATCGAGGCCAATGGCGGCTGGCCTAACGGCGCCGCTGTTTTCATCGGAGAAAATCCGCCCGACGCCGCGGTCATCACTTATTACCAGAAGTCGCGACATCTCTTCGGGAAACTGAAAATCGAAATCCTCGACGCCGCCGGAAAAGTGGTCGACAGCCTCCCGGCAAGCAAACGTCCCGGTCTCAATCGCGTGACCTGGAGCATGCATGAAAAACCGCCGCGCGTTCCCCCGGCGGCGCAAATCGCCGGTGCTGGTATTGTCGGTCCGCGCGTCCTTCCCGGAATCTACACGGTCCGCATGACGAAGAATAATCAGCCTTACGAGATGAAGCTGACGCTAGCGCTCGATCGGCGCAGCAAGTTCGGCGAAGCCGATCGCAAGGCGCAGTACGACGCCGCGGAAAAAGTGAAGAATCTATTCGGCGACGAGAGCGGGCTGATGGACCGGATCCTGGCCTTGCGCGGCAGCCTTGCGCAGAGCGCACAGGCGCTCACCTCCGATGAGGCAGCGCGCAAGGCGGTAAGCGATTTCGACGCAAAAGTCGATACGGTGCGCAAGCTGATCGTCGCCACGACCGAGGGCGGGGCGATTACCGGCGAGGAACGTCTCCGCGAGCACACCGATCAGCTTTATGGCGCGATCCTGAGCTACGAAGGCAAGCCGGCGGATTACCAGGTGGCGCGAATCGATTCGCTACGGCGCGAACTAGGGGACGCAAAGAAGGACTTTGAAAGTCTCGTGATTAATGAACTGCCGAAATTGAACGAAGAGTTGAAAACGAAGGGCCAACCGGAAATTGCGCCGCCGCCGGCCACGGTAGCGATCGATGAGTCCGTCTCCGGTACCGGCGGCAGTTTCGTGAGCGGGACGGTCGATCGCGACCTGCCCGCCAACGTCGTGTCGCTTCCGGAAAACTTTCGGCTTCTGCGCTGAGATAGCGTCTCGTTAGTCCCGCACGGCCCTCATCCCATTGCGAATGATGCGTTCGATCAACCGCGGATAAGGCAGACCGGCCTTGTCCGCGGAGAGCGCGAAATCTTCGTCGGCCGCGAGGATCGGGTTTGGATTCGCCTCGATAAAATAAATCTCGTTGGCCGTCGTTAGGCGGAGATCGATGCGCGCATAGCCATCGATTGTGAGGAGACGGTAAATACGTTTACAGGTCTTCGCGATTTGCGCGACTAACGCCGGCTCGAGCCCCTCAGCGAACTGGTTTGCCAGACCCCAGCGCTTGCGATAGTCCTCGTCCCATTTCGCACGGTAAGTCGCGATCCGTGGTTCGTCCGGCGGCACTTCGCGGAAGACCAGTTCGCGAATCGGAAATACCTGAAGTTGCAGGTTGCCCATCAGGCTGACATAGAGTTCGCGGCCCGCTATGTACTCTTCGGCAATGACGTCGCCGTCGTGTTTTTCATGAATGAAAGCAACCCGCTCGCGAAAGTTCTCGTCATTCTCGACGAAGGAAGCCTGCGCGATGCCAAGAGAGGCTTCTTCCTTCACTGGTTTCACGAGGAGAGGAAACTTGAGCTGCCGCGGGCGCGCGATCCGCTGGCCGCGCGGAATGACGACGAAGCTCGGCGTGTGGATACGATGATAACTCAGGATCTTTTTTGAGATTCCCTTGTGTTTGCAAAGGACCAGGCCGGTCGCGCCACAACCGGTAAATGGCACTCCCTGCATCTCGAGCAACGAAACGATGTTTTGGTCGAAGCCGCGGTTGTTCTTGAACTGATCGGCAAGATTGAAAAGGACGTCGGGCGCGAAGCTTTCCAGTTTTTGCCGGAGCAGATCGAGATTATCGAAAATGGCAAGATGCTCTGTCGTGTGATCGAGAGCTCGAAGCGCATGGAGGACATTAGCCTCGGTTTTCCAGTCAGCCGTCGCCAGCTCCGCGCTCAGGTCCTGATCGATGGTGGTCGGACCAATGGCGTCGAAAAGAGCGAGGACTTTGATTTTTTTCTTCACGTTTTGGTGCGCTGAAACTTGCCCGTGAAAAGATAATTCATGACGAGCGTGGTGATGAAAGAAGTGACCCGGAAATCCTGTTGCGGATCGTCATTCAGGACATGGAGCTCGAGTTGATCGCAGCGATCGATCAGCCGGGTGAGAAGCTTGCTGACGCGAAACTTTTTCTCGTTAGTCCACTGGCAGACTGAGTTCAAGAGTCGCCGGCGGCGGCGGCGAAGATAGGCGCTGGCGGTGATCCGGCCCGGTCCGGCCGGAGCGGCGAAAAGCTGGCGGAGATCGGCGTCGTAGAAATCCGGATAGGTATCTTCGTAGAGCTTGCGCTTGTGCGCGTAATACGTCTTGAGCTTTTGGTTTAAACAATCGTAGTCGGCAACGCGATAATCAGGCAGATGCCGGGGCGGGTTCCCGATTAGCGAGCGCATCAATTCGTCGACGTATTCCAGCTTTTGTAGCGCCTTCCAGCCTGCATAACGAGAGCGCCAGTCGAGCCCGGGCGTGAGCCAGACCGCGAAGGTCTCGGCGAAGTCCTCGTCCGGATGGCTCTGGGCATACCAATCGTCGAGATGCACGACGTAGCTGCGGCTAAAGGGCCGCGGGTGATAGACATCGGGCGTCTCTTCTCGAGAGGTGCGACCGAAAGTTTGCTGCCACTTTTTCTTCCGCGGCAACTGGTAGGCATAACTGTAGGCATGGGCGGCTTCGTGCCGAATGAGTTTCATGAACCACTCCCTGGTACCGCCCTCGACCTCGAGCATCATCGTCCGCTCCAAGGTGCGAAGCCGGTCGTGGACGAGAAAGAACGGAACGAAAATCGCCGGGATACCGACCGGCACGAACCATTCATCGCCGATATGACAGGGCGGGCGCAAGAGCAGCCCGCGCGAGTTCAGCTCGTCGTAGAGCTGCCGAATGAGCGGTTCCAGCGAAGTCCCCTCAAGTCGCAGACCAAGCTTGGAGATACGACGCTCGAGAATTTCCTCGTCGCTTAATGTCGTCCAGTCAGCCGCCTCCATTTCGTGGACGGTAGCAGTGTGCAGCGGGCGCTGTCACGCCTTCGCACATGCTGCTGGCACGGCGCCTCTTTGGATGGCGCGGGGTGAAACGGTTGGAAAAACCACGAGCGTCTCCGTATTCTTCAAGGTGGCCCGCAATTCCGAAGAGAGATCGAACCCAGAATACGGAAAGCTCAAAGATCGATTTATTTCGGCCGGCCGGGAGAGCCAGCTGTGAAGTTCTCGGAGTCGGTTGCGAAGATCGGTCAGCCGCTGACTTATCGGCGTGCCTGGCGTCGCCTACGTCGGATTCTTCACCCGATCAGGATCGAGCCGCTGCTCGCGAGGATCGATCAGGAGCGGCTCCGCGAATTACAGCACAAATACAGATCCCTGTCTCCAGAGACGCCGAGTTTGTGGCGCCATTACTCAAAGTATGTTGACGTTGAAAAACATCTGCGCCGCAACATCGAGCGCGCGCAAGACTTCAATCTGCATCATCTTCCAGCGCAGGATATCCTGGATATTGGCTGTGGCGGTGGTTTCTTTCTTTTCGTCGCCCAAGCGCTGGGTCACCGCGCGCTGGGTTTCGATGTCGTCGGAGTTCCGGTGTTTGACGATTTGGTCGATCTCCTGAAAGTCGATCGTCGCGAATACAAGATCACAGGTTTGGAAAAGTTGCCGGATTTCGGGCGAAAGTTCGATCTGATAACTGCTTTCGCGACCGCCTTCCACGGCGGACACGAAGATTCGTGGCGCTGGGGCAAAGAGGAGTGGGATTTCTTTTTGACGGATTTGAAGGGGCATCTTAAGCCCGGTGGCCAGATCTTTTTTGACCTCAACGCGGCCTACCGCGGCGAATATTATACTCCCCAGATTTTGGACCTCTTCCATCGGCATGGCGGGAAGGTCGAACGCAGCCACGTCTCCTTCTCCTCCAAGTTTTAGTCGACCCACTCTTGCCGCACGACAGGCATGGGCGGGACTTCAGAGTTGCGTGAATCTCGGCTGCGCGCCAATTTTACAGATTCCCGATGGAAGCTTCTTGGGTTTTGCTGCTTCCGTTAAGGTGGAACCGCGAACCATGTTTCGACCAAAGCAGACGCGCATAGATCGGCTGGATTTTATCGTCGCTGGCACCCAAAAGGGTGGGACTAGCGCGCTCCACTACCATCTTGAGCAACACCCTAACGTCACGATGGCTCATGGCGAGGAAGCGCACATGATCGACCATCCGCGCCGGCATTTCTTTGATGACGAAAAGCGTTTCGCGAACGAACCGGTCGAATACGACATTCTCCACGAAGGAATTAAATTTAAGCGTCACTCGCTGGTCACCGGCTCGGTCACGCCGATCTACACCTACTGGAAGCCGGCGACGGAGCGGATCCGGGACTACCATCCTGGAATCAAACTCATTATTCTGCTACGCAATCCAATCGACCGCGCCTTCTCACACTGGAACATGTACCGGGAACGCAAGCAGGAGAGCCTCGGCTTTCTCGAAGCGATTGCAGAAGAGCCGAACCGGATGCGCGCCGCCGCGCCTCTTCAACCGCGCCGGACATCGTATCTGGATCGTGGATTTTACCTCGAGCAGATGGAGAGGGTTTTTCGTTTTTTCCCGCGCGAGCAGGTGCATGTCATGAAGTTTGATGATTTTCGCAAGAACACGGCGGCGGTGGTAAATGGAGTTTTTAGCTTTCTCGGAATGGACCCACTTCCGGCAGTCAAGAACCGGGAGCAGAATCGAATTCCGTATGAACGGGAGATCACCCGCGAAGAGAGGCAGTATCTCTACAATGCCTACAAGGAGGATATTGCCCGCCTTGAAGAGCTCCTAGGCTGGGATTGCTCTGATTGGAAGGAAGCATAGCGGTTAACCGCCAACGCGGCGCCCTCGGAGATGCCACTTTCCAACCGGGCCACGAGCTCCCCGATACTTTTTGAGTCCCTCTTCTCTATCCCGCGGTTGCATAATGACCGCTGGCGAGACTAGAGATCATTTTCGTCCTCAGAAAACGAAAGAGGCAGCGGTTTCCCGCTGCCTCTTCGTTAATTTTCTGAGTTTAGACTCTTAGAACTTCTTCGTCAGCTGGACGTAAACAAACCGTCCGGTCGCATCATAGAGGAAGCCCGGGTATTTGGTGGAGTTACCACCGAAACCGTAGGACTTCGGAGGATCCGTTCCGAAGATGTTGTCAAATCCGAGTGTGATGGTAGTGCCGTTGAGCGCACGCTGCCAGATCGGCAGGCCGTAGCTCGACGATTGCGCCATTGATGATTCAGTCGGCTTGCCATCCTTGCCAGTCGAAACGTCCTTGGCGTCCTTCGAATATCCCGCCACTGGCTGATTTTCAACCGGAGCGACGAAGGTGAAGTCGTAGGAGGCCTGACCGTCGAACGTAAACTTCTGGCTGACCCAGTGGTTATGCGCGTTCGGCAGGAGTTCGTGGAACCCGTCGAGATACCGAACGGTGCCTACGAGGTCGACACCATTCCAGGCCCAGTCGAGCCGGTGAACTCCACGCCACCTGAGGTTACCGTCGTTACCGGATCCGTCAGCAATACCGCCCACCGCGACGCCAGCAATCTGGGCCGTGCGGCTGGTCGAAGTGTTTTGAAACTCGAACGAATCCAGATAGGACACCTGAGTAAGCGAGGTAAAGGTTCCGAATGATGTCGGATAGACATATTGGAGACCCAAGTCGATACCGGACGCTGTCGTCGAACCGCTGTTGATGAACGGAACAAAGATGCGGCTGATGAAGCCGGCCGGATCACGTTGGACGAGTTCACCCGGGAGCAAGCCACCGGTCTGCTCGCGGCCAAGAATTGCCGGAATGTTGGACTGAATAACCTGGCCAGTTCGCTCCGTATCCCAGAGGTCGATCGAGAGGGTAAGCCCATTGATGAATTTAGGCGTCCAAACGATACCCGCCGTGAACGAGGTGGAGTCTTCCGGCTGCAAAGTCGGGGTGCTCGTGAAGACCACATTCTGTTCAGACTCAAAGCGGCTCGGGTCGCCGATTGGCACGTTAGGTCCGCCCAACGAGGTAGGTAGAGTGTCCGTGACTGGCGTAAGAGCCGAGGTCGGGCTGCCAAAGAGTTCGATAAGGGACGGCTCGAGGAAGCCTTTGCCGATCGTTGCGCGAACGGTGAGGGTCTCATCGAGTGGCTGCCAGCGGATACCGAACTTCGGCACCGTAACGTTGGTATCGTTGTTCTTGAACGCCTCATAGCGGACGGCCGCCGTCAATTCCAAGGAATAGAAGCCAGGGAAGCTGAAGGTCGGACTCGTGATCGGGATGTTAGTTTCCGCATAGAATGCGTAATCCTTCCGGCCCGCGTTTGTGCTCGCACCCGTCGAGTTGCCTGCGATATCGCCGTCAATCGAGAGCTGGTCAACACTCTGATTCAGTCGCTCGCGGCGGAACTGCCCACCAAAAGCGAAGCCGACGCCACCCGCCGGCAGCTTGAAGAGCGACGTAGTGTAGATGTTAAGGTCGAGGGTCGCAATCTCCGACGTATCGATGTCCTTCGGATGAATCGTCGCGTAAGCCACGTCAGCCGAATTGCTCGGGATCGGCGGACCGCGCAAGGCATCGCCGAACGGATTAAAGGC
>JBPCLI010000091.1:0-33830 GCA_051003415.1 Chthoniobacterales bacterium | reverse complement strand
ATTGCGGCGGCGCGGTGAAGGGCGGTGGGAAAAGATTGAGCAGCCGCGTCGGGTCGGCCCGGACTGCCTGCAACTGGTCCTTGTAATAAACGCGCACGATATAGC
Organism: Chthoniobacterales bacterium; assembly: GCA_051003415.1. GTDB lineage: Bacteria > Verrucomicrobiota > Verrucomicrobiia > Chthoniobacterales > UBA10450 > Palsa-1392. The sequence goes on along the minus strand of JBPCLI010000091.1, from coordinate 33,725 downwards.
CGAGATACTGCCGCGGCCCGCTCTCGCTTGTCGGCAGCAGTTCGGCCGCCTTGGCCGGTTTACGCGCGGCCAGCTTGGCCTTCTCGACCGAGTCCGGCACATCCTCCGGCGGGTTGCCGATCGCGCCACCCGGCGGCTCTTCGCTTTGCTTGCGGCGCAGATACGTTACATCCAGCACCTCGGTCCCCGTCTCCGCCCAATCATGGCCGGGCGTGACCCATTCATAACTCACTTCCCCATCGGTCAAGACCACCTGGTCGTTGTTCACCACGTCGTAGAAGAACACCTGGATCTTCACCTTCGTGTGATCGATCGGCGTATCCGGCCGCACCTTCACCCCGACGCGTAGAATGAGCTGCGTCTGCGCCTCCGGCTCCGGCTCATTCTTTAACGTCACTTCAGAGATGCCAAAAGTCGATCCATCGGGAATTGCAGCGGCATCGCCCGGTTGGGTTGCGCCCGCGGCGGGCGAGCCGCTCGCCGTCATCGCACTCTGCGTCGGCACTCCCACCTGCAATTTTAGATCCGCCAGCGCAAAGAGCGGCCCGGCCGCCGGCCCCAGCGATTGCAACCGCCGCCAGACCTCGTTCGAGCGATCGTAAAGCTGCATCGATTCGTAGGTCAACGCCAGCTCCGCCAGGATCTCGGCGTTCCCCGGATCGAGCGCGGTCGCTTGCTGCAGCTTCGCGATCGCATTCGTCGTGTCGCCTCGTTCCCGGAAACTTTTCGCGAGATGAAGCAGCGCGTCGGCCACACCGGTCGGCTTGGCTGGGGCGCGCGTCACCGTGGCGGAGGGCACACCGGCCACCGCCGGCACCTTCACCGGCTCCGTCGACGCCGTCGTCCGCAACTTCGGCGCGCGAAAGAGACGTTCCTCAGCCGCAGCCTTCTTTGCCGGCGGGAGCACTCCCGCGGTCTTCGGCGGGCGAGTGTGGAGGTAGAGCGCCGTCAACACCTGCGCCAGACCGACCGTGCCGAGGAGCGCGAGCGCGACCACATACGTCTTTTGCGCGCGATTGACACTGGGAAAACTAAGCGCGCTCATCGGGACGACCGTGTCTATCGGAGTGGCCGGGAGGTGTCAAATCCCCGCGCCGCCAGTGGAGAGCCAGATAATTAACCGCAGAGAGCACAGAAAGGAGAGGACAGAACAGCAACCCAAAAAATCCCCTGCGACCTCCGCGACCTCTGCGGTTAAAAGCAAATCCCCCTAACGAGAAATATCCGCCTGGCTGAGCAGCTTGAACCCTTCGCCCTGCAAGACTGAACAGGCGCACTCCGTGTCGTCCACATGCATGGCGAGCGCGGCCCGGCCGTGCGGACGCGTCAGCAGCGGATAACTGAAATGCATGTTCACCTCCGCCATGAGGAGCGCCGCGAGCAGCTTGGCCAGCTCCGTCGCCACCTCCTGCAACTCCACCACCACCATGTCGCAGACCCCAAACGCCACATCGTGTTCGTGGAAAATATTCTCCACCTGCTCCGGATCGCTCACCACGATGCGGGCGATCGCCGAGTCGGTCTGCTCCGCGATGCTGAGCGCGACCACGTGAGTGTTGCGCGTGCTGAGCAGCTTCACGATATCGAGCATCGCGCCCACCTTGTTCGGCATGAAAATGGAAAACTGCCTGACCAGCGGGCCGCCGATCTTGGAGGTCGTTTCAGGTAAATCAAGAGCCATAGAAGACCCGCGCCTAGCGGGTCGCCAATATGCGGCTGCGTGCGAGCGCAACGCAACTGGATAGTTCCGCGCCGCAACTGACGCCGCTCAGCCCGGCTCACCTGCAAGCGGATGAAGCGCTGTAGCGCCTCGGCCCGCGACGCGTTTTCGTGCGCCCGCAACAAAGTGAGCGTGTTTTGATCGATTCGTCGTCCCAGCGGTACCTCAGTCGTGTGGGATCGTTCCGAGCATGCGGCTCCGTGACCAATCAGGACAGGCCGTAAATCCTAACGAGCTGTTGTTTGCCTTTCAGCTTCCGTTCGCCGAGATCGACGAGCTTCTCGCTTTCCGGCAGGTGTTCGCGAAAATCGGCGGAGAGCAGGACCTGCTGGTTGAGTTCCTTCATCACGCCCTCGAGCCGGAAGACGGTGTTGACCGGGTCGCCGATGATGGTGGCGTCGCGCTGGGCATCGATCCCGACGTTGCCGCAGGTGACACTACCGTAGTGGAGCGCGATGCCGACCCGGAACGGGTCGCCGTTGGCCCATTTCGTTTTCGCGGCGAGAGCGAGCATGTCGTGCGCGATCTGGAGGGTGGCGGCGCAGTCGACGTTTTGGCCGTTGCATTCGCTCCAGTAAGCAAGGACGGCGTCGCCGATAAATTTATCGACGGTGCCGCCGCTTTTGGTGACCAGGTTGCCGGCTTCGCGAAACCAGACTCCGAGCTGTTGCGCGAGATGGGAGCTGGAGATTTTCTCGGCCATCGTGCTGAAGCCGCGAATGTCGCAGACCAGCAATGCCACCGGCCGAATGGCGGAGGCGATGCCGGCCATCGAGCCGGCCATGGTCACTTCGAGGTGCGCGGTGGAAATGTCTTCCTCGATGAAGTCGAAAACGATTTCGTTTTTCGCGACCTCGATTCGCGCGCCCGGGGCGAGGGTCATCGGCATGACGACGCGCTGACCGTTGACCAATGTGCCGTTGCGGCTGCCGAGGTCGATGATCTGGTACTGGTAGCCGTCGTGGCAGCGGATGAGCGCGTGCTGTCGCGAGACGAGGGGGCTACCGCTCAGGCAAACGGTGTTGTCGCTCGTCCGCCCGATGGTGGCGGTGTTGCCGATGGTGAGTTCGAAGGGTTCGCCCGCGAGCGGCGTGACCCGGAGTTTGGCAGGCACGGCTGGGAGTATCTGACAGCAGGCGGCGCGCGACAAGCGCAGTGCGCTGTAGTGTCCGCTATTCCCAGCGGACCGGCGAAACGAGAGCCGCGTCGCGAGGTGCGCGAGACAGCGCACGCTACAACCTTATCCGATGGCGCATCCAGCCGATTCGACGATATAGTCCGGTCTTTGCCGATGGCTGAGAAATTGATCTTCGATCACTACGAGGTGCTGACTCGTGAAGACGGCTCGCCCTTCGAACTCGGCCGCGGGGCGATGGGGATCACCTACAAGGCGTTCGATACCAACCTGCGGGTGAACGTCGCGCTCAAAGTGATCAACGCCAAGTTTCTCGAGAACGAGATCGCGCAGCAGCGTTTCCTGCGCGAGGCGCGGGCGGCGGCGCAGCTGCGGCATCCGAATGTGGCGTCGGTCTATCATCTCGGGACGAGCGCGGACGCGTTTTTCTATGCGATGGAGTTTGTCGATGGGGAGACCGTCGAGTCTTTCATCAAACGCCAGGGCTCGATCGATCCAGTGGTGGCGTTGCGGATCACGCTGCAGGTGGCGCGGGCGCTGGCGGCGGCAGAGAAGGTGCATCTCGTGCATCGCGACCTCAAGCCGTCCAACCTCATGCTCGTTAGGGAAGACGATGATTTTCTGGTCAAGGTGATCGATTTCGGCCTCGCAAAGTCGATCAAGCACGATGAGGGCGACGACCTGGCGACGCTCTCGATGGGAGGGTTTGTCGGGACGGCGCACTTCGCCAGCCCGGAGCAGCTGGAGGAAAAGGAGATCGATGTCCGGTCGGATATCTATTCGTTAGGGGTGACGCTCTGGTACATGCTCGCGGGGGAGGCGCCCTTTGGCGGATCGCTCGCGCAGGTAATGAGCCAGCATCTGCACAAACCGCCGCCGCTCGAGAAGCTGCAGGATCTTCCCGAGTGCGTCCGCGCCGCGGTCGGGCATATGATCGAAAAGGATCCCGCCCTGCGGCCGCAGACGCCGTCTGCGTTGCGGGTGGAGTTGGAAAGCTGCATCGCGCGGATTACGTCGGCGCCCGCAGTCGACGAACAGGATTTTCCGACCATGGTCGAGGCACCGGTGTCGACGGCGGAACTTCATCCGCCGCCGCTTCCACCGCAGGTCCCGCCGCCGAAATCCTCTTCGCTCGGAATCATCCTGGCGCTGGTGGCGATCGCGCTCGTCGGAGCTGGCGGGTTTGTCTTTTGGAAAATGCGCCAACCGGCGGCGGTCACCGCGGGTCCGCTGCCCACCGCTCCCGTAGCCGCCACGGCGACGCCGGCGATTGTCCAAGCCACCCCCACTCCCGTCGCGGCCTCGCCATCACCTGCCGTGTCGTTAGCCGAATCACCCGGCCTAACGAGAGAGGCGATTGCGGAGGCGGAGAAATATGAAGCGGCGCGGGACTGGCCGCGCGCCATCATGGCTTACGTCGACTTGCAAAAGAAGTTTCCGCAAAACGAGGTCGGACGGGTGCGCCTCGAGTTGATGCTGAGCAAACTGCAGTCCGAGAAGGGCGCGCTGCGGGACGAGAACTTCGACGCGTTGCACGAGCCGCTGGCCGAGGCGGCGAAGCTCGAAGTGGTGAGCGCGATGGAGATCCTGGGAGAATTCCTGCGCAAGCGCGACCCGAAAGCTTCCTTTGAATGGTTGAGCGCGGCGTCCGCTCGCGGACGGGCGCACGCCATGGCGGAGGTCGGCCTGCGTTATTCCAACGGCGCCGGAGTGGAGCGCGATCTCGTAAAAGCTGCGCAGTGGTTCGAGAAAGCGCGGTCCGCGGGTGATGTCAGCGCGCGCACTTTGCTGGGCGAGTGTTACCTCTACGGCAAAGGCGTGACCAAAAACGAATCGAAAGCGATCGCGCTCTTCCAGGACGCGGCAGCCGCGAACGAACCGCGCGCGATGGACCAGCTCGGGACCTGTTATCACAAGGGGATCGGGGTGGCGCGCGACGACCGCGAAGCGTTTCGCTTCTACAGCGCGGCCGCTAAGTTAAATTACCTCGACTCGGCCGGGAATCTCGGGGTCCTTTACCTAACGAGTAATGCGACCGACCTGGGAAGAAACCTGCCCGCTGGGACGGAGAAGGCGCTCAATCTTTTCCGCGATGGCGCGAAACAGAACAACGCGTTTTGCATGTATCTCTATGCGCGCTGCTTTGAAGGTGGCACCGGGGTGGAGGCGAACCCAAGCGAGGCAATCGATTGGTATCGGCGCGCGGCGGAGGCGGGCAATCGGCCGGCCCAGGATTGGTGCCGGCAGCACCAGGTCGACTTCGATTCCAGCGCCGCCCCCTAACAATCTCTGGCGGGCCAAATAAAAATCTTGTCAGCGGCCAAGTTGCCTGCTCAGACTCAGCCCCTCATGAATATTCCGATGCTGAGAACTACTTCGCTGTTGGCGGCCCTCTCGATTCTCGGGACCGGCTGTGCGGACCTGACTCCTTTGCAAAATGCCGGTGTCTTTGGCGCCGCCAGTGGCACCGCCGCCGGCGGCATCGCCAGCGCCTCGGGCGCGAGCGTCGGCGAATCGGTCGCGATCGGCGCCGCGACCGGGGCGGTCGTGGCCGCGGTCACTTACATCATCGCCAAGCACCAGGCGACGGAACGCCAGCACAGGATCGCGGAAGAACGCGCCCGGCGCGCCTATGCGGAGATGTCGGCCAAACGCAGAGCCGCGTTGAAGGCGCGCAAGACGCGCTACATCGCGGTCGACACAGAGAAGAACGAGAAAACCGCGCCGGAAGCGAAGAAGAGCGTTATGATCTGGGACACCCAATCGCAGGAGGTCGTGGGCAACAACGTTTACGACGTGAAGAGCCCGCCGCCAGTCGGCTCGACGGCGAAGTTCGATACCTATTCGGCGGAATACGTCGGGTCGGGCAGTTAGTCGGCTGGCTCTCGTTAGGCCATATTGGCCTAACAAATAGACAACCGGAACGCGATCACGGTGCGCGAGTGTTTCCTCCATCGTCTGACGTGTCTTGCCCTCGTCGTGGCGATTGTCACCGGGAGCCAGTGTCGAAGCTTGGGCATCGCCACCTAGGGCGACGGCTTCACCACCTGGAAATTACCCGCCGTTAGGCCCTAACTAACGAGCTGTTTGTTCCCCGAGCGAGTCCTTTATTTCTCGCCGCCGAAGAAGCGTTTGAAGGATTGGATAATGCTCCTGGGCACTTCCTTCACTTTTTCCTGGATCTGTTCGACCCGGCGGCCGAGCAGAGTGGGATCGCCGGCGTGAACTTTGCAGGTCCCGCGCGGGATTTTATCGACTGGAAGATCGACTGCGTAAGCGGTCCCGGCCGCGACGCAGCCGCTGGTCGCGATCGCGTTGGAGATCGAACAGACGGTCGCGGTTTGCATCGCGACCGGCGCGCGGAGCGGTTGCGCCGGATAACGATCGGCGGCTTTCATCATCACTTGCGTCCAGACCGGAAGGGCAAGCGCCGAGCCATAGCCGTGCGGGATGATCGTGGCCGGCTGATCGAACCCAACCCAGACGCCGCAGGTGAGCGAGCTAGTGAACCCGGCGAACCACGCATCCTTGAAATCGTTCGTCGTGCCGGTCTTGCCGGCGGCGGGGAGCCTGAAGCCTAACGACCTCGAGCTGGCGGCCGTTCCGCGCGTCATCACTGCCTCCATCAGCTCCGTCGTCATCCAGGCTGCGCCCGGGTCGAGCACGGGCAACGTGACGTGCGCCGCTCGATAAATCGGCTGATGATTCGGATCGTCGATCCGCTCGATGATATAGGATTGTTTGCGCACCCCGGCGTTGGGGAAAACGGTGTAGGCCGAGGTCAAATCCTTCAGGTCGGTCTCGAACGAACCGATGTAAATGGCGGCGCCGTGCGGGATGTCGTTGCCCAAGCCTAAGGTCATCGCGATTTTTTGCGTGTCGTCGAGTCCGGCGAATTCGCCGACGCGGACACTCATCGTGTTGCGCGATTGGATGAGTCCGTAAGAGACCGGTTTGATTCCGCCGTAGCGGCCGTCTGAATTTCCCGGCGACCAATTTCCCGCGCCTTGGATTTCGCCCGGTCGAATCGGCCCGTCGCTCACCGCCGCGCCCGGCAACAGGCCGTGCGTAAAGGCGAGGGTGTAAACGAACGGCTTGAAAGAGGAACCAATTTGGCGATTAGCCGGCGCGAGCGCGCGATTGAATTTGCTCTGCCCATAATCGCGCCCGCCGACGAGGGCGCGGATGCCGCCGCTCGCGTTGTCGATCGCGACGAGCGCGCCCTGCAGATAGGGCATGGCGTTGTCCTCGCCTTCGGCCGGGGCCTGGTATTGCGATTTGAGCGGATGTTTGAAACCGGGCTGGTGCTCGATCTTCGTGAGCTGTTTCTCGATCGCGTCAGTCGCGGCTTTCTGCACGACCGGATCGAGCGTCGTGTAAATGAAGAGGCCGCCATTGTCGATCTGGTCGGCGGTAAGGAGGAGGTTGAGATCCCGCTGGACTGCATCCATCGCATAATTTTCCTGGATGAGCGTGAGGCGGCGGCGATGCGAATTGATTTTTTCCTGCTTCGCCTGGAGCGCCTCGCCCGCCGAAATCTTTTTCAATTCCTGCAAACGGGCCAGTACCGTGTCGCGCTGCACCCGGGCGCCGTCGGGGTTGTTCAAGGGCGAGTATCGATTCGGGCTGCGGATCAAACCGGCGAGAAGGGCCGACTCGGAGAGATCGAGCTTCGCCGCGTTTTTTCCGAAGTAAGCCTGCGACGCCGTCTCCACTCCGTAACAGCCTGAGCCGAAATAAATCCGGTTTACGTAAAGCTCGAGAATCTGGTCCTTCGTCAGCTCGCGCTCGATGCGCAACGCGACCATCGCCTCGAGTAATTTGCGGCTAATGTTGCGCCCGCCTAACGGGAGGCTGTTGCGCGCCAACTGCTGGGTGATACTGCTCGCGCCTTCCTTGGCCGAGCCGCTCGTGATGTCGCGAAAAAGAGCGCGCGCCACGCCACGCCAGTCGATTCCGCCGTGCTCGTAAAAACGCGTGTCCTCGCGCGCAAGCAGCGCCTCGATGAAATCAGGCGACACCTGTTTCAACGGCACCTTCAGGCGGTTCGCGCCCGCGAGGCGGCTATAGATTTTACCGTCCACGTCAAAGACGGTGTTGCGCTCCGGCATGGTGCCGAGGCGTTTCAGGTCGAACGTCTGGGCCCAGACGGCGTAGAAGGAAAGGACCGCGATGACAATCGCGAGCGGGAGGGCGACGACGAAAAAGCCAAGCACCCAGCGCCAGACGCTGCGGCGCTTTTTTTTGGGACCGGCGCCTTTCGAACGGCTGCGGGTGCGCGCGAATAATTTCATGAAAAATCTGGACGCCAGGCGAGAGAACTAAATCACACCTGCGGAGGGAGGAAAGCGCGAGCCGCGGGAAAGAAAAAAGCCTTCCCCAGAGACGGGGAAGGCCCTTTCGAAAAGCGATCGGACGCCGTCTAGAATTTCATCTTTACCGGCTCGCCGTGCTGCTCGTTGGCGCAGGGAGCATTGATCGGCACGCCGGCCTCCTTTTGGTTAGGCTGAACGAGATTGTGCTCGATCAGGTAACGCTCGACGTCTTCGCCGCTCACATCGGCCACCATTTCGCCATTGATCTCGATGCAGGGCGAAAGGGGCTGGCCGCTCTTGGTTTCCATCTCCCAGCGAAAAGCGGGATTCTGGATGATATCTTTTTCAGTGAAGGGGAGGTCGTATTTTGCGAGGACGGCGCGCACCCCGCCGCTCCAGCCGCAATGTGTTTTGAGATAGGCGGTGATTTCTGGCTTTTCCATGTGCCCAAGGTAACACCGGGCGCGACTTCGGCCACCGATTTGTAGCCGGGGGCGCTGTCCCCGGTCCCCCACGGCAGGGGCGATGCACCGGGGGGACGTGTCTTGCGAGATTTTGCTTTCGTCAAGAGCTCAGAGAGAGTTCGGCCGGGGACGCGTCCCCGGCTACAACTTAGAGCTGCTCGATCTGGTAACCGCGCGCCCGGAGCAAGGCGAGGACGCCGTTCGGCCCGCCCATGTGAGCCGCGCCCGCGATGACGAAGTAAACGTGCCCACTTTTCAGGTCGCGCTCGATTTTCGGGATCCAGTTGCGATTGCGGGCGGCGACCAGGCGTTCCTGGAAAGCCGGGAAATCCGCAAAGGCCGTGCGCTCCTGGCGCTCGACCCCGTCGGCATCGCCGCGGCGCCAGGCATCCAGCCCGCGTTTCGAGGCATCGCTTCCCTCATCCTGCGGAATGAACGTCATGAGGATGACCGCCTCGGCCTGCCGATCGCTCAGGCCGGAGATGATCTGCATGTGCTCGTCGAACGATTCGAGGCCGCTGATCGGCTTGTTGTTCGCGTGCGCGCGTCGCTCCATGTAGCCCTCAATCCCGAGCTCGGAGGAAAGCCCGCTGGCCGAGGGAGACCAAAGCGCCAGGATGAGCGCCCAGGGGCGCAGTTGGGAGTAGACTTTCTCATCAATCCCGGCCCGGGTGAAGACGCGCTTCAGGTAATCATAGGTGCGGGGATCGAGATGGTTTTTGAGGGAGTCATTGCGCGGCAGCTCCATCGACTTCGAAACACGCCGCGCCCGAAACGGGGAGACCTTGGGATCGTCTTCGAAAACGATCCGCTCGGATGCGTCGAAGGCACGGTTGTAGGCGGCGGGAAGCGGGTAATCGGTGCTGCGCAGGGCGTGAATCGAACCGCCAAGATAAAGGACTCCGCCGCCTGGCTCAGTGACTTTCCAGACGCAGGCGTGCCCGTCGGCAGAGGAAGCAAAACCGAGCCCGGCGGCGACTGCCCCAAGGATGAAGCGACGAGGTCCGGAGAACATCCGCCACGCTCTAGCAGCCTATAATTGGGTCGGCAAGTCCCGTTTTTAGCTGGCCTTTGGTGGCGCATCTGCTAATCAACCCCGCGATGAAAATCTGGACCTCCAGAACAGCCCGTCTTGCCTTAACGACTTTGGTCATTCTCTTCGCCGGCCTTTCTCGGGCCACCGCGCAGGAGCCTTCAATCGACAACCTGCTCAAGAAACTTCCGCCCCCGGAAAAACTGGTGAAGACGCCGGTGCAACGTGCCCTGCAACAGGACGACCCGGCACTGAAGGATCCGTTAGGCAAAGACATCGTCGCCGCAATGCAGCGTCGCGATCTGATTCGCGCGCTGAACCTGACCCGGCAATTGACTGCCCGCTATCCGCGCAGTGTGGCCGCGCACATCCTCCTCGGGGCGCTCCTCGCCGATACCCGTCACGCGACGGAGGGCGGTGCGGAAATGCGGAAGGCGATCGCGCTTAAACCGGGAAATGCCTTTGCGTGGTTCATGCTCGCAAACGTCGAAGCCTCGGATCGCAAATTCAGCGAAGCTCTCCCGCACTTCGAGAAGGCCGCGGCGCTCGAACCAAAAAACGGAATCGCCTGGCTCTTCGTTAGCTCCTACGCAGAGAAGGTTGGGCATAAAGAGGAAGCGGTCACTGCTGCGCGGCGCACCACTGAAGTCGCGCCGGCTTTCCTGCCTGGCTGGCTGCGGCTGGCCCACACGGAGCGCGAGATGGGTCACATGTCGGAATGCCTGCGCGCGATTTTGCGCGCGGCGGACCTTTCGCCCGACAACTCCTACATGCTGGCCACGGTCGGCTACAGTTACATCAATCTGAACCGCATCCCCGAGGCGATCGGGCCGCTGCAGCGCGCGGCCCGTTTTACGCCTAACGATTTCCTTGTGCAGGCGCAGCTCGGCTTTTGTCTCGAAGCCACCGGCCAGGTTGACGCTGCGATCGAGCACCTGCGCAAAGGCTCCCGGCTGGCCAAGGATTACGCGCCAGTCTGGGAACATCTCGGGATCGCTTATGCGATGAAGGCGGATCACCGCCAGGCGGTCGATTCCTTCGAACACGCCGTCAAAATCATGCCGAACTACAAACAGGCCTGGACTCACCTGGCCACGGAATACCGGGTCGTCGGCCGGCCAGCGGATGCCCAGCATGCGGCAGCGCGTGCCGCTTCGTTGAAGACACCTTCTTCGCCTGACAAATCGAAGAAGGCCTAGTCGTCAGGCGGATTTGGCGAGGGCGAGCACGGCCCTGGCGCAGCCCCAGGAAAGGGTGAAGCCGGAGCCGCCGTGGCCGTAGTTGTGGATGACGCCGCGACCGTCGCGCAATCGATCGGCACGCAGACGGACTCCGCTGCGGCGAAACGGTCGCAGCCCGACGCGCTCGCGCAGAACTGGAGGCGGTGCGATCTCGAGAGCGCGGCTGCATTCCGCCACGATCTGCGCGGTGGCCGCGGGGTCGGGTTCGCGGTTGGCACTGATGTCGTTCGTCCCGCCGAGGACGCAATCATCCGCGCGCGGGATCGCATACATGAGCGGCGGCTCGTCGCAGACGACCGCATATTTCTGAGAAATACCCGAGACGAGCGCGACCTGGCCGCGATGCGGCTCGACTTCCGGATCGGGCGCGAGAGTTTGCGCGCCGACACCGCTGCAATTTACCACCAGCGCGAATTCCGCGGGCGCGTCTTCGAGATTTTCGAAATGAATTCCGCCGTGGATTTCGCCGCCGGCAGCGCGGAAACGATTCGTTAGGTAAGGAAGATAATGCGTCGTGTCGGTGAGCGGAACCGCGAGCGTGTAACCGCTGGTGAAGATGGCGGGAATCTCCGCCGCAGCGAGAGGGCGCGCGCCTAACGGGAGCGCCCATTCGGGGATCTCAATTTCCCCGCTGCGCGCAAACGCCCGCTGCTCAATCATGGAAACACCGCTCGCCGGATCGGCGCAAAGTGGCCGCAGGACTTCGAACGTTTCCAGCGCCCAGGCGATGACCGCCTCCAGCGGGGCGGCGTCGTAGGGAAACCAGATCGCGCCCGCGACCGACGAGGTCGTTTGCAGGCCAGTTTCCGCGGCGAAAATCGTTGTGCGGTATCCGCGTTCCGCGAAAAGGGTTGCGCAGGTCAAACCGGAAACCCCCGCGCCGATCACCGCCACTGCTTCTGCCATTGCACCCACTAGCTGCGGGAGCGGGCCGCGTCATCCTCGATTTGGAATTCCGTTCGACATCGGGCCGCGGCCTGCGCGAGCTTGCGCGACTCATGAAATCGCTTCCGGTTCTTGCGCTCTGCGGGGTCTGTTTGCTGGCTGGTTGTGCGAGCAGTTCATCGCGTCTTGTCGGTCCGACGCGGCCGGCGGTCAGCCCGGCGGAAGTGCGCATCTACCGGACCGCGCCGCCGCGTTATCAGGAAATTGCGGTCCTCGACGCGACGAGCGGGGCGCGCTTTTTCCACGGCACGCCGCAGGGCGAAGCGGAAGCTATCGCGCGCCTGAAAGTGGAAGCAGCCAGGGTGGGCGCGAACGGCGTGCTCCTCACGTCGTTAGGCGATCGCTCGAACGGAACGCTCGGGGTCGGCGTGGGCGGCGGCGAATTCTCGAGTGGACGTCACAGCGTGATCGCGACCGGCGGGGAAGTCGGCGGCGCCGCGTCCCTTGTCAGCAATGGCGCGGAAGGGATCGCGATTTACGTGCCCGAGCAGCCCTGATCGATAAAGGATTGGAGGTCGCGCGAAAACTCCTATTAGTGTGAGGCGTGATCTTTGGGATCTTCAAGCGGCGGCAACGTCAGCGCTGGCGGGCTCGTCCGGTGCCGGAGGAATGGCGGGAAATCATCTCGCGCAACCTTCCTTTTTTCGACCGCCTCACGCCGGCTGACCAAAAGGAATTGCTCGATCACGTCCAGGTTTTCCTTGCCGAGAAACGCTTTGAAGGCTGCGCTGGCTTAGAGGTGACTGAAGAAATGCGGATCACGATCGCGACCCAGGCCTGCCTTCTCTTGTTGCATCGCAAGACCGATTACTATCCGGGACTGCTCACGATTCTGGTTTACCCATCCGGTTACGTGGTGGATGGAGAGCGGCATGTCGAAGGACATGTCTGGGAGCAAGGCCCGACGGGCCGGCTGGGCGAGACCGGGCGCGGGATGGGCTCGCTCGTCCTCGCCTGGGACGCGGCTAAGTCGGGAGCGCGGGATCCTTCCGACGGCAAGAATCTCGTGCTGCACGAGTTTGCGCATCAGCTTGATTTCGAGGATCACATCGCGGATGGCGTGCCGGCCTTGCGCTCGCGGGGCGACCTTTCGTCGTGGGCGGAGGTCATGAAAATGGAATTCGCCGCTTTGCAGGCCGCCGATGCGACGGGAATTCCCACCCTGCTAGACACCTACGGAGCGAGTAACCCGGCAGAGTTCTTTGCCGTCGCCACCGAGGCGTTCTTCGAGCGGCCGCACGCGCTCAATCGGCAGCATCCGCGGCTCTACGGGGAATTGAAGCGCTTTTACCTGCAGGATCCGGCGGGCTATTCGAGCGAACCGGCAGCGGCATCCAATTAGCTAAAGGGCGCCGGCCGCTTTACGCGCGTCCCGGTCGCGGCTCTTGCCGCGGGCCGCGTCCTGCACTGGCGGCTCATCATGTAGCCGGAGCGGATCGGGTCCGCGATTTTGGATCCAGTCGGTCTCTGCCAGGTTTTCCTTCCAGGGATATTCGTCCTTGAGGACCGGCCACCAAAGCAACCGCCCCGCCGCCCGCCAGCCGTCGATAATGTACCCGGTCGTAATCGGCTGATCGCGCGCCGTCACTACCACGACGTTGTGTTCGAGCCGGGTGTTTGGATACGCCTCCGCCCAGTGCAGTTGCAGCGTCTTGAGCGGCAAAGTTCGGAGTTTCGCGCCGATGCCATGCGCCCAATCGAAACAGAACCCGCGCTCCCGCGCCCCGATGTGGATGAGAAAATTCTGGAAGTTGGCTGGCGGCACGACCCGCCATTCCCTGGCCAGGCGGCGCGCTGTCTCATGCGACGTTCTCGCGATCAATTCCGCCTCGGCCGGATCAATGGTGGGCGACATCTTGATGATCGCCTCGCGGAAACCCTTGATCGATTTCGCATCGTCGGCCTCGGCGTGGCCGGCCAGCAGCGCGAGCACCAGCCAGGGGAGAAGGGCGCTTCGAAAGACTCGGGAGTTCATACTAGGAACGCGGAAAGTAGCCGCTCTCGCGCCCGGCTCAATGCCGGCCTGAAAGTTTCGCTCGGGGATTCAATGGCAAAGAGTAGAACAGACTAACCCGGTTGCGGTATGCCTCAGCTCGAAAACCAGGAAGCACGCATCATGAAGCTCTCCATCTCGCGGCGGCGGTAATGTTGTTTGGTGGGCCTTGCCGGGACTGGCGGATGCGGGTCCCGCGAGCCGGCTGCAACGGCGCCGAAGCAGCTGGAGGCGTTGTTGCGTTCGGCAATGCCGGCCGGGCAGCTTTACGCGCTTCTCGGCCTGCGAGTGCATGACGGCGCGGCTACGAGCGGGCGCTGGCGGCTTTTCCGAAAAGCGATGTGACGGTCGAGACGATCGGCGGCTGCATCGGGACGCATCTGCCTTTCCAGGATCTGCGCAAACGGATCGAGACCGGCGACTACGATAACTTTCGCGACCGAGATCCTCGTTAGGCCGGAAACGAACGGCCGGGAAAATCTGTGCAGCCGCGGGTTTCCGGCTACATTCGGTTCTCTTTTCGACAGCATGCGGCTGACACGGCCGCCGCTACACATGGAAGAAGAAAATGAACTGATCGCGCTTCGGCGCCAGAAAATCGACGCGCTGCGCGCCCGGGGCGTGAACCCATTTGGCCGCAGCTTTGAGACGAGTGGGTCGATCGGCGAGGTCCGGGAGAAATTTACCGAAGGCGAGACGCTGCGCGCGGCCGGCCGGATCACCGCCCATCGCGACATGGGAAAAAGTCATTTCCTCGACCTGCGCGATGCGAGCGGGCGCATCCAGATTTACGTGCAGGCGAAGCAACTCGGACCGGAAGCGATGGAGATCTTCGGTTTGCTCGATCTCGGCGATTTCATCGGCGTCGAAGGAACGTGTTTCGTTACCAAGACGGGCGAGCCGACCCTTAAGCTCACGCAATTCGAAGTGCTCGCGAAGACACTCCGCCCGCTCCCGGAAAAATGGCATGGCCTAACGGATGTGGAAGCACGTTATCGGCAGCGTTACCTCGACCTCATCACTAACGATCGTTCGCGCGAAGTCTTCGCCCAGCGCATCACGATCCTGAGAGAAATCCGCAACTTTATGCAGTCGCGCGGCTTCGATGAAGTGGAAACGCCGATGCTCCAAAACGTCGCCGGTGGCGCGGCGGCGGAGCCGTTCCGCACCCATCACAAGGCCCTCGGGATCGATCTCTACCTCCGCATCGCGCCCGAGCTTTACCTCAAGCGCCTCCTCGTCGGCGGTTTCAACAAGGTCTTCGAAGTAAACCGGAATTTCCGCAACGAAGGCATCTCCCGCCGGCACAATCCCGAGTTCACCATGCTCGAGGGCTACTGGGCCTATGCTGATTTCGAGCAGATGGCGGAACTGGTGGAGGAACTGATCTGTCATCTCGCGACGACGCTGGAATGTGGGAGGGGCCTTGGTGCCACGATCAGCGGCGGGAGTCTCACGGATCGGGACACAAAGGTCCCTCCCACATTGCAGGTTGAACACCGCGACGCCGAAGGCAACGTTACGCGCACTCTCAATCTCTCGCGCCCCTGGCGCCGAGCCCGTTACCGCGACCTCGTCCGTGAAGCTGCCGGCTCCGACTGGTTTGACCTAACGAGTGAAGCCCGGCGCGCGAAAGGCCGCGAGCTTGGCGTCGAGCTTCATCCGCAAATGGCTGACTTCGAAGTCACTCAGCACGTCTTCGAAAAGCTGGTCGAAGAAAAGACCTTCGACCCGGTCTTTGTCACTCATTGCCCGAAGGAGCTCGTCCCGCTCGCCCGGCAAAATCCGGAGGACGATTCCGTCGTCGACGTCTTCGAGTTGATCATCAACGGCCAGGAAATCGCGCCCGGTTACACCGAGCTCAACGACCCGTTTGTGCAGCGCCATCGACTCCTCGAGCAGGCCGGCGAGGAAACCCAGAGACTGGACGAGGACTTCCTCCTCGCTCTCGAACACGGCATGCCCCCGGCCGGCGGCTTCGGCCTCGGAGTCGATCGCCTAACGATGCTCCTGACCGGCGCCGAATCGATCCGCGACGTCATCCTTTTCCCACTTCTCCGGCCGAAGAGAGATTGAGTTGAAATCGTTGAGATCACGGACGCTGACCGGTATTGCAGCGACTACCGCCGCCTGGGCGATGCGCTCGGAGTCGCCGGCGCGACGCCCGCGCCGGGTGAGGTGGAATTCTTGCGGTCGATGCTACCTCTGAGCCGCCCCAGCCTTGGCATGCTCCCGGGGCCAGATATTTTTTTTGCCGCAGCTGGGGCAAGCATCCTTCGTCCGAGGATTGCGATCGAGATTGGCACGGCTTCCGGCACTTCCGCAGCCATTATTGCAAAAATGATCGCGCTTCGCAGGCCGAAGCCGGTGCCGTCACTTCCGGGCCCCTTGTCGACACGTTCGATAACAAGCAAGTTACGTCCTTGATGCGTCAAAACCGGTCGGCCAGGTTTCGCAATCGAGTCGATGACGCCAGAACTGGGGACCAGGATAGTCGTTCATGCACCGCAGGATCCGCACACTGTCGACACCTCTTCCCAGTCGGCGATCTGACATTGCTTTCGTCGATGGAAACCGTCGACACCCCTGGCCGCTTGTGGACGTGCTGCAAATCCAGCAGGTCATGAAACACGGCTGGACCTCGATGCGCGATGTCGACCTGCCGGGTCTCATCGAGCGCATCTCGGCCACCGGACAACCGATGGATCATATTCCCGTTTACGGTGCCAAGTATGTCTTCGACCTCTGGCCGTACGAGAAAATCCGGGCTGGCAATATCGGAGTGATCAGAATTCCAGCGGATCGCAGTTCGCTAATCAAGTGAAGGCTCATGATTGAAAAAGAATATCCACGAAATCCTGAGCGCAGATTGAAGCAATTTCAGGTGCAATGTCCGTTTTCGCCGCCGGATCACGCGATTGTTCAGTGAGGGCATCCGTATGAAGACGACCAATCACTTTTCATTCGCGGCCTCACCCAGTGGCCTATCGAACGCGTTCATCAAGCCAACGTTCGCCCGCGGCGTCATCCTCTCCTGCATCCTCGCCACAGTGCCCGTCGTGGGGTTGTGCAATGATGACGAAGGCGATTCCGCTAATTCGCACTCGCGGGAGGCGCATGGTCCGGTCGTTGACGGAGTGCGGTTCAGCGTGAGGCAAATTCTCGATCGCCAGCAAGGGGGGTTGCCGGTGAGCGTCTTCATTGCGCCGGAGAGCTGGCGGGTTAACAGCCAGGTCGTCTGGAATTATCAACATCACTCCAGCCCCGTCAACATCGAGGTCAGCGCCGAAAATCCCGCCAATCTGGAGGCTCTCTTCACTTTTCCGCCCGCGCAGTTTTTTTCCCTGCGGCCCGATACCGGTTACTATCGGCCCGGGCAGAATTTCGGCGGACTGATCCACATGAGTCAGCCGCTGCCGCCGGCGCAAACTTTGCTCGCCTTCATCCATCAGGTTCGCGGCGATAAAGCCAAATTGCGCGTGATCGGCGGCAAGGACTTGCCCGATTTGGCAAGCGCCCTTCAACTTCCCGGCTCTAAAAACCAGCATGGCCTCGGCGTAAAAGTGACCTACGATTTCAAGGGTGAGCCAGTCGAGGAAGAATTCTACGCCGTCGCTTATTCCGTGGACATCCCCTACGATGGACCGCAAGGACGCACCTGGCAGAAGAAGTGGGGCCTCAACGCGGTCCATAGCTTTCGAGCGCCCCTCGGTACGCTTGATCGCCGGCGCGATATCTTCGCGGCCATGGCCAGATCGTTTCGCCCCAACCCTGCCTGGCAGCAGCGTTTGGCCGCGATCAGTGCTTATCTCGCTACTGAGTTTAATCGCCAACTCCAGGCTGGCTACGATTCCATCGCCGCGGCCGGGCGCTTGAGCAGGCAGATTAGCGCGAACAACGATGCCATGATCGCCTCGATCGATCGGCAACTGGCCGCGTCGCGCAGTGGGTCGGACCGAGTGGGGCAGCGGAATGCGGCGGATAAGTTCGATGACTACATCCGGGGCGTCGACACCGTCGACGATCCCTATTACGGCATCTCGCAGCACGCTTACACCGAACAGTACCACTGGACGGACGGCTACGGCACCTATCGCCATTCGAACGACCTGAGCTACGATCCGAACCGGGCTGAAAACGGCAACTGGCAGCTCATGCAGCCAAGCCGTTGATCAGCGCCTGAGATGGATGCGCTAGGCGGGCCCCGTAGCCGGGGCGCAGACCTCGACCTGGTAAGCGCCGCCAGGAACCAGCGAAGACTCAAGAGGGGCGCAGCCAGGGGTCGATGCCCTCGGGTTACAACCGTGCCCGGGACGTGCATTCCGCCACCCGCTGGCATGGTGAGCTGGTGGCCAGCCGATGGCAATGCTGACGACATTCAAGATGACAACACGAACTTCAGCAGTGCCTCGATCTCGGGCAATGAGTTAACGCTGAATCCCACCAGCGTGATCGACCAATCGGTCGTCAGTGTATTTTTTCCAACCACGGTGGGCAACTACCCACTCCTCAACCCGAGGTCGTTAGGCGAAGACGCTGGTGGCGAGCTCTACATCTGCGACATCGGGAGCGGGAACGTCTTCCAGATCGTGCGCGGCCGCAGATAGCGGGTTGCGCAAGATTTAATAGGACAGGATCACCGTCCGGCCGGCTGGCAAACCTTTGTCCAGTTGGCGGCGGCGGCCTTGGCGGCGGGACTTTGCGGTCCGAGGTAGTGGGCGGCCTCATCGCGTGCGATCGTCGCCATCTCCCGGGCTTCCGCGAACCGATTCGTTTTTGCGAATAACTGGCTCAGCGCAACTTTGACTTCCGCGATAGCTCCATAGTCCTTGGCGGGTTGCTTCTCGTAAATCGCAAGCGCCTGGCGCCAGTCCTGCTCACCCACCGCGTTAAGACCTTTTGTCACCCGGAGACCTCCCAGAGTCGTTAGGCTGCGGACCCACCGCTCCGGATTTTCGGGAAAGAGGGCTCGGTAGATAGCCAAAGTCCGCTTTTGCACGGCTTCGGCTGCCTCGAAATCCTTTTTCGCGAAAAGAACGATGACCTGCTCCTGCAGGTTGGTCGCAAGGTAGGCATTCTCATCGCCCAAGGTTTGCTCGTAGATCTTCTCGCCTTCCAGGAGGAGCTCTTCGGCTTCATTCAGTTTCGCTTCCTGCTGCATGGCCACGCCCAGCATGGTTAGAGTCGCACCCATTTCCCACCGTGGCCGGGTCAGGATTTGACGATATTCCACGAGACTCGCGCGCAAGAGAGTTTCGCCTTTCGCCAACTCGCCCGTCTGGATCAATGCTCCTCCCAGGTCGGTCTTGATACTGGCGAGACGAGTGCGAGCAATCCCTTTCAGGTTTGCCTGGTTTGCGACGGCCAGGGCCTCGGTCAAAAGCGAAATTGCGCTCTTCGAGTCCCCCTGAAAAAATTTCGTCACCCCCAGGCTCTCGAGGGCTGACGAGAAGGCAGCGCGATCGAACTCCGGAGAGTTCGCTTTGGCCCGATGGAAGCTCACCACCTCTCCCAGCACACCGCTCGCTTCTGCAAGTTTGAACTCGCGCATCAGGAGCAGCCCGAGGTCCGCCCGGATGGAAGCGATTTCCGCTCCGTCCTCTCCCGCGACCAGCGTCGCCGTCTTCAGCGCGGCGCGGAGGTTTTTCTCCGCCGCCAGGTAGCGACCTTGCGAGGCATAGGCGCTCCCAATCGTGTGAAGGATTTTGGCACGGACGTCTGGTTGATCCGGCAGTTCGGCTTCCACCTGCGGTGCAATCTCATCCAGCATCGTATTCACCGTCACATCCTTCTTCTGCGGCACCGGCGAGATGGAATCGATGCTCTGGTTCGAGAACGACAGCATCCTTTGCAGAAAGTCGTTGATTCGTTCGGCCTTGGCCCGCTCATGTTCGGCGCGATCGCGTTGCTCGGCCGCGAGTCGGCCCTGCGCGATCGCGACCCGCGCCTGCCACACGGTCGCGCCCATCGCTCCAAGCAAGATCAGGGCAAAGACAGCGGTGGCGGCCACCGCCATTTTGTGGCGCCGCACGAACTTTCCACTTCGATAACTCCAGGTATCCTTGCGCGCGCTGACCGGCAAGCCCTTGAGGTAGGCAGCGATGTCGTCGGATAACTCCGCTGCGGAAGGATAACGTCGCTCCGGCTCTTTCCGCAGGGCCTTGAGCACAATGTTATCGAGGTCGCCCCGGAGGGATTTCTCACTATGGAGTGCCGCTGATGGACCCGCCGACACCGCGGCGCTGGGCCGGTCGGGTTTCTGGTCGGTGATGGCACGCGAAATCTCTTCGGCGCGGCTCGTCCGTGTCCGGTAGGGACTCTGTCCGGTAAGGAGCCGGAAAAGAACCACCCCGAGACTATAGACGTCGCTCGTGGTTGCGACCGCCTCGCCGCGCACCTGTTCCGGGCTGGCGTATTCCGGGGTCATCGCACCGGCGAAGGTGAGAGTGGGTTCCTCGCCTGACGACGTCTCGGGTTCGAGCAGTTTGGCGATGCCAAAGTCGAGCAGTTTCGGCTCACCCTCGGGAGTCACGCGAATATTTCCCGGCTTGAGGTCGCGATGAATGACCAAACGCTGATGCGCATACGTGACCGCACCGCAGATTTTGCGAAACAATTCCAACCGTTCTCGAATCGGGAGGCGCAGCGCGTCGCAGTGCTCATCGAGTCGCCGGCCCTCGACGTATTCCATCGCGAAAAAGGGAATGCCGTCCGGCGTCACGCCCCCGCCAAAGAGCTGCGCGATGTTCGGGTGATTGAGGCTGGCCAGAAGACGCTCTTCGCGCCGGAAATGACGGATGAGGTTCGCCGAATCCAGCCCGCGACGAATGAGCTTCAGCGCTACCTGGCGCCCCAGTTGGCAATCCTCCGCGAGATAGACTTCGCCCATTCCGCCCCGCGCAATAAGGGAAAGGATTTCATAATCTCCAATGACCTCTCCGGGCGGGCGGGCGCTCGCCGGCAGGAGTTCGTCCGCGGCGAGATGAACTGCGGGTTCTTCCAGGAAGCGACCAATTTGGTCCTGCTGGATGAGCAGCGACTCGATCTCGGCGCGTAACTCGCGGTCGTTGCGGCATTCCTGATCGAGGAAAGCAGGCCAGCCTGGCGCCGGCAGTTCGAGCGCAGATTTTACCAGTTCGGCGAGCCGTTCCGCACGTTCGTTAGGCATGATCGGCCGCCAACTCGCGGCGGAGCCAGAGCTTGGCAAAACTCCAGTCACGCAAGACTGTCTTCTCCGAAACGTCGAGCACCTCGGCAATCTCATGCGCATCCAGGCCGCCGAAAAACTTCAGCTCCACCACCGTGCCTTCCCGCGGGTAGGAATCGGCAAATTTTTGCAACGCATCATCGACCGCGACAAGATCGGGACAATCTTCCTGGGCCAGCTCGCGAGTCTCATCGAGATACACTTTTTCCAGTTTCCCGCCGCGCTTGGCCGCGTTATGCCTGCGCGCGTGTTCCAGTAGAACCCGACGCATCAGCTTGGCTGCGACGCTGCAAAAGTGCGCTCTGTTTTTCCAATCGACCCCACGTTGGTCGACCAGTTTCAGATAGGCTTCGTGGACGAGAGCGGTCGCCTGCAGAGTGTGATCGGATCGCTCGCGCCGCAGATAACCGGCCGCCCGGCGCTGTAATTCCCGATAAACGAGCGGCATCAGCCGAGCCGGCGCGTCCGGATCTCCGGCCCTCCAGTCCTGCAGGATCTGGGTCGCGTCGGGGTTGCTCAGGTTGTGCATCGCAGGGCCGAACCTCGTCAGTGCGGTCGTTTCCCAGTGCACCAAATATTCGCTCAAAAAGCAATGTCCGTTTTGGCGGACGAAACGCACGTCTCCTCGGTGAAGACAAATTACACCAAAAAACACTCCGTCATGAAAAATATCCAGCAGTTGCTTCTCGGCCTCATTCTCCTTTGCCCCGGTCTCGTTCCAACGACGCAAGCCGAACCGGCAACGACAATCCAGTTCCTCTATTCCTTCGATTATCCTGGAGCGACCTCCACCACTCCCATCGAGATCAACGACCGCGGCGAAATTTCGGGCTACTACGTCGATGCGAACAATGTCACCCGCGGCTTCGTCCGATCTCGCAATGGCAGCTTTCAGGCGCCCATCGTGGAACCGAACGACACCGGGAACTCGACTCGCGGGCAGAGAATTAATAATTCGCGCGTCGTCTGTGGTTTTTACTCAGGTAATTCCCTGCTCCACGGCTTCCTTTTCTCCAATAACCGCTACCGCGAATTCAACGTCCCCGGCGCGCTCAATACTTTTATCTTCGCGCTCAACGACGCGGGGAACTTCGTCGGCTCGTATGGCGACCTGAGCACGCTCGGCGCCTACCTGAATGCGGGGGGAGTGACGACCTTCTTCGGCGTTGCGCGATCCGGCGTGACGGAACCACTCGGCATCAACAACGCGAATGAAACAGTCGGATTCTACTTCGATACTGATTTCAACGCGCACGGTTTCCTTCGCGATGGCTCCGGCGGGCAGACTTTCCCGGGGCGACCTTCACTTTTTTGGTTGACCTCAACGACAGCGGCCTCATGATCGGGGCTTATGGAGACGCCACCGGGGCAGCGCATGGATTTCTTCTCACCTCCGCCGGCGAGGCGGTTTCGTTCGATGTTCCCGGGGGGTTCGAAACCGGCATCAACTGCATCAACAATTCCGGACTAATGTGCGGGCGCTATACCGACAGCAATGGTATTCCGCACGGCTACGTCGCTCGCATCCGCTAGTCATCCATAGCCTCACCTAACGATAACCACCTCGCTCCTATGAAAATGATTCCACGCCTCGCCGTCACTATAATCGCCGTGTTCGTTGCACGGCTCGACGCTCATGCCCAGCTTAACAGCTTGAGCAACCGGACGTTTGTCGGCACCGGAAACGAAATCGCCATCAATGAATTCGTCGTCGCTGGCACCGGGAATGCGACCGTGCTGGTGCGTGGCCTCGGGCCTTCATTCAACGGGGTGCTCCC
Source organism: Chthoniobacterales bacterium (assembly GCA_051003415.1). Taxonomy (GTDB): domain Bacteria; phylum Verrucomicrobiota; class Verrucomicrobiia; order Chthoniobacterales; family UBA10450; genus Palsa-1392. Next base: position 10,894 of record JBPCLI010000091.1, on the reverse strand, counting down.
CGACGCACTCCAAAATCCCACCCTCGTCCTGGCCGACAGCAGCGGGAATGTGATCGGTTCGAACGATAACTGGAAGGAAACCCAGGAGACACAAATCGCGGCGACCGGCCTCGCCCCAAGCGATGACCTCGAGTCCGCCATCCTCGCGACTCTTGCTCCCGGTAGCTACGTCGTCATTGAACGGGGCAAAAATGCTACCACCGGCACTGGTTTGAACGAAATCTACGACCTCAATCCAACGGGTGGGAAGGCCTCAATCATCGCCTTCGGCGCGCGCGGCCAGGTCGACAGCGGCACCGACACGAACCTCGTTTCCGGGATTGTACTTGCAAGCCAGGAGGACCTGCTCGTCCGCACGCTTGGGCCTTCTATTGGACTCGCCGGGACTTTGGCCGATCCCACACTGTCGGTCTTCGACATGATGGGAATGACCATCGCCCAGAATGACGATTGGCAGGCCGGTGGCCAACAATTCGAGATCCAGAACTCCGGCCTGGCTCCTGACAATCCAGCGGAAGCGGCCGCGATCGCGACCTTCGCTAGTGGAAGCTATGTCATGTTCGGAAGCGCCAAGGCTGGTGCGAGCGGCATCATCTTCAATCAGTTCTACATCCTGCCCTATAACGCCCCGGACCTCGATCCAATCCCACCTACGCCCACTCCCACGCCAACTCCTAATCCAACGCCCACCCCGACACCGAGCCCCACTCCCTCGCCCAGTCCCACTCCAAATCCCTCACCCGCGCCTCAAAAGCTGCTCAACATCTCGACCCGGCTGCGCGTCCTGACCGGCGATAACGTGTTGATCGGTGGCTTTATCGTCACTGGTACGGAACCCAAAAAAGTGATCCTGCGCGCCATCGGTCCGTCGTTGGGGACAGCCAATCCGCCGGTGCCGGGAGCTCTCGCCGATACGATTCTCGAACTGCACGAATCCGACGGCACGGTCGTGACGAACGACGACTGGAAAGACACACAGGAGGCTGAGATCATGGCGACGACTCTTCAGCCCACCAACCCCCTCGAATCGGCCATCGTCGCCACACTCGATCCCGGTGCTTACACGGCCATCGTAAGTGGGAAAAACGGGAACACCGGCGTGGGCCTGGTGGAAGCCTACGATCTCGATCAGGCGGCCGATTCCCAACTGGCCAACATCAGCACCCGCGGCTTTGTCGAGACGGGCGATAATGTCATGATTGGCGGATTCATTGTCGACGGCGGAGCACTGGGGTTGAGCACCAGCGTGCTGGTGCGCGGAATTGGTCCTTCCCTGGCCGAGGGAAATCCGCCCGTGCCCGGAGCCTTGGTCGATCCGACGCTTGAATTGCACGACATCAATGGCGCGATCGTCGCTTCCAACGACAACTGGCAAGACACCCAAAAGGACGAGATTATCGCCACCACTATTCCCCCTACGAACGATCTCGAATCGGCCATCCTCGCTCCTCTCACCGCGGGCGCTTACACCGTCATCCTGAGCGGGAAGGACGGTGGCACCGGCGTAGCCCTGATTGAGGTTTACAATTTCGGTTCAACAGCTCCCTGAGCGTTTCTCGGATGGTGTTCATAACCTTTTATCGTTAGGCCAAAAGCTTTTCGGCCTGCGCGGCAGCGTCCGTCGCGAGGAAACCTTGCGTCAGCTGGCGGCTGCGGGCGCGGCGACGGCAGACATCTCCGGCTGCCTGACGGTAAAGGTCAGGGCCATGGCGACAAAAAGCAGAGCCGCCGCCAAATACCACGGCGCGCCCGGCAGAGTCCAGCCGTGTTTCGCATTGATGAACCAGGCGAAAGTGAACGAGAAGAGTCCCGGCCCGAGCAACATCGCGATCGCGCGCAAGCTGCTGATCGCTCCCTGCAGTTCGCCCTGCTCGGAGGCGCTCACCCGATGAGTCATCATCCCTTGCGCGGCCGGACCGGCCAGGGCCCAGAGGCTCATTACGGTCACGCCGATCATGAAAACAAAGGCGCTGCCAGCCCAGCCCATCAGGACCATCCCGACCGCGCCGAGAAGATAGCCGAGGTACAGGGTGCGCCGTTCACCGAGGCGCGCGACCAGCGGCCGCACCATTCCGCCGGAAATCAAAACCGTGCAAACGCCGACGAAGGCCAGCGAAAGTCCGACTGCCTTCTCGCCCCACGCATAACGATAAATCGCGTAGAGCACATAGATCTGCACGACTTCATGGGCGGTGTAGCCGATGAACTGGATCGCGGAAAGGCGGAACAATTCCGGATGGGAGCGGAGGAGGATGAGCGCCCCAACCGGGTTCGCCCGGCGAAAGGTGAAAGGCCGACGACGCTCGACCGTGAGCGATTCCGGCAGAACAAGAAATCCGTAAGCTGCATTGAGCAGGCTGAGGCCGCCCGCTACCCAAAATGGTAGCCGCGGATCGATCGCGCCCAACCACCCACCAAGCGCCGGCCCGATAATGAAACCCAAACCAAACGCCGCCCCGATGAGCCCGAACGCGCCGGACCGTTTCTCAGGCGCGACCACGTCCGAGATGTAAGCCATCGCGGTCGTGATGCTGGCCGCCGTCACACCGGAAATGATGCGACCGAGAAAAAGCCACCCGATCGTCGGCGCGAGGGCCATGACGAAATAATCGAGACCAAGTCCAACATTCGAGAGCAGGATGACCGGCCGCCGCCCAACGCGATCGGAGATGACTCCGAGCACCGGCATGAAAAAGAACTGCATGAACGCGAAGACCGTCCCGAAAATTCCCAGCCAATAGGCGGCTCGCGGAGCGCTCCCGCCGAGAAAATTGAGAATCAGCGTCGGCAGCACCGGGATGATGATGCCCACCGCGATCATGTCGAGCGTTACCGTGATGAGGATAAATACCAGCGCCGCTTGCCGCGTCTTCATGAACGTCGGAACCTTCGACACAACCCCGCGGGCCACCAAACACGAATTATGAGTATGAACTCAAGCACACACGACAAAGCAGAAGGCACGGCGAAGCAAGCGATTGGCGCCGTCAAGGAAAAGACTGGCGAAGCGATTGGTAATCCGGATTTGGAAGCTCGCGGTACCGCCGAAAAAGCGGAGGGCCAGGTGCAGAAAAAAGTCGGCGACGTTAAAAAAGTCTTCGACAAGTAGTCACCCCTTCGATTCCCTCCTCGCAAAATGCAACTTGATCGCGCTCCCTCGGGAGCGCGATCTTTTTTGCGCGTGCAAATCATCCGCGCCCAATCAAGTGACGCGCCCGTCCTAAGTGCGATCGCTTTCGCGGCCAAGGCACACTGGGGTTATCCGACACACTGGCTCGAGCAATGGCGCGACCAACTCACGATCACGCCGGAATTCATCGCGGCCAACGAGACATTTAAGGCCACTATTGCGGAACGAGCCGTCGGCTTTCACGCCCTTCTCCGCACCCAAGAGACCATGCGCCTGGAACATCTGTGGGTGTTACCGAACGAAATGGGCAAGGGAATTGGCCGAGCTCTCTTCACTCACGCCGTTCAGCAGGCGAGCGCCCGGAAGGCGGCTCGGCTAACGATCGAGGCCGACCTGCACGCCCAGCCATTCTATTTGCGTATGGGAGCGCGTCGAGTCGGAGTGGTTGGGAGCGAACTAGATGGCGAGGCGCGCGAACTGCCCTTGCTCGAATTCGACCTGACGTAAGCAAGATGACCGAGAGGCGAGCCCGGCCATCCACCACCGCGAAATCAAAACCGGGTCTTCGTTAGGCCGGAAGCCGGGGACAGCGCCCGGCAATTGCGGCCACTAACCGTTGTCCGAATCGTCCTGCGCGCCTTGGCCGCCCTGTCCGCGATGATTGTGTCGGCCGCCGTGTCCCTCGCGTCCGCCGTGACGTTCAGTCTTCGCTTCGTCGAGTTTCTTCTGCTGCTCCGGAGTGAGCATTGGGCGGATTTGCGACATCGCGTTGTCCATCACCGCCTTCGTTTTCTCCATCGCGTCGCGCCGGATGCTCTCGATCTGCGGAGTCGCCTGGTCGACGATCGGCTGCACTTTCGCCTTTTGTTCCGGCGTTAGGTTCAACTGCTCGGTCACGCGTTCGAGCGCGCTGTGATGACGACCGTGACCGCCCCCCTGGTCTTGTCCGCCAGTCTCCTGGTCGTTGGCAAAGGCGGAACTGCCGAGCGCAAGCGCGCTGACGGCACTGAGTGTGATGAGTGTAAGTTTCATATGTTATGCCTGATGACCGGGAGTGGTCAGAGCCGGTTACAGTTATTTTTTCGAAAGGTTGGAAGATGCCGCGTGCAGAATTCTTGTAACCAAAGCGAGCGCTGCCCGGTCACTCCCCTTAGTGTGGAAACGTCTTGGATGAGATGGCTGAGGAACTCGAGGTGGACGAGCTCGTCGCGGCGGCCCGGCGGCACGATGAAACGGCCGCGCGCGAACTTGTGCGCCGACTCTACCCGCTCGTCCTCAAACTGGTCCGTTCCCATCGCCCGCGACGCACCGCCGAAGAGGATCTTTGCCAGATGATTTTCATTAAGATCTTCCACAAGCTCGACCAATTCTCCGGCAAGGTGCTGCTTGGGCATTGGGTCTCGCGCATCGCGGTCAATACCTGCATTAACCAGATCCAGTCCGAGCGGGTGCGGCCGGAATTTCGCCACGCGGACTTGAGCGAAGAAGAGGTGGCGGTCGTGCACAATCTCGCCGCCACTACCGATGAGCTTGGTCCGGATCGCACGCTGGCCGCGCGCGATCTTGTCGAGAGCCTCCTCGACGCGCTCAAGCCGGCAGAGCGACTCGTGATCGATCTGCTTTATCTGCAACAGCGCTCCGTCGCGGAAATTCAGGCCTTGACCGGCTGGGGCGCCTCGCTCGTGAAAGTGCGCGCCTTTCGCGCCCGCCAGAAAATGAGACAACAACTGGACAAATTCAGCGCGGAGGGTAACCGGTGAAAGACACGAGCCTCGATCGCTTGTTGAGGGCCGCCGCCGCGGAAAACGAGCCCGCCGCGCCTAACGAGATGCCGTTCGGCTTCGACACCCGCGTCCTGGCAGGCTGGCGCTGGGATCAAAACCACCACTTCGTCGACGTCGGACTTCTTCTTCGCCGCGTGGTTCTTCTGTCTCTCGCTGTCATCGTTCTGGCCACCGCTGGCGTGGTGAACGAACTCCGTCAGGGTGACGATCCAGGCGAGGCTTTCGATCAATATGCGATCGCCGACAAGGCGATCAGCACCGTCGTTGAACCATGACCACTTCGCTCAAAGGCCAGCTGATCGCGGGCTTTGTCCTCGCCTTTCTCGCCGGCGCCGCGGCCGGCGGATTCTTCACTTTTCATCATTCCCGGCAATGGCGCTCTGATTACGGACATCACCCGCATCTCCTGACTGAGCGCTTGCGCGATCACATCAAGGACCAGCTCGATCTAACCCCGCAACAGCTGGCGAAAGTCGAGCCGATCCTCGATCGCGCGAGCAAACAATTGCAGGAAATTCGCACCGACACCGGCGCCCGGGTGCACCAGGTGATGATCGAGACCAACCGCGCGCTCCAACCGGAACTGACCGACGTCCAACGCGCCAGGCTGGCAAAAATTCAACAGGCGAGCCGGGAACGAAAGGGTCCTCGTCACTCGCCCCGCGGCCATGGCCCACCAGCCACCGAAGGGGAGAACGGTAAACCGCCAGACGAGCCACCTCCGCCCCCCCGTCCCTGACCTTGCGCGGGACCGAAACAAGTGTTTGACGAGAGCTTCCCGCCTAACCAGAGTTGAGCCATGAAATACCTTCCGCATTTGTTGCTCGTGACAGCTACTGCCTTATCTCTCGGCTCCTGTGCCGCCCCCGGTGGCGGCGGCGGCGCGACCGCTGAGACTCAGCTCGGACCGCACAGCGCACAGAAATTTGAAATGGTACACCGCCTGGGCCACGAGGCGCTCGATTCGAAGACCATGACCACGATGGCTCTGGTCTTGACGGTTGAACAAAAGATGAACGGCAACGAGCAGGAGATCGTGGCCAAGGCTTCTGCCCGCAAGGACGGTCCGAAGGGCGCGGTCGAATCCGCTAATGGCGTGCAGCTGCGTATCACAGGACCCGGCGCGCCTGTCACCAGCGAGTCGCACACCGAGGTCGGCGAAGTCAGCGCGACCAAGACGGTGCCTGCAAAGGGCGGAAAATTCCAGACCGTCACCGCCGAAGCGACGATCGCGAATCCCGAGTTCACGAGCGGGCACGTCATGCTGACGATCCCCGGCGATCAATAAGGTCGGCGCTTCGCCGACGGAATGCTCCATCTCCCTCGCCCTGATCGCATCGGGGCGAGGGATTGCTTTTATGAGACTGGCTTCCGCCCTGGCCTTCGCCGCGATGGTCGCGGCGCTCGTCGCTCTGCTCTACACCCACTCCCTCTTCACGCGCACACCGCTGCCGATCGCCTTTCAGGTAGCTGCCCTTTGCCTGATGCTCTGGGCGCGCCTGACCTTTGGTCTGCGAAGTTTTCATGCTGCTGCCGATCCGACCGGCGGCGAACTGGTCACAAGTGGGCCTTACCGTTTCCTGCGCCATCCGATCTACGCTTCGATCTGTCTCTTTATCTGGGCAGGAATCCTCGACCATCTCTCGCCTCTTTCCGTTTCGTTAGGCATTCTCGCCACTACGGGTGCGATCGTGCGACTGTTTGCGAAGAAAAGTTTCTCCGCCAGCGCTATCCGGGATATCCCCGTTATGCGTAGGCGACGAAACGGCTTTTGCCCGGTCTGTGGTAAGATCCGTTTGGTGAAAACGAACTTTCTTTGCGCTCTCCTCGCGACCTCAATCGCCGCTCTCGCCCATGCCGCCGAGACGGTCGCGCCGGTGGCTCGCCTGCTTCGGCCGGCCGCGGTTTTCGACGGCCAGGAAATACATCCCGGCTGGGCCGTGCTCGTCCGCGGCGACATAATCGAGGCCGCCGGCCCAGCCGCGCAAATCACCGCTCCTAACGACGCCCAAACGCTCGACCTGCCTAACGAAACTATCATTCCCGGCCTGATTGAGGGGCACTCTCATCTCTTTCTCCATCCCTACAACGAGACGTCCTGGAACGACCAGGTGAATAATGAGTCACTCGCCTTTCGCACCGCCGCTGCTACCGCCCACGCTCGCACCACTCTCCTGTCCGGCTTCACTACGGTGCGCGACCTAGGGACGGAAGGCGCCGGCTATGCCGACGTCGGACTAAAAAAAGCGATCAACCAGGGTCTCGTCCCCGGCCCGCGCATGATCGTGGTAACGCGCGCGATTGTCGCGACGGGCAGTTACGGTCCGAAGCTTTCGACCGATCTCGATTTGCCGCAGGGCGCGCAGGAGGCGAGCGGGGTGGAAGGAATCGTTAGGGCAGTGCGTGAACAGATTGGCAAAGGCGCCGATTGGGTGAAACTCTACGCTGACTATCGTTGGGGCCCGGGCGAACCTTCGCGCCCCACCTTTTCCCAGGATGAAATGACCGCCGCAGTCAGAGCCGCGCACGATGCCGGCCGCCCCGTGGCCGCGCACGCTACGACCGCCGAGGGAATGCGCCGCGCCATCCTCGCCGGCGTCGACACTGTCGAGCACGGCGATGAAGGCACGGCGGAAGTCTTCAAGCTGATGAAAGAACATGGCGTCGCTCTTTGTCCGACCGTCGCAGCCGGTGACGCCGTCGAGCAATATCACGGCTGGCAGAAAGGAGGCGCGCCCGAGCCGCCACGCATCACGGAAAAACACGCGAGCATGAAAGCGGCCCGCGCTGCCGGAGTTACCTTCGCGCTGGGCGGCGACGTCGGCGTCTTCACCCACGGCGACAACGCGCGCGAGATGGAACTACTCGTGCACGAGTATGGCTTCACGCCACTCGAGGTTTTGCGCCAGGCAACGAGCGGCAACGCGGCCATCTTCCAGCTCGCTGATCGCGGCAACATCCGCCCGGGTCAACTCGCCGACCTCGTCGCGGTCGGCGGTGATCCCACCAAGGATGTTGGAGTCGTTAGGCAAATCAAGATGGTCATGAAAGGCGGCGAGATTTTTCGCTAGCCCTAGCGGGCGTTGTCGAAAAGCTGCGCGCTTTACCGGCCGAAATCAGCCAGGGTAGCTGGACCACGTAATACTCCATGATCGCGTCAAAATCGGAGGATACCTCCGGATGGAGAACAAGGCGCATCAGACCCGGCGGTCTTTGATCCGTTGGTCGAGTTGCTCTAGCGGGATCCCGATCTCTGGTCTCGACCTAGAGTGAGGCGCGGAAGCCGCGGGCGCTGTAGTAGGATTGTTCGCCGTTGTGGCAGATGAAGACCCGGCCGTAACGGCGATCGCCGAAGAGGCCGCCGCCGAGCTTGCGAATCTCCGCCGGGGTTTCACCCAGGTCGTCGTTTTGAGGTCGAACTCTCCCAGTTTCTGGAGTTGGTGATATTTCTCTTCGGTCAGGAGATCGACGCCCATGGCGGTGGCCATGTCGATGGCGCTAGTTTTCGGCTTGAATTCCTTGCGGGAATCGAGCGCGGCGCGGTCGCAGCAGACCGCCCCCCGGCCTTTCGGGCTCTCCGGCGAACGATCGAAGAAAAGGTATTCGCCCGTCTTTTTGTCGTGGCCGAGCACGTCGGGTTCGCCGCCGGTTTTTTCCAGTTCGTGGAGCGACCAGAGTTTGCCGAGGTCGGCTTCCAGCCGGGCCTGCACTTTCGCCCAGTCGAAGCTTTGTGGCGGCTCATGGTTTTCTCGAAGCGGGCTTTCAAGGTTGCGAACAATCTCGTGCGATTTTTAGAGTGCCTTTTTTGTTCCGGCGCTTTTCATAAATTTTATTTGGGGAGTGTGTGCCGATCAGGCGGTGGTTTTCGCGCTTCGCGCCTGAATCATTAGCCAAATCCTCCGTACGAGAAAGAGCAGGACCTGACTCAGGACCGCTGCCCCGTAGCCCCAGAGTTGATAGGCCCCGAGCAAAGCCGCCACGCCAATGATGGCCAAGATCGGGCCAGCAAACATCCATAAGCCCGACAGGACCATGATGGGAACGAAGACGTATCGGACCGCGCCGGCATACTCCCCAACTTCCGCGGCTGGGCCGTAGATGTACCCGAAGATTGGAATCGTCACGATGATGTGGAGCCAGCGCAGGAGCGAGCGTTTTGTGTTTTGGTTCATGCTGTGGTGATGGTTGGATTTTCTGGGGCGGGGCTGTCAAGCCCGGGATGTAGCGGCGGGCGTATCGTCCGCATGGGGGAAACCATGGCCTCCTGGAGAATTTTTCGCTGGAGACGTCGCCCTCCAGCTACCAACACGGCCGCCGCTACACTAGCCGCGCCAGGTTTTGAGGTCGGCTGGCGTATCGATGTCGAGTGCGCCCCCCTCGAACGGAACGGACGCGACTTCGCCGGGATGAGTGAAGAAGAGGGCTTTCGCGCCGGATTCGTCGTTCAACGCGAGCAGGCGCTCGTAGCAGGCTTGGGTGAAAAGGGCGGGCACGCCCTGCGTCCCAGCGTAGCCGGAGGCGATCATCGGTTGTCCAGTTTCCTCTTGCCGGGCGATGAGCTGACGCAGGAGCGCGGCGTCGACCAGTGGCTGATCGCAGACGAGGAGGAGAATCGCGTCGCACTCCCGTAAGGCAGCGACCCCGAGGCGGATCGAGGTTCCCAGACCGCGTTCCCAGGATTCGTTAGGGAGAATCGTCAGGTCGAGATCCTGGAGGGTGGGCGCGATCTTTTCCCGGGCGGCGCCGAGGACGAGCGTGACCGGGTCGCAACCGGTATCGAGCGCAGCCCGGGCGGTTCGCCTAACGAGCGCCAGCCCCTGGAATTCCAGAAGTTGCTTGGGTTGCCCGAGGCGGGAGGAGGAACCGGCGGCGAGAATGACAGCGCCGATTTTCACCCTGCGGCCGCGACCGACGCGCCCGGCAGGTGGATCGGGCGCTTCCATTCGCGCAATGACTCGGCGCTCGCTTCAGCGAAGACGGTCTGGATCTCCGCTACGATGGCGAGGGCGATTTGCTCGGGCGATTCCGCCCCGAGATCGAGGCCGGCGGGGGAGAATAATCGGGAGCGCACCTGGAGACCGGTCTCGAGCAGGGTATGCAGAAGTTGGTCGCGCCGGAGCCGCGGGCCGAGCAGGGCGACATAGCGCAGGCCGAGCGGGAGCAGCTTCTCGAGCGCGGCGTAATCGCGCCCGTAGTTGTGCGTCTTGATGATCACGGCGGTCCATCGGTCGAAATCATCCGGCAAAGCGGAGGCCTCTTCGGTTTCGAAAATCTCCCAGCCGAGGACCGCGGTCAGACCGCGCAAGGCCGCGCTGTCCGGTCCGTCGCCGATGAGGAGGAGGCGGAGCGACGGCGGGATGGTTTGGAGGAAGGTGCCCGGTTGCGCGTCCGCAGGATGCGTGATGACACGACTGCCTAACGACGTGCTGTTTTCAAAGGTGGTGGCGAAGTGGGTTTCGCGACGCTGGCGTTGATCGATCGCGAGCTGCTCGAGTAGGACGGGGTTTAGTTTCTCGAGCAGGACTTCGATCGCGCCGTTGCAGCCGTAGCGGAGGCGGGTGTCGAAGTTGAGCAGGAGCGGCTGGCCGGTCGCGAAAACCTCCTGGGCGCGGAGCGCGACTTCTTCTTCGAGGCAGCCGCCACTCAAGGCGCCGACGGTGGTCTGATCGGGGGCGATCAGGAGCCGCGCGCCAGGCCGGCGATAACTGGAGCCGCGCGCCATAACGAGCGTGGCGAGGACCAGCGGTTGGCCGCGGCGACGCTCGCCTTCGCGCAGGATGTCGCGAATCTCTTTCATCGTCGCGCGCCTCGGGTTCTGGGGAGCGCACGCGCCCTCGGGTGCCGGTTTTGGCGCCTCGCCGAAACCTTCTCAATGGGCCGCCCGGAGGAAAAGTTGGCGACGGCGAGGGGGCCGTCGCCAAGACGCGGGGGGGCGGGCGCTCCCCCGAGAGATCCCACACGGCGATGCGTCATCAGGTCA
>JBPCLI010000090.1:0-34008 GCA_051003415.1 Chthoniobacterales bacterium | reverse complement strand
GTCGAAACCTCCTCAAGGCCGCGCACGGAGGAAAAGTTCGCGACGGCGAGGGCGCCGTCGCCAGCACGCGGGGGGGCGTGCGCTCCCCCGAGAGATCCCACGCGGCGCTGCGTCATCAGATCAATTTGTCCTGCGTGATCGGGAGTTCGCGAATACGTTTTCCAGTGGCGTGGAAAACTGCGTTTGCGATCGCGGCGGCGATCCCGGTGATCCCGATCTCGCCCATGCCGCGCGCACCGACGGGGTTGAAGGCGAAGTCCGGTTCGCCGACGAAATGGACTTCGATCGGCGGGATGTCGGCGTTGGTCGGGACGTGGTACTCGGCGAGGTTGGCGGTAACGGGAAGACCGGTGTGCGGGTCGTAAGCCGTCTCTTCCATCAAGGCCATGCCGATGCCCATAACGACGCCGCCGATGATCTGGCTGCGCGCGGTTTTGTAGCTCACGATGCGGCCACAGTCCATCGCGCTGACGACGCGCGTGACCTGGACGCGCGGCAGAAGCGGGTCGATTTTCACTTCGCAGAAATGCGCGCCCCAGGATTGGAAGGCGAGCTTCTGGTTTTCCTCCGGCTCCTTCAATTGGCTCTCGACCTCGATCGATTTCTTGCCCGCGCGCTGCAGGATGTCGGTGTAGCTGTCGGACTTCGCCGGATTCTTTTTCAATCCGATCCGGCCGGGCTCGGTCATCGCGATGTCGTCGGGCTGCGCGGCGTGGAGCGGCGACTTCGCGTCTTTGACCGCGAGCTCGGCGAGGGCCTTGTGCAAAAGCTGCGCGACGTCGTGGATCGCGGTGCCGACGGTGGCGGTGGAATTGGAGCCGCCCGCGACGGGGCCGAACGGGTAGTCGGATTTGCCGAGTTCGAACTTCACTTTCTCAAACGGCACGCCGAGCATTTCGGAAGAGATCTGGGTAAAGGCGGTATAGGCGCCGGTTCCGAGATCGTGGGTCGCGCACTGCACGGTCGCGCTGCCGTCGGCGTGCAGGATGGCTTTCGCGGCGGCGGACCATTTGTGCGCGGGATAAGTGGCGGTCGCCATGCCCCAGCCGACGAGGACGTTTCCGTCGCGCATCTGGCCGGTCTGGTGGTCGCGCTTCGACCAGCCGAATTTCTCCGCGCCGGTGAGGTAGGCTTCTTTCAAATGCTTGGCGCTGAAAGGGACGTTCTTAATTGGATGGTTGGCCGCGTAGTTCGCGAGACGTAAATCCACCGGGTCCATCTGGAGGAGGTAGGAAAGTTCATCGAGCGCGCATTCGAGAGCGAAAACGCCGGGACATTCACCAGGCGCGCGCATGAACGTGGGCGTCGCGATGTTTACCGGGAAAACGGTCTCCTCGACCTTGATCGTCTCGCTCGCATACATGACGCCGGTAGAGCGGGCGCCAACGGTTTCGACGAATTCGCCGACCGGCGAGGTGAGGGTATCGGTGACGTGTTTGATCGCCTGCAATTTTCCGTTCGAAGTCGCGGCGAGGGAAATCGTCTGGTAGGTCGGCGTGCGATGGCCGGTGCCGGTGAACATGGCCTTGCGCGGAAGGTGAAATTTCACCGGCATACCGGTCGCCTTCGACGCCATGGTGGCGAGCAGGACGTGCGGCCAGACGGCGCCCTTGCAGCCAAACGCGCCCCCGACGAACGGACAAATGACGCGCACGTTTGGCAGGTCCAATCCGTAACTGCGCGCCAGAATGCTCTGCACGCCTTTCACAAATTGGGTCGCGTCCCAAACGGTCAGTTTATCCTTTCCGTCCCACGCCGCGATCGTGCCCGAGGTCTCGATCGGGTTGTGTGTCTCGGTCGGCGTGATGTAAGTTTGGTGGACACGAATGAGGTCTTTGTTGGCGAGCGCCGGTTCGACATCGCCTTTGTGGAGCTGGACTTTTTCGTCCTGATTCTTTTTCGGTTTCTTGGCTTTGTTCGCGTCATCCAGTGTCAAGATCGCCGACTCGGGCGCGTAACTGACCCTAACGAGCGAAGCGGCGTAGCGGGCCTGCTCGATGGTCTGGGCCACGACCAAAGCGACATATTGCCCGGCGTAGGAAACCTGATTGTCCGCCAGTGGCGGGCGCAGTTCGTTTCGGATGCCATGGGTGAGCGCGTCTGCGCCGGAGTCGCCGAGATCTTTTAATTTCGGCGCGTTTTCGTGGGTCAGGACGGCGAGAACGCCCGCGGCCGAGAGCGCGGCCTTGTCTTCGATAGCGGTGATTTTTCCGCTGGCGATGTTGCTTTCGACCGGCCAGGCGGACGCGCACCGCGGCAGCTCAAATTCCACCGCATACTTCGCCTGTCCCTGGACCTTGAGCGGCCCGTCAACCCGACTGCGGGCTGGTCCGAGAATGTTTGGGTTGGCCATAATCGTTAGGCGAGGGCTGCGACGGTCGTCAGGGCCTGGCTGATGGCACGTTTCGCGAGCTCGATTTTAAAGGTGTTGTACTTGTAGCCCTTGGCGGCGGCGAGTTCCGCGTCGGCGGCAGCCTTGAAGGCGGCGGCGTCCGGTTTCTTGCCGGTCAGCGCCTGCTCCGCCTTGCTCGCGCGCCACGGTTTGTGGGCCACGCCACCGAGCGCGAGGCGGGCGGATTTGATCGTGCCGTTTTCCAGTTCCAAAATCGCCGCCACGCTGACGAGGGCAAAGGCGTAACTGGCCCGGTCGCGCACCTTCAAGTAATGCGAGCGGGTCGCGAACGGGATCGCAGGCAGATCGACCGCGGTGATCAATTCGTTAGGCTGAAGATTCGTTTCGACGTTCGGCGTGTCGCCCGGAAGACGATGAAAGTCAGCAAACGGGATGGTGCGCTCGCCAGCTGGACCCTGCACGCGGACGACCGCGTCGAGCGCAGCCATGGCCACACACATGTCGCTCGGGTGAGTCGCGATGCATTGCTGGCTCTGCCCGAGGATGGCGTGGATGCGGTTGTAGCCTTCGAGCGCGCCGCAGCCGCTCCCGGGGACGCGCTTGTTGCACATCTGGAAGGCCGGGTCGTAGAAATAATAGCAACGCGTGCGCTGCAAAAGGTTGCCGGCGGTGGTGGCGAGGTTGCGCAACTGCGGGCTCGCGCCAGAGAGGAGCGCTTCGCTTAAAACCGGATAGCGCGAAGCGATGAGCCGGTGCTCGGCGAGGTCGGAGTTACGCACCAGGGCGCCGATGCGAATACCACCATCGTTAGGTAGTTCCTCCACCTTGGCGAGATCGAGGCGGTTGATGTCGACGAGCTGCTCGGGTCGCTCGACGCCCATTTTCATGAGGTCAACGAGATTGGTGCCGCCGCCGAGAAATTTTGCCTTCGGGTTAGCCGCCACGCCGCTGATCGCGGTCTGCGGATCGCTCGCGCGAGAATAGGAGAACGGCGTCATGACGCGCCGCCTTCCATTTGACCGCGTGCTTCCTTGATCGCATCAACGATATTCGGATAAGCGCCGCAGCGGCAGAGGTTGCCGCTCATGAATTCGCGAATCTGCGCGTCATCCTTCGCGTGACCTTCCTGGACGCAGGCGACCGCGGAACAAATCTGGCCCGGCGTGCAATAGCCGCATTGAAAACCATCGTGCGCGACGAAGGCGGCCTGCATCGGATGTAATTTTCCGCCCTGCGCGAGGCCTTCGATGGTCGTGATCTCGTCGCCTTCCAACGTGACGGCGAGGAGCAGGCAGGCGTTAGCCCGCCGCCCGTTGACGAGGACGGTGCAGGCGCCGCACTGTCCGTGATCGCAGCCTTTCTTGGAACCGGTGAGCCGGAGATTCTCCCGGAGCAAATCGAGCAGCGTGACACGCGGATCCAAGTGCAGCTTGTGAACCGCGCCGTTTATCTTGAGTTGGACGTTTACCATCGTGGCGGTAGAATTTGGCGCCGCGGCTACATTGGCCGCGTGCAGGTTGGAAAAGCTCATCAGGCTGGGACCGAAAGTTAGCGCGGCGCTCGTGCCCGCGACTTTTTTCAAGAATCTCCGACGCGTCTCGACGCTACCGAAGATGAGAATTTCATCAAGAGGGTCGCTTGGGAGACTCGAATGCGGGTCGAGTTCGTCAGACATTCCGTAAAACTATACGGAAGTCGGACGCAGGAAAGCCTTACGGAAAATTTGCCGCAATGGGCGGTTACTTTTTCTCGAACCGGATCTCTTTCGCTTCCGGCCCGCTGCTCCAGGACTCCGTTGTCCGTGATGGCCCGGACTTGAACGACGCGCTCGGCCACAGCCTGATTGCCGCTGCGTTTTTCGATTTTCGCCAGCACAGAATCGCCCTCGCGATGCGCCATCGGATATCGATTTTCCGAGACAGGACAGCGACTTTCCGGGCACGGAGAACGACTTGCCGGACCGGGAAAGCGACTTCCCGAGTTCGGCTGGGAAAGCGGCTGGCCGGGGAGAGCGGGTGAAGGGAATCGAACCCTCGTATACATGCCGCGTCCTCTAAGAGGCGGCTTTGCCTAGGTAAATCAACCCACAACTGACAGAAACCACATATCCTTTTGGAGGTGACATGACCGAAGCGGCGGAGCAGCTCTGCGGCAGGACGACCGTCCTGGATCCTGGGCTTCCCGCAAGCTTGTCCGTCGCCCAGGTTGAAGAACTTCAGAAGTTCCAGCGTTACGAGACCTCGCACGAGAACAAATTGTATCGCACCCTGGCTCAGCTAGAGGCATTGCAAACGGCCCGCCGGCTCGGTACGTCGACGGTCTGACCTAGAGCGATGCTTCAAATCGGGTAGGGTCGCAAAATGGCTTCGTTTGGTAATCCAGCTGCCGAGGCGAATGAATGACAAGGCAATACTCAGAGGTGAGCTCGCGGCGCAGAACCGATCTTGAGCTAGTGAAGGAGTTGCTCGCCGCCGCTCGCCCGCTTATTCGCATTTCGGTAGGAACCGCCCGGTTGGCTGATGCCGTGCGGATGGTGGAGTTCGGTTTTCTCCTTGGACGGATCGGCACAGGAATGCCGGTCGCGAGGAGAGAGATCAAAAACTGCCTGCGCAAATACAGACGCAACACATCGGGGGGGCGGGAAACCGGGGTCAGTATGTGAATCGCGGCATTCTATCCGACAGATTTCCGAGCCGCATTCGCTGATCCGAAAACAAATTTGCCGAGATTCACGAACCGACTCCAGGTATTTCCTTCCATGCGCTCCCTGGGCCAATTCGCGCACCGTCTTTGATTCTCTACGGGAAGGTCACCGTCACTTGGTTCGAACAGTTGCCGGCCCTGTCGGTCACCGAGTAGGTGTAGGTTCCGCGCACCGTGATGCTGTCCGTATAGGGGTTTTGCCTTGTGGCGATCACGCCGCCTGGTGGATTGCGGGAGATCTTGACCTCGTGCGACGTCGCCCCAGTCCAGTGGATTACAACCACAAATTGGCCTCGGCCGACGCGGTGCTTTTTGGCCACGACCACGATCTGACACCCCGGTGTCGGTGTCGGCTCAGGGGTAGGAGTTGTTGTAGGAGAAGGCGTTGGTGTGGCAGTGGGAGTTGGCGTTGGGGTGGCAGTGGGAGTTGGCGTTGGGGTGGGAGTTGGTGTCGGTGTAGGGGTCGGAGTAGGTCCTGTGATCGCACTAAACTGCGCTACAAAGACATCGTCCAAACCACCGAAGGTCGTCTGGAAGGCCCCAGCGGTCGTTGGAAAGTCGCTCGAAGACGTGAATCCCATCACGTAGAAGTTGCCGGAGGTGTCCACCGCGATGCCGTCGGCACTCTCGTAACCGCTGCCTCCGAGATAAGTAGAGTAGACAAGGCCGGAGCCAGTGGGATTGAACTCACTCACAAAGGCATCGGTGGCACCACTCAAAGTCCTCCGAAAGGCCCCAGGGGTCGTGGGAAAGTCGCTTGACCAGATCTCCCCTGTAACGTAGGCGTTGCCGGAGGTGTCCACCGCAATGCCGAAGCCGCCATCGAAATCGCTGCCCCCGAGATAGCTGGAGTAAACAAGGCCGGAGCCGGTGGGATTGAGTTCAGTCACAAAGACATCGTCGCGACCACCCAAGGTCGTCTGAAAGGCTCCAGCAGTCGTGGGAAAGTTGGTCGAATACGTTTCCCCTGCAATGTAGGCGTTGCCGGAGGTGTCCACCGCAATGCCGATGCCGTAATCGTAATCGCTGCCCCCAAGATAGGTGGAGTAGACGAGACCGGTACCGGTGGGATTGAGCTCAGTCACAAAGGCATCGCAGACACCACCGGAGGTCGTCTGAAAGGCCCCAGCAGTCGTGGGAAAGTCGCCGGACGTATCTCCAGTAACGTAGGCGTTGCCGCAAATGTTCACCGCGATGCCGGTGCCCTCACCGTTCCCGAGATAAGTAGAGTAGACGAGGCCGGAGCCATTGGGATTGAGCTCAGTCACAAAGACATCACCGTAGATACCACTGAAGGTCGTCTGGAAAGCGCCAGCCGTTGTGGGAAAGTTGGTCGAATACGTTACCCCTGTAACGGAGGCATTGCCGAAGGTGTCCACCGCGATTCCGAAGCCGTCATCGTAATCGCCGCCCCCGAGATAAGTGGAGTAGACAAGACCGGAGCCGGTGGGATTGAGCTCAGTCACAAAGGCATCACTGTAGACACCACCGAAGGTCGTCTGGAAGGCCCCAGCCGTCGTGGGAAAGTCGCTCGAACCCGCAGTTCCCGTAACGTAGGCGTTGCCGGAGGTGTCCACCGCGATGCAGTCGCCGTAATCGCCACCGCTGCCCCCCAGATAAGTGGAGTAGACAAGGCCGGAGCCGGTGGGATTGAGCTTAGTCACAAAGGCATTGCTGATACCGTAGTCACCGCCCAAGCTCGTCTGAAATGCCCCAGCGGTAGTGGGAAAGTCGGTCGAATACGTGTATCCCGTCACATAGGCGTTGCCGGAGGTGTCCACCGCGATCCCGTGGCCCTCATCGAAAGTGCTGCCTCCGAGATAAGTGGAGTAAACCAGTGTCGGATCGATAATGAGTGGCCTGGCCGTATCGTAGGCGGCCACGGCAAAGCTGAGCTCATGGCCCCGCTGGAGAACATATTTGCCTTTCACGGTTCGGCGTTGGCCGTCCACTTCCTGATAAATTTCCGGCCTCTTCCAGCGCACGCTGCCTCCCGCCGTCTCCACCATCAGCTGGCCTTGCCCGTCCACAGACATCTTCTGCGCACCGGCAAGCTTGAGCCGGATGCGAGCAGGATCGGCTCCCGGCCCCACCACAAAATCGTATTCCAGTTGCCGTTGGTTGCCGTAGTAAACCAGGTCGATGCCAGGATAGACTTGTTCGTAGCGCACTTTGGCGTAGGTCGACACATCCGTGCGCCACTTCGAGGGATCCTTGCCGATCAAGTAGTTGATCTTGCCCGGTAGCTCCTCCGCCCCGGTCACTTTGGATGCGGGATTGGCCGCCACAAGCTGCGTGCGCAAAACGCTCGATTGCCGCTTCGGCTTCTTCTGCGCAACAGTCGCAGGAGTCGCCTTTTTCGCGGGCGCCGGCTTCTCCGATTTCGTCAGCACCAGCACCGCTTCGCGGTTGGTCAGGAACAGGTTGTACCCACTGCCTCGGGAGAGGAACTTCACTGCTTGATCCTGCTGACCCTGGTTCGCCTCAAAGCTGAGGGGAAGTTTGCCGTAACTTTCATTCACCCGGGCACGAGTTGCTTGATCCACTTTGATCGGTCCAGGCGCTTCTGCTCGCGCTCCCGGCGCCAGCGCAGAGCAGGTGAGGGCTATCGCTGTGAACGCGGAATACACAGATTTGGTTATCATTTTCATGAAGGTTGTTTTTTGTTGAAGGACGGCGTGGTTGTTGTCTTTCGCTTCGACGACAGCGATCGGGATGTTCGGCTTGTAGAAGAGAATGTAGTCGGCTTTTTTGGCCTCTCCGCGCTGGACTGTCTTACCTCGAACGATGACGCGCCCTTTCGTGAAGTAGCGCTCTTCGAGCACCTGCGTCATTATATTCCACTTGCAGGCGTCGGGGCCAACGATCGCAGGCGTGATGAATTTCGTGCGGATATCGGTTTCGGTTAGTTGTTTCTTATCAAGCACGTTCCTTCCCATTTAGATGAAACTGGCGGGGCAAGGAAGAAAAAGCTGCGCGGGAGCGACGGCATTTTCGTCCGGAAGACGG
Source organism: Chthoniobacterales bacterium (assembly GCA_051003415.1). Lineage (GTDB taxonomy): Bacteria > Verrucomicrobiota > Verrucomicrobiia > Chthoniobacterales > UBA10450 > Palsa-1392. Next base: position 25,943 of record JBPCLI010000090.1, on the reverse strand, counting down.
AGCCGGGGAAGGGCGTTGGCAGCGTCGTGGTTAGGTTCGCGCGATGCGCTTGAGCGCGCGGAGATACTGAGCAGCCCTGCCGTGCAAGATCGCGATGGATCTCTTGCCCAAACAACAACCCGACCTTCGGCCAATACCGACATCAGTGACACTGGCAGAAATCTATGGATTCGTTCTGATTCCTGTTCTGAAAAAGCTGATATTAGTTTAACTTACACGCATAAACATTACAAAATCAGGTATTTAGCGGGTGAAGGGAATCGAACCCTCGTATGCAGATTGGGAACCTGCCGTTCTACCATTGAACTACACCCGCGTGGGAAAGAGCTGCATGCTCCTCGGGGAAGAGCGAATAGTCAAAAGCAAAGACGCCGTTACTGCCAGGAGATCACGTCGTCGTCTCCATTGTTTGTCTGCCCGGAAACATTCCGCTTTCCCGTGTTGCTATCAGCATCGCTCACTTGATCTTTGCCAATCGAAAATCCGATTACCCCACCCGACAGCGGGCTGTTTCCCGCTCCAGCAGTGTAGGGATTTACCAGATTATTATCGTAGTCCCAATCGATCCGAAATCGATAAGTGCTACCCCAAGGATCGTAATACTTACCTGCGTTCGTCCCTGTGCCGGGTGCGATTCCACCTCTCGGATTTGTCGCATCTTTTGCGTATGGCGGACTCATAAAGACGATCCGTTTGGGATTTAGATTTTCGGCGGATGAACTATCCCAACTGAGACCATCAGCTCGCAAGACATCCATGAGATTTTGAATATTTCCGTCTAATATCAAATAATCGGGCACACCCGGCGAGCCCGGGACCGGATACCTCCCATACTCCGTGTAGAACGCATTCACTGCCGTCACGACCTGCGTGACATCATTCTTCGCCTGTGTTCGTTTTGCCTGATCCTGCACGCCTTTAAAGGCCGGGAAAAGGAGCGCCATCAGGATCGCGATAATGGTGATGACGACCAACAGCTCAATAAGCGTGAAGGCGGCCCGCCCAGCGGTCGTTTTCTTCAGGTCCATTTTTGCATCTGCTCGGGGAAGGGACATTGCGCGCAGTCGGACTCGTCTTGCAAGCAAAAGTCTTCGTAGATCTGAAGCAATCCCTGCTGCTGCGCGACCGTCCGCAGAAAGCGCGGCCGCCGCGGGTCGTCCCCGAAGAGTCGGGCCGCGCCCGTCTCGAGACGGCGGTTCGTTAGGCGAGCGGGCAGTTGGACGATATCCGGCCAGACGGTGCGCTCCTGCAACTGGCGCCAGGGCAGGATGACGTTGGCCAGGATTTCCGTGATCCGCGTCTCGCCGACGAGCGCCATCTCCGCCGCCGTCGGCGCGGAGGTGAGCGTGTAATGGAAATTCCAGAAGGGATGCGCGAGCTCGAGAAAAAACTGGCGCGCTGGCGCGAGATCATCCTTGCCTAACGACCGGAGGAACTTCGGCCAGCCGGCCACCACCCCGGCAAGCGCGGCGAGGCGCCGCTGCGGATGATTGAGCGGCCGCGTCCCGCTCAGGCGCCAGGTGCGCGGCGGGAGGATGAGCCGCTCGAGCGTAGCCCGCCGCGGCCACCATTGATCCCAAAGGACGCGCAGGTATTGCCGCGTCCCGCGCGTAAATTTCCCCAGGTCGGGCGCGGCCAGGAAACCGGCCAGGCCGAAGAGAACCGCCTCAATTTCGTCAGGCCGTTCGCGCAAGGTTTTCACCGGCATGCGCTGCGTGAGCAGAGTGAAAGGTAACTTATTTTGCTTGTAGCCGAGAGCCGCGGCCAGTTCCTGGTGGAGCGCTTCTTCGTTGCCGTGCAGTTCGCTCAACCGTTGCAGGCGCTGCGCCTTGCGCTGGAGACGAAACTGCGCCGCCGCTTCGAGGATGCTGCGGATCTTTTCCTCCGGCTGACCCCGCAGCGGCGCATGACAACGCCCCGGGCGCGCGAGCGGCAGATTGAGCGAGAACGCGGTCGGCAGCGTCGCCGGATCGACTCGCACCTGCGGCACCTGCCGATGGGTCGTCGTGCGGGTGAAAAAATCGCGCCCGCCTGACTCGACGAACACATGCAGCACCGTGTCGTCGAAAGCCGGATTCGTCGCATGGCCGTGCGTTTCCCAGCTTTGATCGGTGAGATCGAACTCGATGCTCCCGCGCAAAATTTCTCCACTCTCCAGCCGGAGAACGGCGTCGGAAAAATCAGGACCCGCCTCGCGGTTCCAGGTTCCAAATTGCACAATTTCGATCGCCTCCCCGGCCGTGCCGGTGAAGGATTTCCCGAAGTCGCCTGCGAACCAGCGCGCCTGCAATTCCAGCTCGTTGAAGGTGCGCGGCTGGGTGAAAAGCGGGCGCTCGCGAATCTTCGCTGTCGCGCGCAACTGGGCATAACGTTCCGGGCCGGACATTGGGGCAGGCTAGCGCGAGATGGGCCGGCGCGGCAAGATGGAAAAGGTCGGCGAATTTGGGTTGCATAACGAACTGCGATTGGATAAACCGGAGCTAAATCGCAGGCTCGCCACCCGTCGAAATCGCACGGACCAGTCGGTCTGCCCAACCAGAGAAAACATCATGCAAAGAAACCTCTCGTTCATCACCATCGCCTGCCTCGCTGCCGGCGTCCTTTGCGTTACCCCCGCCTTCGCCAAGGACAAGAAATCCCCGGCCCCGGAGGCGAGCGCTTCACCCGCAGCCAGCGCCTCATCTACCGATAAACCGGCCAGGCCGATCCCCTACCACGGCAAGATCGCCTCGGTCGATGCGACCGCGAAAACCTTCACGATCGGTAAACGCACGATCAAAGTGAGCGACGAAACCAAGATCACGAAGGATGGCGCCGTGGCGACGATGGCGGACATCGTAGCCGACGAGCAGGCCCGCGGTTCCTATTGGAAAAAAGCTGACGGCGCCCTCGAGGCAAAAACAGTGGGGCTCGGGGCTAAGGGCGCCTCCTCCAAACCGATGCGCGACGCGCAGAAAAAAGAGAGCAGCGAAGCGACTCCGACCGCGTCGCCGAAATAAGACTTCGTTAGGCTAAATCCCCGGCTTCATTTCCCGGTCGAGGCACGGAGCGCCGTCCGCAGGTCGTCCACGAAAAGGGCATACTCGCGGCGGCGCATTTCCTCGTCCGGCTGACGGAGGAGCGAGGAAGGATGCACCGTCGTGACGACGCGCGGTGCGAAGTCGGATTCAAGCACCTTCCCTCGCTCCCGCGTAACGCGGAACGAGGAGCCAAAAAGAGCCTGGGCCGCCGTCGAGCCGAGGCAGACGAGAACGCCTGGCCTAACGACACGCAGTTCCGCCTCCATCCACGGACGGCAGGCGGCGATATCGCGCGAGCTTGGCTTCTGGTGGATGCGACGCTTCCCGCGCGGCTCCCATTTGAAGTGCTTGACCGTGTTCGTGACATAAACCGCGTTCCGGTCGATGCCGGCTTCCTCGAGCGCGCGATCGAGGAGCTGCCCGGCCGGGCCGACGAAGGGCTTGCCGCTTAGGTCTTCCTGGTCGCCGGGTTGTTCGCCGAGCAGCATGAGCGTGGCCTTCTTCGGACCTTCGCCGAACACAGTCTGGGTCGCATTCTTGTAAAGCGGGCAGGCGGTGCAGCCCTCGGCCGCTTCGCGCAAAGTCGTTAGGCTGGAAGTCTCGGGGACTGGCGCAGGCCGCCATTCCTCGCCCTTCGGATCTTTCGCCGCGCTCTTTTTCATCATCGTCTCGACCCGCTGCGGCGCCTCGCGCAGGAGCTCCGGGATGAGCGTCGCTTCCGGCAAATTGCGCCAATATTTCTTCGGCATCTCGGCCTGCATCGCGTGCACTTTTACGCGCGCCGGGTTGAAAATATTCGCGTAGTAGGTGCGCCAGAGATTTTCCATCTCGTCCTCCGCGGGCGCCGCCGAGCGTGCCACACCGGCGGTGAAGGAAAGAGCGCGGCCATCCCAGTGTGCGCAACGATCCGGGGTCAGGATCGACCAGTGCATGGAGGCGAAGCGATCGGCAAAGAACTGCGCGTTGTGCTCGACGATGTGGTGCTGCGGCTCGAACCAGGCGACGAACCATTTCTCCTCACCGTGTTCCACTTCGCGGAAGCGAACGAAGGCGCGCATCTTGTGAATGTCGTGTCTGACGGATTTCTCAAAATCGGTCGCGAATGCGACATCCGGATCGACCGCGATCTCGAGCAGGTGCGGCTCGCCGTGGGTCAGCCGCCAGAGCAGACGATAGAGCAACGACCAGCGCGCCGGATCGCGATGAAGCGAGACGAGACGGGCGAGCGCGAAGAAACGTTTCGGGACACGAATCTCTCTCGACCGCGGCGCTTCCGCCGCCTCGGCTTCGTCGAAAAGTTGGAGCGCTGGCTGATCCTCGCCGATTTCTTCCCAGGCGATTTGTTCGGGAGTGAGATCGCTCTGTAAGGCGCGGCGGGCAACCGCCTGCCAGCGCGTGAAGGTCGGCAAAAAGGAGATCTGCTCCACGCGCCTAGAGTTGTCCGTCGAGGACCGATGGCTCGATCGCAAACAGGTCGAGCTGTTTCGGCCTAACGATAAGCATTGCCCCGAGATCGTCCTTCTCCAAAGCGCGAAGGTGCGGATTTTCATCCTCCGTCATGACAAAGGGCAGCACCTTTTTCATCGGCAAATGGAGTCGGAGCAAGTCGGCGAGCCGGAGTTTGTGCCAGCGCCGGACCCGCAGGATGCGCTCCACGCTTTTCGTCCCAAGCCCGGGCACGCGGAGGAGCAAATGGCGCGGTGCCTTGTTCAAATCAACCGGAAACAAGGCGCGATGACGCAAAGCCCAGGCGAGCTTTGGATCGATTGTTAAGTCAAGGTTCGGCATCTCTGGCGTCGTCAACTCGTGCGCCCCAAACCCGTAAAATCGGACCAGCCAATCGGCCTGGTAGAGACGATGCTCCCGAACGAGTGGCGGCGTTTGCAAGGGCAGCTTGCTCGAGGCGTCCGGAATCGGGCTGAAAGCGGAATAATAAACGCGCCGCAATTTCTGCCGCGCATAAAGCGAGGTTGCCTGGTGCAGGATGGTGGCGTCGGAAGAATCGGTCGCGCCCACTATCATTTGCGTGCTTTGCCCGGCCGGGGCGAAGGCCGGCGCTTTCCGATGTTGCGCCCGCTCGGCTTTTGCCTCGGTGATCCGGTTCCTGATTCCGGTCATGGCGCGCTGCGTGTTCTCGAAATTTTTTTCCGGCGCGAGCGATTGCAAGGCGGCCGGGGTCGGGAGCTCGATGTTAATACTTATCCGGTCCGCCCAGCGCCCGGCTTCCTCGATCAAAGTCGGGGAAGCCTCCGGAATCGTCTTGAGATGAATGTATCCGCGAAATTCGTGCTCCACCCGCAGAGTCCGCGCGACTTGGATCACCTGCTCCATCGTGTAATCGGGATTGCGAATGATGCCCGAGCTGAGGAAGAGGCCTTCGATATAGTTGCGCCGGTAAAAATCGAGCGTCAGCCGGACCACTTCCTCCGGGGTGAAACGCGCGCGCTGCACGTTGCTCGAGACGCGGTTGATGCAGTAGAGGCAATCGTAAATGCAGAAATTCGTGAGCAGGATCTTGAGCAGCGAGACGCAGCGGCCGTCGGGGGTGTAGCTGTGACAAATGCCCGTGCCGGTGGTGGATCCGATCCCCTTCGAGCCGCGCGAATTTCGTTTCGTCGTCCCGCTGCTGGCACAGGAGGCGTCATATTTCGCGGCATCGGCGAGGATGGCGAGTTTGCGTTCAATTTCCATGCGAGACAATCAATCTCCGCAGGAACGGCAAAATCGCCACTCGCGCGCCGGATGGTTTCTGCTAAATCCGTTTTCTTCCTACATATGGATGCGGTTATCGAAACGCCTCGCCTGTTCCTGCGCCACTTCACCGCCGCAGATCTCGATGTCCTTGCCGAACTGATGGCGAACCCGGATTTCATGCGTTTCTCCAGCGGCGCATTCACGCGCGAACAAACGGCCACTTTTCTTTTCGATCGCGTCATCGCACCTGCCCAGGCCGGATTGCCGAGCCAGCTCGCGGTCATTTTACGCGAGGAAAATCGCCTCATCGGTTATTGCGGATTTTTCCGTCAACTGGTCGATGAGGTAAACGAGATCGAGATCGGTTACCGGCTACATCCGGATTATTGGAATCGCGGCTTGGCCACAGAAGCGGCCCGGGCTGTGCGCGCTTACGCCTTCGACGTGTTGCGACTCGAGCGGGTGATTTCGCTCATCCATCCCGAGAACCATGCCTCCCGCCGGGTCGCGGAGAAAAACGGCATGACGCTGGAAAAAACCACCATCTTCCGCGGCTTCCCCTCTCAGGTATTTTCCTGCGCCCGCGGCGATTCGTGACGACTGATAAACTCGAGCGCGAGGGCGCGGTAGGCTTTCGCGCCGCTGCCGTTCGGATCGTATTCGAGGATGCATTTGCCGAAGCTCGGCGCCTCGCTCAGCCGCACCGTCCGGGGCACGACCGTTACGTAGACTCGCGAGCCAAAGTGTTCGCGTACGTCCGCCACCACCTGCGCGCTCAAGTTCGTCCGGCCATCGAACATCGTCATCAGGATGCCGCCCAGCTCGAGCGTGCCATTCGTCCCGGAATCGCGCACCTGCTCAATTAGCCTGACGATTTTAACGAGACCCTCGAGAGCAAAATATTCGCACTGAATCGGGGTCAGGAGTTCGTCGGCGGCGGCCAGGGCGTTGGTCATGAGAATGCCTAACGACGGCGGACAATCGAGCAGGACATAATCGAAGGTGTCGTCCTCGCGCAGAATCCGCAGTGCCTGGGAAAGGCGCGTGAGATGATCATCCATCCGCGCGATCTCAATTTCCGCGCCGGCCAGATCGATATCCGCCGGGATAATGAAGAGCTGCTCGAGCCGGGTGGGCAAAACCTTTTCGGTCACCGGATCATCGCCTAACAATGCTCCGTAAAGACTTTGCCCTTCCGATACCTGGAGGCCGAAGGAACTGGTGGCGTTGCCCTGCGGGTCGAGATCGATCAGGAGGATCCGCTGTTTTTTTTCCGCGAGCGCGGCCGCGAGATTGACCGCGGTGGTTGTCTTCCCGACCCCGCCTTTCTGGTTTGCGATCGCGATGACTTTCATCACGGCACGATTTGGGTGCGGGGTTCGGAAGTGCACCAGCCCTCGGGTTCCTGCCAGAGGAGTTGATCGGGCGAGGGTAGCATTTCAGTCACTTCAAGTTCGCTAATTTATCCAGGCTTTCGAATGGCACCCCTCCCATCCAGATCAAAAAAATGGGAGCGATGCGATAACCGGGGTCGGCCACGCCTGAAGAAAACAGAAGAGCGGCAGGTGGCAATGATTAATGCCGGAAAGGTCCGGACGCCGAACGCAAGCATGCTTGATTATCATGCAAGGCAACCGCGTAAGGGCGTGCTTTGCCTAACGACTCTCCGGAAGCAGCGCCTAACTGCCGAGACCGGTTCCACTTTTGTCTTTTTTTAGTCGTGAAATAGGGATCGAAAATCTTGGCGATGTGCTCGGGGCTGATGCCGCTCCTCCCGGTGATCGAAAACGGCGTCTAAAAGCTGTGCACGTCGCGGTTGAGAGTTGGCCCTCGCGAGTCCAGAGTGCGGATTCAACATTCGGACGCCTATGATCGTTACCACCAAACAACTCTACCAGGTCGCCTACGGAAAATTCGCAGTTGGCGCGTACAACGTAAACAACATGGAACAGATCCTCGGACTATTCCGGGGCAATGTGCAGAGCCAGGCGCCCTTCATCATTCAGCTCTCGAAAGGAGCTCGGAAATACGCCGACAAAAGGATGCTCGAAGCCTTGATCCGGACCGCCGAGAAAATGTTTACGGACGCAATTTTTGCCGTTCACCTCGACCATGGCGACGAAGAGACCTGCTACGACTGCATCGACTCCGGCTTTTACAGCTCGGTCATGATCGACGCCAGCCACGAAAATTTTGAGGAAAATATCGCGATCACGAAACGCGTCGTGGAGCGGGCCCATAAAAAGGGAATCAGCGTCGAGGCCGAACTCGGTCAACTGGGCGGAGTAGAGGAAGACATCAAGGTCGACGAAGGGCATGCCTCGCTCACGAACCCGGAAGAAGCCGTCGAATTCGTGAACCGAACAGGCTGCGATTCACTCGCTGCCGCCATCGGTACGAGCCACGGCGCCTACAAATTCAAGGGCACACAAGGCCTCCATTTCAACGTCATCGAGGAAATCCAGAAGCGAATTCCCGGGACGCCCATCGTCATGCACGGCAGCTCGAGTGTGCCAATCGAGGAAGTGGAACGAATCAATGCCGCCGGAGGAAAACTCGATCCCTCTGCACGAGGCGTGAACGAAAACGAATACCTCCCGGCAGCAAAACTCGGCGTGACCAAGGTGAACATCGATACCGACGGCCGGCTCGTCTGGACGCGGGTTCACCGCGAATTTTTCCGCGATCATCCCGAGCAATTCGATTTCCGGCCGCCCGGCAAAATCTTCGTTGAAGAGTACGCGAATTTTATCGCGCACAAAAACGAGAAGCTCGGCTCGGCCAATCAGCTCGAAGCGATTCGCGCCAGTTTGTAAGGGCACGCCCGAGTCTCGGCGGATTTTCGGTGTTCCGCGGCACTTTCACGTGAAAAGCAAACCGCACGTACTTCCCTTCCACGCCCACCGAGCGTCGGATCCCCTGCTATTCGCCTAACGAATTGGGCTGAAAGGCGGCTGGAAGAAGCTCGGCGAGCCGGAGATTTGCAGATCTCCCACCATGTCGACAGCCGCCGGCGCGGCGCCAGCTCGGACAGCGGCAGCCAAAACATTTGTCCGCCACTGAGTCCCAGCGTAGGTCCACCTTCGAATACTCAGAATGATCAAACATAAAGACGTCGACGACCCGCAACGCCGGGAAGCGATCATAATCGGCGGCGGAATCGCAGGACTCTCGGCCGCGATTTACCTCGGGCGCGCCGAGCGCGACACGCTCGTGATCGACTCCGACCACTCGATGGCGAAATGGGAACCCGAAGTGCAAAATTATCTCGGCTTCCCCGACGGCGTCGGCGGCGAAGACCTGCTCAAATACGGCCGGCGCCAGGCGAAGTGGCACAAGGTGAAATTCGCCAACGATGAAATCAAAAGTGTCGCGCGACGGAAGGAAGGTTTTTTCCTCCGCGGGCGCCGCACCACCTACCGGACAAATCGCCTGCTCCTCGCGACCGGAATCTTTCATCTCCCTCCGAAGATTCCCGGGGTGAAAGAGTGCCTCGGGCACAGCATGTTTTTTTGCAAGGATTGCGACGGTTACAGGGTGCGCGGGCAGCGGATCGCGATCTGCGGGGCAAATAACGAGGCGGTCGAATACGCCCTCGGGATGCTGCACTACTCACCCTGCGTGGTGGTGGCGACGAATGCGGAGCGGCCACGCTGGAGCCGGAAGCATGCAGCCTTGCTCAAGGAATATGAAATCCCGGTTTATCCGGAGAAGATCACCGGAGTCGATCATCGCAAGAACCAGGTCCGCGCGCTCCGCTTAAAAGGGCGAGTGGAGGTGAAGATCGACAACATTTTCACCACCCGGGGCGATATCTTTCATACCAAGCTGGCCACTTCGTTAGGCGCGGAGCTCGATCGCGAGGGGCAGATCGAGGTCGACCAATGCATGCGCACGAGCGTGCCCCGGCTCTACGCCGCCGGTTGCGTGACACCGGCCAATTGCCAGATGATCATCGCGGCCGGGCAGGGCGCAACGGCAGCGCAGGCGATCAATCGCGATCTCTTTGAGGAGAACATCAAGACGCATTCGTTACGGCGCTTCCGCGAAGCGCAGTTGGTCACGGAAAAGACGGTGCCAGAGGTCTTGAAATAATATTATCCGCCTGGGTGATAAGACCGCCGATTTCGAAATCGGACCGCTGCCGCGGGTCTGGATAGCGCGCGTCGTTGCCGAGCCGCTGACCGACGGCACTTCCTGGCGCCGTTGGGCCTGGTAGGTGGCAGCTGCCGGTCAAATCCGCGCTCAGTTCACTGGGGACAGCCTCTTGATACGAGCGATGCGGAATGAGGTCCTGATGGATGTCCATCGCCCGCCAGGCGGCGATGGAAAAGAAGAAGGACAGAAGGAGCAGGACCGCGGAAAGCGGCGGAAGTTTTATCGCAGGATTCGTCGAGACGATGGCGGTTTTCATGATTTTCCTTCCCAGGGACACTCCGGCGACCTTTTTCCGCCGATAGAGAAGTGCTCTTACCTCCCTAAGGCGAAAATCCGGACCGAAACCCGCCATGAAAGCGTCTCTTTTTTTTTGGCGGGATTCGCCAAGACGACGCGGAAACTCTGTTCTCACAGAAAGCGCGTCCTTAGAAGCACAAACGGATCACTCCAAGACTGCAACGACCACGACAGGTAGAGAATCCATTTCATGTCCGGAATGTTGCGGTTCGGGCCAGAAGCGAGCGCAAGGGGTGCATCCTGCGGCGCGCGAGCAACGGAAGAACATTGTGTCTTTCCACTTGAAAATTTTCGCCCGATACTGACTGTCAATTTCGTAAATTATGGATGCTCCTTCTTCCGTCTCGCACGCTACCCACGATCCGCACCACCATCCCGCCGAGCATGCGCACCACGAATTGGGCTTCTTCCGGAAGTACGTTTTCTCGACCGATCATAAGGTGATCGGTCTCCAATACCTCATCACCGGGCTCATTTTTCTCTTCTTCGGCTTTTGCCTGATGATGCTGATGCGCTGGCAACTAGCCTACCCGGGCAAGGCACTGCCGGTGATCGGCAACATCATCGAGCGCATGCTCGGCCCCGGGAGCATGACGAACGGCGTCATGACGCCGGAATTCTATAACTCGCTGGGCGCGATGCACGGCACGATCATGATCTTCCTCGGCATCGTGCCGATCGCCTTCGCCGCTTTCGGCAATTTCGTGGTCCCGCTCCAGATCGGCGCGCCGGACATGACCTTCCCGAAGATCAACATGGCGAGCTACCAGGCGTTTTTCGTCGGCGGCCTCATCATGCTGGTGAGCTTTTTCGTCCCGGGCGGCGCGGCCAAAGGCGGCTGGACTTCCTACACGCCGCTGTCCGATATCGCGGACAAAGGGCCGACCTACGACGTGATCTTTAACGGTCAAACGCTCTGGTTAATCGCATTTATCCTCCTCATTACCTCGTCATTGTTAGGCGCGGTGAACTTTATCGCGACCATCATCCAGCTCCGGGCCAAGGGGATGACCTGGATGCGGCTCCCGTTCTTCGTCTGGGCGCAGTTTGTCACGGCGTTTCTTCTCCTGCTCGCGTTCCCGCCGCTCGAGTCGGCGATCGTGATGCAGCTGATGGATCGCGTCGCCGGGACGAGCTTCTTCCTGCCGACCGGGTTGGTGGTGAACGGCGCAGCGGTGCCGATCAGCGGTGGCGGCAGCCCGTTGCTCTGGCAGCACCTTTTCTGGTTCCTCGGACATCCGGAGGTTTACGTGCTGATTCTGCCGGGCATGGGCATTGTCGCGGAGATCATCGCGAACAACACGCGGAAACCACTCTGGGGTTACAAATCGCTCGTTCTCTCGGTTTTGGTGCTCGGCTTTCTCTCCTTCATCGTCTGGGCGCACCACATGTGGCTGACTGGCATGGGCACGGTGGTGAGCGCGTTTTTCCAGACGACGACGATGATCATCTCGATTCCGTCGGTCATCATTTTGAGCGCGTTTTTCATCTCGCTCTGGGGCGGGTCGATTCGATTTACCGTGCCGATGCTTTTTGCGACCGCTTTCCTCCCGATGTTCGGTATCGGTGGCCTAACGGGAATCCCGCTGGCGTTTAACAGCGCCGATCTTTACCTGCACGACACTTATTACGTGATCGCGCATTTCCATTACATCGTCGCGCCCGGGACGATCTTCGCGGTCTTTGCCGGTATTTATTACTGGTTTCCAAAGGCTACTGGGAGAAAGATGAACGACTTCTGGGGGAAGGTGCATTTTTGGCCTTCGCTCATCTGCATGAACGCGATTTTCCTGCCGATGTTCCTGCAGGGAATGATGGGAATGCATCGCCGCTGGTACGACGGCGGCCAAGGCTGGAACCTGGCCGCGGAAAAGGTCTGGGGCTTGAGCGGTTTCCATTGGAACACGCCGATCTCGATCGCCGCCTGGACGATGGGGCTGGCGCAGATTCCGTTCATCATCAACTTCTTCTGGAGCATCAAACACGGCGAAAAAGTGGACGACAATCCGTGGGAAGCGACCACCCTGGAGTGGACCGCGCCCTCGCCGCCACCGCATGGTAATTTCATGACCGCGCCGGTCGCTTATCGCGGACCGTACGAATACAGCCTGCCGGGCCGGGAGAAGGATTACACGATGCAAACGGAACCGGTTCAGCCTAACGAACGCGCGCCGCACGAGCCGACGATGTCTCTCAGCCACTAACGGGATTCCTTAAGAGATGGAAATTCCGTATACAGTGACCGCCCGGCCGGACACCGGCCTTTGGAACGCCAAAGTCGGCATCTGGCTGTTCCTCGCTTCTGAAGTGATGCTCTTCGGCGGATTATTCTCCGCCTACATTTTCCTCCGGCTCGACGCCGAGCCCGGCTACTGGCCGCACGGTCTCCTCAACGTGCCGGTCGGGACTGCGAATACCGCCATCCTGATTCTCTCCTCAGTCACGGTGGTGCTGGCGTGGGCGGCGCTGAAGATGCGGCAGTACAGCCGCTACAAAGTCTACATGGCGATCACGATTCTGTGCGGCGTCATCTTCCTCGTGGTCAAGCTGGCGTACGAATGGCCGCAAAAATTCGATCACTTCGGCGCCTTCATTAAGCCGAGCGCGATGGAGAAATACGAAAAATATCTGGGCAACAAGCACCTCCTTTCCGAAGGCCTCCCGCCGCGCGTCGAGATCACCGGACACCTCCACAATCACGAGGCGCTCCACGACCCGAAGATCAAGGAATATGAGATTGGGCTCGACCCAATCTACACCGATCCGACGAACAAGGCGATGGACCGGCCACATTTCCTCTACGTCCCGCCGACGGACAAGGTCGCGCTGATCGAGAAAGCGGACGTGGAACGGGCGACCATGTTCGTGCCTTCGCATAACACCTACTTCGCAACCTATTTCACCATCACCGGACTCCACGGATTGCACGTCCTCGGCGGCGTAATCGTCTTCGTCTACCTGTTTCTTTTCGGTGGAACTCTCTACCGGCAGAACCCGGAACATCTCGCGAATCGAGTTGAGGTGGCCGGGTTGTTCTGGCACTTTGTTGATCTCGTCTGGATCTTTGTGTTTCCGCTCTTTTATCTGCTGTAATCGATGAATAATCCGCCAACGACCGCACCGGTTGAACACGAGACGGAGCATTATGCGCCCAACACGCATGACGTGAGCAAGCACGTCCGCGGTTATCTCCTGGTCGGGGCGACTCTCCTGGTTTTCACCGGTCTGACCGTCTTCCTTTCCTACGTCAATTTCGGTTCGCAAAAGGCCAACGTCGCTGTGGCCATGATCGTCGCGACCTTTAAGGCGGGGCTGGTTGCCTACATTTTCATGCACCTTTCGGCGGAGAAAAAGCTGATCTACCGCATCCTCATTTTCACCGCCATCTTCGTTTTTGGCCTTTTCTGGCTCACCTACCTCGCGTGGTACGATCCAGTTTCCCGCTAAATGTCACTTAAAGCTTTCCATATCATCTTCATCATCTTTTCCACGCTGCTGGCGTTTGGAATTGGGATCTGGTGCCTCTGGGTGAACCAAGTCGGAGAGACCTCCGCTTACACGACCGGCGCAATCATCTCCTTTGTCGTCGCCGTTTCGCTGATCATTTACGGCTGCTGGGTTTGGCGCAAAATGAAACGGCTCCGCCTCATCTAATGAAAGGCCGGTTCACTCTTTTAGTGACGCTGCTGCTCGTTTCGCCCACCGTGCAGGCTCTCGCCTGCGCGACCTGCATGGCCGCGAAGGATTCGAAAACAACCGCGCACATGGCGATCGCGATCTGGGTCATGATCGGTGCGGTCATGTCTGTTCTCGCCGGGGTCAGCGCGTTCGGCATTCATCTCTGGCGTCATGCTACCCTGCCGCTCGAACCACATGAACAGCTGATCGACGAAGACCTCGAGAAATATGACTAGTCTCGCTTTCATCAATGAATTTCTCGGGCAGCAGCCCAATGCCTCCGAGCACGGCTACCAGATCGATCACATCATCGAGTTCTCGCACTGGTTCATGGGCGCGCTTTTCCTCGGGTGGTCAGCCTTTTTTGTCTTCGTGCTCTGGCGTTTCCGCAAAAGCCGCAATCCAGTCGCGAATCACGAAGGGGTGACCAGCGGCATCTCCACCCATCTGGAGTTCGCGGTCGTCCTGATCGAGGCGGTTCTGCTGGTTGGTTTCGCCATCCCGCTTTGGGCGAAACGGGTCAACGCTTTTCCGGAGAATAAAGACGCGATCCTGGTCCACGCGATCGGACAGCAGTTTAACTGGAATTTTCACCTGCCGGGGCCGGACGGCGTCTTCGGCCGGCGTGAGACTGGGCTGATCAGCAACGCCAACGCGATCGGCCTCGATAGCTCCGACCCGGCGGCCAAGGATGACATCGTTATCCTGGGGGAACTGCACGTCCCGGTCGATCGCAATGTGATCATCGATCTTTCCTCCAAAGATGTGATTCACAACTTTTGCCTGCCAGACATGCGAATCGCGCAGGACGCCATTCCTGGGCAGATCATCCCGATGTGGTTCAAGCCGATCAAGACCGGCACATACGAGGTCGTTTGCGGTCAGCTTTGCGGACTCGGCCATTACGCGATGAAAGGGACGTTGGTGGTCGATACGCCCGATGAATATCAAGCGTGGTTGAAGGAACGGGTCGAACTTTCCGGCAACCAAAGTGCGCCGCCGGCCTTGCAGCGTCCGCCGGGCGAACCACCGGTCGGCCCCACTCCCGGCACCGTGGCGCCGCCGGGCGCGCCGAAAACAGTTAACCCGGGCGGCGGATAAGAAAGGCGGCCGGCTCCGCGCCGGATTCAGCCCACTCACCGATGCGCACGCCCGTCGCTGAAACGAATCCGTTCCTCCATCGCTTTGCCTGGCTTCTGGCCGGGGCGACGGTGCTGCTCATCTGCAGCGGCGGAATGGTAACGAGCAAGGGAGTTGGTCTCGCCGTCCCCGATTGGCCGACGACTTTCGGCTACAACATGTTTTTCTTTCCCATCTCGAAATGGATCGGAGGCGTTTTCTTTGAACACACACACCGGTTGATCGCGTCGGTCATCGGTTTCCTGAGCATCATCCTCGCGTGCTGGCTCGCGTTTTCCAAAGCGGAACGCTGGATCAAGACGCTCGGCTGGGTCTCGTTAGGCGCGGTTGTTCTACAGGGCGTGCTGGGCGGCCTGCGCGTGACACTGCTCAAGGATCAGATCGGAATTTTTCATGCCTGCCTGGCCCAGGCCTTTCTCGGCCTGCTCGTCGTCATCGCGCTCGCGACCTCGCCGGTCTGGCACCGGCTCTCACTGGCTCAACTCGCGATTCCGCAGCGTTCGCTCGCGATCCTCGCGCTGACCATTACTGCTCTCATCTATGCGCAGCTCGCACTCGGCGCGACCATGCGCCATCAGCACCGGGATTTGGCAATTCTCGATTTCCCTCTCGCCTACGGTCAGGTCATTCCGGCAACCGACCCCGCAACCATCGCGCAGATCAACCAGGTCCGCGACGCTCAGGCCCATTCCGATGTCACCGCCGGCCAGATCTGGCTGCAAATGGCGCACCGTTTCATGGCCGCGATTATTGGCCTAACGATTGTGGCATTCTGGTTTTTCGCCAGGCGCGAGAAGAATATTTCACCGCTTCTGGTCAAGCTGGCGAATCTTTGGTTTGGCCTGGTTCTCCTCCAAATTACCCTCGGCGCCTGGACCATTTGGAGCAATAAAGCGGCCGACATCGCCACTGCGCATGTCGCGGTCGGAGCCATCACCTTCGCCACCGCGATCGCCATCTCGGCCACCGTCCTGCGTCTCCGCCAGGCAGCGGTTGCGGCTGCCCCCTCCGTTCCAGGAAAAAAAATCATGGAGATCAGCGCACGATGAAGGCCGCGGTCATCGAACCACCAGCCGTCCCGCTGGAAAGGGGCTGGACGATGGCGGACCTCGCCCAACTGGTTAAAGCCCGCCTTACCTTTCTTGTTCTGGTCACAACCGCCGTAGGTTTCTACCTCGGCTGGCGCGGCCCGATGGATTTTGTCGCGCTCCTCCACGCCGTGTTTGGAACAGCCCTCGCCGCCGGCGGTGCCGCGGCGCTCAATCAATGGTGGGAACACAAGTTCGACGCCATCATGATTCGAACGCAAACCCGTCCGATCCCTTCCGGTCGAATGCTCCCGCGCGAGGGTCTGATGGTCGGCATCGGCCTCGGACTCGGCGGCGTCCTTTACCTCGCGCTCGCGGTCAACCTGATCAGCGCCATCCTGGCCGCAGCCACGATCGGCATCTATCTCTTCGCCTACACCCCTCTGAAACGAATAAGCACCGCGAACACGCTGGTCGGAGCCATCCCTGGCGCGCTCCCGCCGCTCATCGGCTGGGCCGCCGCTCGCAACGATCTCGCTCTTCCGGCCTGGACGCTTTTCGCGATCCTCTTCTTCTGGCAGTTGCCGCACTTTTTCGCGATTGGCTGGATGTATCGCGAAGATTATGCACGGGCCGGTTTCGTGATGCTCTCCGGCCGCGATTTGGAAGGTGCCCGGACCGGGCGTCAAAGTGTTTTCTTCACCGTGTTTCTTCTGGTCGCCAGCGTGACGCCGCTGTGGTTTGGAATGGTCTCCCTCCCTTATCTGCCGGTCGCACTCTCGTTAGGCGCGGCTTTTCTTGGCCTCGCTTTCCGTTTTCAGACGCACCGCAGCCTGCCGACGGCGCGGCAGTTATTTTTCGCCTCCATTATTTACCTGCCACTTCTCCTCGGCGCCTTGGTCTTAACGAAACGATGAGTCATGCGTCCACGCTTGCGCCAACCCGCGCGCCTTTATCGTGGCGCGCGCTGGCCTGGAAAGCCACGCTCATTCTCATCCCGCTCCTGACGGCGGCGGGTCTCTTTTTTCTGCGCCAGGCCGAGGTCGCGAGATTGGCGCGGCATCAGTTGCCGAAGGATGGGATTGTTCCGTCCTTTCAACTCACCGATCAAAATGGGGAGTCCTACGGGTCCCAACAGTTGTTAGGCAAGATCTGGATTGCGGATTTTGTTTACAGCACTTGTCCGGGTCCCTGTCCAATGATCAGCAGTCGGATGGGCGAGTTACAAAAGCCTCTTCGGGACACCAACGTGAAACTGGTTTCGTTCAGCGTCGATCCACAGCATGACACGCCGGCCGTCCTTCGAGAGTATGCCGCGAAGCTTGATGCCCAACCCGGGCGCTGGCACTTCCTGACCGGGGACAAAGACACGATTTACCGCCTCTCTCGCGACGGCTTCAAGCTCGCCACCGCCGAAGGTGGAGCGGCAGGTCCGATCCATAGCACCCGGATGGTGTTGGTGGATCGAAGCGGCGTAATTCGTGGTTACTACGATGCTACCGATGCCGATGCGGTCACCCGTCTCCTGGCGGACACAAATCATCTTCGGCGTGAACAACCGGACCCCGCCGCTGGAAACAGAGGTTCCTGAGTCTCAGGTTGGCGGAATGCCAACGGAAGCGCTGATCGCTTACCCGCGGTCTTCTTCCGCGACCAAGCGGAGATAATCGCAATATTCGCCCTTGGGCACCCGATCGATTAGCCGGCTCATCTGGGCGAGGTCGATGAATCCTGCCCGAAGGGCGATCTCTTCGAGACAGGCGACTTTCAAGCCCTGCCGATGCTCGATTGTTGCGATGTAATTGGCTGCCTCGAGCAGACTCGTTTGCGTGCCGGTGTCTAGCCAGGCCATGCCCCGGCCAAGGAGCCGGACGTGGAGGGAGTTCTGGCGGAGATAAATCAAGTTGAGGTCGGTGATTTCCAATTCTCCGCGGGCCGAAGGATGCAGGCTGCGGCAGTATTCGACCACCTGATTGTCGTATACATAAAGACCCGGAATGGCGTAATGGCTTTTCGGTTCCTTCGGCTTTTCCTCGAGGCTTATGACACGCCCGTCAGGGCCAAACTCGACCACGCCGTAGCGCTCCGGGTCGCGCACCTGATAGCCGAAAATGCAGGCGCCCTTTTCGATCTCGAGCGCATCCCGGAAAAAATCCAGCTTCCCATAGAAGATGTTGTCGCCTAGCAGAAGCGCCGCGCCCCGGTCGCCGACGAAATTCGCGCCGATCAGGAAAGCTTGCGCGATGCCTTTGGGCTCCGGTTGTTCGGCATATTCCAAATGGAGGCCGAGGTGCGAGCCATCCCCGAGGAAATCGCGCAGCATCGGCACGTCCTTGGGCGTGGAGATGATGAGAATCTCACGCAAACCGCCCAGCATGAGGGTGGCAAGCGGGTAACAAATCATTGGCTTGTCGTAAACCGGGAGGAGCTGTTTGCAGACGATCTTGGTCAGCGGATAGAGCCGGGTACCGGCGCCGCCTGCGAGAACGATGGCTTTCTTATTCATAAGGAACGCGTCCAGCCGATGAGTCGTTCCGACCATTCCTGCCAGAAAGCGCGCGCCCCGGTCCATTCAATCTTCGCCTTTCTGGTCAGCCAGGGACCGATGTCGTTCACAGAAAGTTTATCGAGTGTCTGGTCAAAGATGAAACCGCTCCCAGGCCGGGCCAGCAACTCGCGGTCGTTACTCCGCCCGCCGACGCATTGATTGAGCGCTTCCAGTAAAACCGGCTCGGAGAGGATCGGCTTGTCCTCAATCGCCGCGCTAATCGTTAGGCCAAGAAGTCTATTCAACATTAATGCGCCTAACAATGTCCGGGAACTGGTGGCGTGCACGTGACCGATGTTGTGCTGTCGGAATAATCTCCGCAAGATCAGAGCGCAACGCGCCTGATCGAGGAAGAGATCGGAGGGCGGCCGATGTTTCTGATTCGCACGCAGCGCCTCCAATTCCCGCAGGGCAGAACCACTGCCTTGCCAGGCAGCCTCGATCACCATCGCGTCGGGCAGATATTCGAATTGGGTGACGAGATCGTTGGTCTTGACGCTGAGTTCAGCCGCGACCGGCGGGTGTAAAACAAAAGCCACGTGCGGCACATTATTTTTCTGCAGCGCGCGCAATTCCATTTCCAGAAAAGGAAGGCTCGGGTCCGGCCAGCGATCGATCAGGTAGCCGGTTTGTTTCGCTTCGGGAGCCGGTGCCGGAGACGAACGCCGCACGGGTGAACGCGCAACGCAGTCCTCAAAAAGCTGGTGCAACGGTTCGACCGTCTTCTCGACGCTGAATTCGCTCGTCATACGCGCTCTTCCGGCCTCGCCGAGTCGCGCGCGCAAGGAGGAATCTCGCATCAATTTATCCAAAGCATCGGCGAGCGCTTCCCAATCACCCGGCGGCACAAGCAAGCCGGTTGCGCCGTCGATGACAGACTCCGGAATACCCGCCAGTGTGGTCGAGACGACCGGTTTCGCGCAGGCCATCGCCTCCATGATCACAGTCGGGAAAACATCGCTCGCGCCTTCGGCGTCGACGACGCAGGCGAGGGCGAAAATGTCGCAACCGCGAAGTTTGGAATAGACATCATTCTGCGAGAGCGAACCGCAGAGTTCCACGCGCCGGCTCAGTCTTAATTCCGCGATCACTTTCTCCAACTTCTCGCGCAAAGGACCGTCGCCGACGATCTGACAGCGGAAATCGAAATTTCGCCGATCCAATTCCGCACACGCCTCGAGCAGGATTTCGAATCCCTTGAATGGAACCAATCGCCCAATACTGAGAATGGTGGTGGGGCCAGGCGGCCGTTCCTCTTCCGAAGGCGACGGTAGATTCGCCAGGTCGAGCCCGTTGTAGACCCGATGAATCTTGCCCGCGGCTTCAGGGCAGCGCTCCTGCAATAGACCGCGGCTGTAGTCCGTCTCGACCGCCACAAATTCCGCCTCGTTGCAGATCTCACGGAGCAGGTCGTCCTGACCAAGGTCCGACATGAAATCCTGACCGTGGGCCGTGATGCTGAACGGAATGCCAGAAATTTCCTTCACGAAAAGTGCGGTATGCGCGGCGCGGTTTGCGAAATGGACGTGAAAATGGCGAATCCCTTTGCGGGTGAAGAGTTCGGCTAAATAGAAGGCATTTCGGGCACGCAGCGCGGCTTTGAAATCCGGACCGTATTTGCGCTCATGCAGCTCGATCAGCGCTCGCGGCCAGCGCTCGCTCTCGCGGGCGGTTTTTTCCCAGAGCGCCATGACCGTTGCCGGCGGCGCATAATAAACCGGCGCCCGAAAACGCGCGAAATGCTCGTGCCGCAGAGTAGTCAGTGGCGGATGGACGGCGCCAATCAGCAATTCGTAGCCGCGCCGTTCCAGCTCCAGCATCTCCATGTCGCAGAAGGTCTGGGAGAGGACCGGGTAGCGCGAATAGAGATAGCCAAGTTGCATGTGTGAGAATCCGGAAGGCTCGAACCGGATCTTAAATCAGGAGCAGGAAAGAAGCCGACCGGGGCCCTCGCAAAACCTCCGCGGGCGTCGGGCGAGCGACCTAGGAAAGGTTAACGTCCTTGCCCGGATCCATCTCATAATCCAACCGGAGATATTCCGACGTCTTGGGCTTGATCACTTCCTCGACAAACTTGATGTAGATCGGGTCCTCCCGAAAAATCGCCTGCTTGTCCATCGATTCAAAATCGATCGCGATAAAAAATGGCCACGGGTTTTCGCGATCGACCCGCTTGCCGCATTTGATGCTCAACACCTCGTCGATTTTGAGGAGCTGCATCCGCGCATTCATCATCATCTCTTCGGTCTCCTCCGGCGTGATGCCCGGCTTTAGTTTATAGAGGCCAATGTGATGAACCATGAGCGGATAGCTAATTAGGCGTTGCCCGATGGCGGCGCAAGCGAGAATCGCCACGGGTGAGATTGCACCATCAAATCGCGCCGAGCCGGCCGTCTGAGGCTATTTTTTCCAGTCGAGCGCGCCTTTTTTCAAGGCATAGACGTACCCGACCATGAGGATCGAGACAAAGCTCAGCATGCTCCAGAAAATGACGTGACTGTGGGCGATCGCCTCCCGATAAACCACCGCCCATGGATACATAAAGACGATCTCCAGATCGAAAAGAATAAAGAGCATCGCGACGAGGTAGAACTTCACGCTGAAGCGCGGTTGCGCTTCGCCCTGGGGCAACATGCCGCACTCGTAGGCGGAATCTTTTGTGCGGGTTCGCCGGCCGGATTTGCCGAGCAGGACACTCACGATCAAAGCCCCAGCCGCGAAGCCGATGGCCACGATCGCCTGAAGCAGGACCGGGATATATTCGCGGATCATTTTGTTTGCCGAGCCAGACGGCAGGCCCAACGCTGAAACTTATCGGGCCGCCGCAGTCGGGATATGCCCATTGGGCGGGAGCAAAGCCTTGGCGAGGGCCGAAGGCAGGCCTTTATATTTCTTGCCCGTCTTTTTCACCATCCCGCGCGCCACCAGATTCTGGAGCTTCTCATACGCGCGCAGGCGCAGCATTTCCTCGCCGCCGCTGGCCGCATTCCGGGCCCGCAGATTCTCGTGCAAAATCTCAAAAAGCTGCTTGAACTCGAACGAAGCCCGGCGGGAAAGGACCGCAACCAGTTCTTCAGTAACGAGATCGGGCACTCGACGTGAAAAAGCGTTTATTTTTAGGATGGCCATAGGCGCCAAGCCTAACATATCTTTCCCATTCCGCAGCAGGATTCGTCACTTTACGCGAAATAGGTGACGCGCGGGCCGCGGACCGCGGTGCGCCGCAACGTCGCGCCCGAACCAGCCCGTTTTCCGGTCCCCCTTTGCTCAGAATGGGCTGGGCGACGGCGAAACTGTCGGCGATTCGTCGGGCGCCGGCGTCGGGCTCGCAGTAGCCGTTCGCCAAGGCCCTCCCGCCTTCAGCCCGTCCCGAAAATAGATAAACATTCCGCCCACGGCTCCCGCCAGGCCGACAGTCGCCTCCCGGAACGTCACTGGACCGACCGACTCGGTGACATATCCGTCCTTTTCGTAGCGCTGCGACATCACGATCGGCGAAAGATGTTTCTCGATCACTTCCGGGGGCGGCAATTTCGAAAGATCGACCGTCTTCCCGAGCGCCGGATAAAACGTCGCGCCCATCAGCAGAAGCGGACGCAGCGCTGCGTCGACTCGCTCGTAGAGCAGGCGCGTGTCGACATAATTGAAAGCGGAATCGGCCACCGGAACCTGGAGCGACGAATCGTGAAAGGTGGCGCTTTTCTCCAGTTCCCGCGCCGGCTGCGCGACGCCTGCCAGCGCTTTTTCCAAAAGCGCGACGTCCGAACCAGCGCACAAAAATTTATCGGAAATCGCGATCGCTGGGTGAATCGGCACGAATCCACCAAAGGGCTGAGCGCTGTAATAGGTCGCCCCGTTCCGATCCTCCCGCGTCCAAGGAACCCCGTTTACGTCAACCGACGTGATCGCGTCCGCGATTTTTTTTGCGCGCGCCGCGTCGTGCACCGGCAGCGTCGCGATCAGCGTCGGCCAGGGTGCCTCGGCCGGCCAATCGCCCAGGATCTCGAGTTCCTCGCCAAAGGCCTGCTGCAAATGCTCCAGTGAAATTCCACGAGCTTTCATCGCACCGGTAAATTGCTGCACGAGCTGCGGTAACCCGACCGCCGCGGGGGCCGAAGAGGCCAGGAGATTATCCGACCAATGCACCCTCGAGACTGAATAGAGAAACGTGTTCGCACCAGCCGCACTGAGGAGGGGACGTTGGAGCTGTTTCTCCGCGCCCACTTCCGGCATGGCGACGAAATCGGTCTCGCGCATTTTCCCGTGCTCGAATCCAATCGCGGCCGCTATGCTCTCGACCTGTCGCAATCGCTTGAGTTGATCGAGCGGCAGTGATTGGCCGGTCATCGCGACGAAGGGCAGGAGCTTTTCCACAAAAGGCCGAGGATCGAAGAAGACCATCCCCGCATAGGCGTGCGGCAGATGTTTCACGGCCGCCGCGAAGGCGGCGTTTTCCCCGAGCGAACCTTTCGTTTTGTCGCGCCGATGATCGACCCGGTCGAGCAGAGTCTTGAGCAGCGCGACGTCGTTCGAAGCAAAATACCACTGGTTGTCGGAAACGCTCGCGAAGACGAATCGCGCCACCGTCACCGTCTCTATCTTGTGCTGCTCGTAAACGATGGTTTCGCGTTTCCCGTTGGCCGTTTTCGACAACAATTCTGCTTCCCGACGGCCGATAAATTCCTGCGCCTTTTCTGCCGAGGCGTCGAAATGAAAGCCGCCAATCAACTTCGGCTCATTTTTTTCGAGCGAGGTCAGGGCAAGGAAACTGTTTTTGGGATGGAGCGTGAGAAATTCCGCCAACGCCACGCGCCCGCCGTGATCCGTCGGCAGGCGGCCGAGCGGTTTCTGGAAAAATTCCTGCACGGCGGGCTCGCGCCAGAGATTGTAGAGGTCGCTCTGGTGCCATTCCGCGCGCGTTTGCTGGAAATCAGGCGCCTCCACCACAATGAGAGTCGTCCCCGGCAGCAGCGCCGGGACATTGGCGAGCCGTTTCGCGAGCTGCACACGCAGGACAATCCAGACCGCCGCCGCGACCACGAGCGCAATCACGAGCACTGCGACCAACTTCTTCATCGGCGCAGTCTCGCACTAAATCGCTCCGCCGCGAGCCTGCCTCATCGCTCGACTTTTACCCGGGTATCGACGATCTGCTTGCATGGAAACGTGCGCTGGTTCTCGTTTGATCCTGGGAGATTTCCAGGAGGGCGCCGTCATCCAGGCCGCCAGGGAAGCGCTCGAAGAGTGCGGTGGTCAGCCGACCTGCGGCTTTCTTTTTCTCTCCGCCAGCTGGCTGCCCCAGATCCACGAGGTGCTCGACCTCGTCCGGCTGCACGGCCGCATCCCGCTTCTTGTCGGCTCGCTCGGCGCTGGCCTGATCGGGCGGAGCAAGGAGGCGGAAGGCGTTGCCGGGATGTCGCTGCTTCTCCTCAGTCTGCCGGATATGAAACTGACGCCGGTCCTTATTTCCAACGAGCAAATCGAGGAATCGACCGGTCCAGCCTATTGGCAAATGGAGAGCGGATTGAGCCCTGACGACGTTGATTCCTGGATCGTGCTCGCCAATCCGCACGCGCCAAACCTGGAGCGTTGGCTGAACGAGTGGAATGTCGCATTCCCTCAAGCGCCAAGCATCGGCGGCCTCGCCAGTGGCAGCACTGAAAACGGGGAAAAAGCTCTCATCCTCGACGGTGCGGTGATCGATTCCGCAGTGCTTGCCCTCGCGGTTAAAGGCGGAAAGATTCGCACCATCGTCAGTCAGGGCTGCAAGCCGGTGGGTGAACCTTTCACCATTACGCAGGCCGACGAGAACTTGGTTTACGCGCTCGGTTCGCGGCCCGCCTACCAGGTCTTGAGCGAGACTTTCAACGGTCTTTCCGATGATGAGAAAGAGCGCGCACGCGGCAATCTCTTCGCCGGGCTCGCCGCCTCCGAGTACGTGGCGGATCTGAAGCGCGGCGATTTTCTCGTTCGGAATTTGTTAGGCGCGGATCCACAAACCGGCGCCGTCGCGATTGGCGCGCGCGCGCGCACCGGGCAGACTTTGCAATACCAACTGCGGGACAAGATCACCGCGCACGCCGACCTGGTGGAGCTCGCGAAAATCAACGGGCTGCAAGGCTGCCAGCCATTTGCGTCGCTTGTCTTTTCCTGCAACGGCCGCGGGCACCGCTTTTTCGGTGTGCCCGACCACGACGCTGCCACCCTTGCGGAAATTTTCGGCCCGATGCCGAGCGCGGGGTTTTTCTGCAACGGCGAAATTGGGCCGATTGGCAACGCCAGCTACCTGCATGGCTACACCGCCTCCGTTGCGCTCTTCTGCAAATAGCGGCCTAACGAACGCTAGGCGCGCGGGTGAAATTTGTGGTGCACTGCCTTCAGGCGCTGCTGGTCGACGTGCGTGTAAACCTGCGTCGTGGAAATATCCGCGTGTCCGAGCATTTCCTGGATGATGCGCAGATCGGCGCCGTTGCCTAACAAATGGGTGGCGAAACTATGCCGGAGTAGATGCGGGTAAACATTCACCTCCAACCCCGAGCGCCGCGCCACCGCCTTCACGATCTGCCAGATCCGCACGGTCGTTAGGCGGCCGCCGCGCGTGGAAAGAAAAACTTCGCTGCCCGTGCGCCGCTTCACGAGGCGCGGCCGCTCCTGTTCAATGTAGGCTGCGATTGCCGCACACGCTTTGCGCCCCACTGGCACGATGCGTGTCTTGTTTCCTTTTCCCGTCACCCGCACAACGCCTTCTTCCAGGTTCAGGTTTTCCAATTTCGCCCCGGCCAGTTCCGAAATACGCAGCCCGCTCGCGTAGAGCAGCTCGAGCATCGCTCGATCGCGCAAACCGAGCCGCGCCCTGCCATCGACGCTTTCGAGCAGTTGCTCGACCTGCAGTTCGTTCAACGTCTCCGGCAGGTAACGCTCGATCCGCGGGAGCGACAGCGAATCGGTCGGATCCTTCCGCACGAAGCCCTGCGCGGTCCCAAACCGGAAAAAGATTTTGATTGCCACCACAATCAGTTTGATCGATGAGGCCGAAAGGCCGCCCCGCTTCCGCTCCGCCAGATATTCACTGATCACGGGCAGCCCGACCTGAGAGGCCGTCGTGATCTCTTTCCGCGCCGCGCACCAGGCGGCAAATTCGCCTAACGACCGCTGGGTGGAGAGCTGATAATTTTCCGAAAGACCGCGCTCCACCGCGAGGAAGCGAATAAACGCGTCGATCTCGGCTTCCATGGTAGCGCAAGCTTCCCGCTTGCAGAGAGGGAGCAAACGGGAAGCTTGCGCTCCCCTGGAAGCCGAGACCGACGCGTTTATTCCCTTCCTCGCGGTGGGGCGCGGTCTTTCGGAAAAGTATCAGCTCTCCCCCCAGCGGTCGTTAGG
>JBPCLI010000089.1:0-42922 GCA_051003415.1 Chthoniobacterales bacterium | reverse complement strand
CCCTTCACCGAGCCGAGTTTCGAGATCGATGTGAAATCGAAGGCGCTGAAAAGCGGCGAGAAATGGATCGAGGTCTGCGGCTGCGGGATGGTGCATCCGGCGGTCTACGACGAAGTGAACCGCGCCCGCAAAGACACCGCTTACGATCCGGAAAAGTGGACCGGGTTCGCCTTCGTTCTCGGAATGGATCGGCTCGCCATGGTCTTGTTTGGGATCCCCGACATCCGTCTTTTCGCGCAGAGCGACCTGCGTTTCCTGGGACAGTTCGCGTGATGAAAAACTCTGCCACTGTGGGAGGGGCTTTTGCGCCCCGATCAGGGAGGACGTCGCATTTCATCGGGGCACAAAGGCCCCTCCCACGTTGAGTCGCCGGTTCGATCCGGCGGATCCGGAGTGGATGGATCGGCCACAGCCGGTCTCGCCAGAGCTCATTTCGGATCTGCGCAATCTGCGCGCCCTTAATCGCTACTTCGGCAGCTACCGTCTGGCCCGTTATTTTCTCCGCCGCTGGATTCACCCTGGCAACCAGATGCGCATTCTCGATCTCGCTACTGGCTCTGGCGATATTCCCCGGCTCGCGGTCGACTACGCGCGCAAGGTCGGCGCGCAGGTAACGGTCGACGCGGTCGATTTCCAAGCGTCCACAGTCGAGATCGCGACCCAACTGAGCCGCGACCATCCAGAAATCCGATATCACTGCGCGGACATCCATTCGTTTGGAGACGAGAATTCTTATGACATCGTGCTTTTCTCGCTCGCGCTTCATCATTTTGGCGACGCGGACGCGGTGACGTTGTTGCGCCGGTGCCGCATGCTTTCGCGTGGAAAAGTCCTAGTGGCCGATCTTTGCCGCGGATGGTTCGCGAAGCTGGGAGTCGATCTGATTACGGCGACGATTTTCCGCGAAGCGATGACGCGAAACGACGCCCGCGTCTCGGTCGCGCGCGCGTTTTCATTCGACGAACTTGCCCAACTCGCACGGACCGCAGGCTGGGAAGATTTCGGGCAGCGCCGCTTTCGTTTTGCCCGGCAGGCGATTTGGTTGGAGCGTGCCGCATTCGACCGCGTCCCAAGATGAAGATCATTTCCACCGTTGCCGAGCTGCGCCCCGAGCGCCGTCCGGCGCGCACCCGCCGCGTGCTTGTCCCGACGATGGGCGCTTTGCACGCCGGACACCTGTCGCTCATTCGGCTGGCGCGAAAGAGCGCCGGTGCGGAGGGGGAAGTGGTCGTCAGCATTTTCGTCAATCCACTTCAGTTTGAACCGGGCTCAGACTTCGCGCGTTATCCACGCCCTGAATCGGCCGACGAGAACCTCTGTCGCGAGGATGGTGTCGATCTTATTTTTCGGCCCGCTCCTAACGAAATGTATCTCGAGGACCGCTCCACCTTCGTCGAGGAAATAGCGCTTTCGGAACGCCTCTGCGGAGGGTCGCGCCCGGGACATTTTCGCGGTGTCTGCACGGTCGTGACGAAATTGTTTCACCTTCTTGCACCGGACGCGGCGGTCTTTGGAGAGAAGGATTTTCAACAGCTCGCGATCATTCGCCGCATGGTGCGCGATCTCGATTTTCCGATCGCGATCCTGGCCGGTCCCACGGTCCGGGAAGCAGACGGCCTCGCGCTCAGCTCGCGCAATCAATACCTGACTCCGGAGGAGCGCGCGCAGGCGCCGATCATTCGGCAGGCGCTGCTCGAGGCGGCGCAATCGGGGGAGACAGGCGCCCGCAAACTAGCGATCACCGTCCGGGAAAGAATCGAGTCCGCTCCCCTGGCCCGGATCGATTACGTGGAAATCGTTGCCGCGGACGACCTGCAGCCCCGGCTAACGATCGATCCGCGCTCCCTTCTCGCCGTCGCAGTTTTCTTCGGCAGGACTCGCCTGATCGATAACATTCTCCTCGGATGAAGGAATTCGATTTTGTCGTAATTGGAAGCGGGATCGCCGGACTCACGTTCGCCCTCACGGTGGCGCCGCATGGCCGCGTCGCGATTATCACGAAGCGAAGGGGAGCCGACTCGAACACGGCCTGGGCACAGGGAGGCGTGGCTTGCGTGACGAGCGACGACGATTCCTTCGATTTACACATTCGCGACACACTCGAGGCGGGCGCCGGGCTGTGTGATCCGCTCGCGGTTGAGACGGTGGTGAAGGAAGGTCCGGCCCGCGTTCAGGAGTTGATGGAGCTCGGTTTGCAATTCGACGAGCGTGATGTCTCCGGTCATCGGGAGCTCGATCTCGGGCGCGAAGGCGGGCACTCCAAGCGCCGGGTCCTGCATGTCCATGACCTGACCGGTTACGAGATCGAGACAACTCTCCTGCGCGCCGTTCAAGCCTCGCCGAATATCGAGTTGCTCGAGAATCACATGGCGGTCGATCTGATTACCGCGGCGAAACTTGGTTTCGCGACCGAAGATCACTGCCTCGGCGTTTATGTCCTCGATGAAGTTTCCGGCGAGGTCGAAACGATCCGGACGGACCGGCTCGTCCTCGCAACCGGCGGCTGCGGGAAAGTCTATCTCTACACGACCAACCCCGCGATCGCGACGGGAGACGGCGTGGCGATGGCATGGCGGGCGGGCGCGATCGTCGCCAACATGGAGTTCATCCAATTTCACCCGACCTGCCTTTTTCACCCGCAGGCGACATCTTTTCTGATCTCGGAAGCCGTGCGGGGCGAAGGCGGGATCCTGCGGAACGCGAAGGGCGAAGACTTTACCGCCCGGGTCGATCCACGCGGCTCGCTCGCGCCCCGAGACATTGTCGCCCGGGCGATCGACGCCGAGATGAAGCGCTCCGGCGCGCAGTGCGTCTACCTCGACATTACGCACCAGCCGCGCGAGTTCCTGCAGGAGCGCTTCCCGCACATTTACGAGACGTGTCTGAAGAACGGCATCGACATGGCAAAGGATCCGATCCCGGTCGTGCCGGCGGCGCACTATCAGTGCGGCGGGATCAAGACGAACATCGACGGAGCAGCCAGTCTCCCGGGGCTCTACGCGATCGGCGAAGTTGGCTGCACTGGGCTTCACGGGGCAAATCGCCTGGCGAGTAATTCGCTTCTCGAAGGGTTGGTTATCGCCCGTCGCGCAGCCGAAGCGCTGATCGGCAGCCGACCGCCTGCTCACCCGGCGGGGTCGGTTTCCCTGCCGGAATGGAAGTCAGGCGACGTCCAGGACGTTGATGAGCTGGTCGTGGTCTACCACAACTGGGATGAAATCCGGCGCTTGATGTGGGACTACGTCGGGATCGTCCGGACCGACAAGCGCCTCCAGCGCGCGAGTGCGCGCCTGCGCAATTTGCAGCGCGAGATTCAGGAGTTTTACTGGAATTTTCGAATAACAGTTGACCTGCTCGAACTGCGGAATCTGGCCACGGTGGCGGCCTTGATCGTCGATTCCGCGCTAAGCCGGAAGGAAAGTCGGGGATTGCATTTTACGATGAATTATCCTGAAATGGGTGGTGGATCGTTTCGCCGGGACACGCTTCTGAGCCGCGGTTAGGCGACTCTTGGAATGGATCGTGCTAAACTAAGAATGACAAAAGAGGCTTGCCCGTCCGGGCGATTTGGCTAGAACCAAAGGCACGAATGCTGGTGAAAAAGTTCATATTTCCCACCTTAATCGCAGCCGCCCTGGCGGCCGCGACGTTCGCGCATGCCCAGTCGCCTTACGAAAGCAGCGCGGACTTCGCGAAATATGCGATGAAGCTGCGCGCCCAGGCGTTGCTCAAGGTCGAGCCGCAGGTCTTCGTCCCAACCACCTCGCGCTTCTCGTCTTCCCGTTATCCCTGGAAGACGGATATTGTCACGACCATTTTCTGGATTGGCGAAATGCCTACCGCGAACAACCCGGTGCCGAATCATAAGAGCTCTTGGGACCCGAATTGGACCGGTAACTACGGCGGCTACGACAACCCGGAACCGTGGCGACGGCACGACTACATCCCGATCAATTTCGTTCCCCGACAGAACCCGTTTTATATCGCGCTGCCCTATAACGACGTCTCGCACGGGCAGTTCAAGCCGGAGGCGCCGATGGTGGTGCCGTGGTTTCGGCAGGCGTTTGTGCAGCAGGGACATTCAGTTTGCAAGGATCGCTGGGTAGCGATCCGGCGTGGTGACCGGGTTTGCTACGCGCAGTGGGAAGATTGCGGACCCTTTCGGACCGATCATTACCAGTACGTTTTCCGCAGCGAGCGGCCGAGACCAAACCTGAACCGGGGCGCCGGACTCGATGTGTCGCCCGCGGTCCGTGATTATCTTGGCCTCGGGCCGACTTCCCTGACGGACTGGCAATTTGTCGAAGTCCGCGACGTCCCGCCGGGCCCGTGGCGCAACTACGGCGACAATAATAATTTCGTGATCGCGCGCCGGCAGACCGAGCAGCGCCTGGCCGAGCAGTATTCGACCAAGACGAAGGCCAAGAAGTAGCGTTCGCTACTTGCTGCGGGCCAACTCGGCCGTGAGCTCTGCAAAAATTTTCTCGATATCGCGGACCCGATTGAGGAGCGGATCGTAGCGTTTCCGCTGGGCCGCGCAGAAGGCCCGTAGCGGCTGGAAAACGCCGCCAATTTCGGCGTAGAAAAGATCGATCGCGTGCTGCAATTGCTGCTCGATCGCGGCCACCAACTCTTCCCGTTTCAGCTCCATTTGCCGGTGATACTCGGCGAGAATTTTCCGGCGACGACCGAAAGCAACCAGCGTGCCCGCGACAAAAGCCGAGGCCGCCACGATGCCGGTGACATCCGCAACTGCGGCGCTGCTCATGGCGGCGATGATGGTGACAATTCCGCCGGCGGCCGCCACTCCAGCGGGGACTCGCATCCAGGTTGCCGTCTCGCGAAACATGCGCTCGAGCTGCGCTTCCATGCCGCGACCTGCGATTCGTTCGACCAGAGTGAGTTCGATCGATTGCAGTAACTCGCGGCGCTGCCGCGCGAAGTCGGGAATCGTCTGGTTTAACTGCATCCGGGAGTCGCCCTTGAATTGATTTTCCATTGTGTCCTGCAACTGCGGCCAAAGGCTGCGCAGATCAGTCTCGAGCAACTGGAGCGCGTTCTCGACCTGGGGCTGAATCAAGTCCCGCATTTTCGCCTCGAGGTCGGCTTGGAATTTCTCCTGCCATTCCGATTTCCCCAAAACAAGCCGCCAGGTCCGCCAGAAGGAGAGGTTACGCTCGAGCAGCGCCTGCCCTTCCTCCTCGCAACGACGACAAGCCTGTTCGATCCCTCGCAAAAATCCGCCGACCTGTCGCAGGGTCTGCTCTTTCCGCGCCTCGAGGATGCCTTCGAGGCGGCTGAGTTGCTCCTCATCGCGCACGATCGTGTCGAGGATGTTGCGCACTCGCGTCGCGCTGTCGGAGAGAATGACGGTCGCGGTCTGGCAGGTCGTCATCAGCTTCGGCAACCCGTGGCGCGATTGATCGACCATGAGGTTGATATGCTCCTCAAATGCCGCAAATTCGCTCTCCTTCCAGAGGCGATCCTTGTCCACCCCGGACGTGCGCGAGAGGAATGCCTTCCGTCCTGAGACCGCGAAAATCGGAGGGGCAAAACCCAGTTTCTGATTGGCCGTTTCCCGGAGATGCTGCTCAATCACCTTGACCTCGCCCGGGTCGCGCAAGTCGGCCTGCTGAAGAACGAAGACGACTTTCTTGAGCCATTTCTGGTTCACGAATCGGAGGAGTTCCCAGGCAGATGCGCCCCACGGATTGACGACCGAGAAGACAAACAGGACGAGATCAGCGCGCGGAATGAAATTTTCCGTGATCGTCTGGTGCTCGGCCACCATCGTGTTGGTGCCGGGCGTGTCGACAATGTTGAAGTCCTGCAGAAAAGCGATCGGCTGATAACGCTCCGTGACGTGGTCGGAAACATCGATCGTTTGCTCGCGCGGCCCGTGTTTGAAAATGTAAACCCGGTCCGTCGCTGGCAGGACGTCGACCCTGCAAAATTCCTGACCGAAAAGCGCGTTAAGCAGGGTGGATTTGCCCGCCTTCACCTCTCCGACCACGACGAAAAGAAGCGGCTCGCGCACGTCCTTGAGCATGTTCTGGAGGGTGTCGAGCATGGCCGGCTCACGCTGCATGTCGGCGGCCAACTTGAGGAGCGAAGTGAGGGCCGCTTCCGTCCGGCTCCGCAATTGCAAATAAAGGTCGGCGACCATGCCGATTCGTTAGGGCGTCCTAAGGCCGGGCGTCGGTGAAGCTGAGGGCATCACGACTGGACTCACGCCGGGCGAGGAAAGCGGGGTCGGTCCCTCAGAGCCCGGCTCCTTCGGCGCCATCGGTTTACCCATTGCGATCAATTCGGAAACGGTGACGAATTTGAACCCCTTCGCCTCGAGCTGGCCGAAGGTCTCCGGCATCGCCTTGATCGTGCCGGGGTGAATGTCATGCGAAAGAATGATCGAGCCCGGCCGTGTTTCCCGGACGATCCGGCTCGTTACGACCGATGGACCGGGTCTCTTCCAATCGAGCGGATCGACGTCCCAAAGAATTGTGCAGTAGCCGAATTCCGTGTGAATCCATTTTTTCTGGCGGGCTGTGATCGAGCCATAGGGTGGTCGCATCAAGACCGGACGCTTGCCGATTGCCGCGCGAATCGCGTCGTCGGTTTTCTGGAGCTCGGCTCGCACGCGTTGGTCCGACATTTTCCCGAAGACGGGATGCGTCCAGCTGTGGTTGCCGATTTCATGCCCCTCGCGCACCGCCCGCTGCAGGATCTCCGGATGCTCGACGACGTTTTGGCCGATCACAAAAAAGGTGGCGTGAATGTGATGTTTAGCCAGGAGATCGAGCAATTCCGGCGTCAGTTTTTCGCTCGGTCCATCGTCGAAAGTCATCGCAATGTAAGGCCCGTCCACGTGAACCGCGCTGTAGCTGATCGCCTGCTCCGCCGCGGTCGGTGAGTGTGACGAAACAGCAGGCGCGATCGGCGGCGTCGTCGAGTTTTGAGCCATAAGACACCCGGCCAGGGATAGAGCGAGCGAGCTGGCCAGAAAGAGAAGGCGGCACGAAGGGTGGAGCTGCAATTTCACAGGCCAAGGGTGCGCTCTATCTGGCAAACGAGCAAATCGGCGCCCTTCGCAGATTCCCTCACCTCCGCGGGCGAGCGGACGGACGACGATTAAAAACGAGATACTCAGGCCTCCATCTGGCAGTTTTCTGCTCCGTAGAAGGCTGCCATTACAGGCGTCTCCCAATTCTGCCCACAAGGGGGGACCGCTTTGCGGTCTAAGAAGGGAGAAGATTTCAAATCCGTGAGAAATCTGTTAATCGAAGACCACTCGATAACCGCCGTAACCTGCGGCGCCTGATCGAGCAACGCGGCCTCTTTCCGAATTTCTCTCCGACGGATTCCGCGGCGCACTGCCCAAGCCCTTTACCCGACGCGAGCTGGCCGATGCGTTGCAAAATCCACTCGAGGCCAGTCACCTCCCCGAACGGAAGCCCCGTTAGGCTGATCAGCTTTTCGGCAACTGCTTCAACTCGCTGATGAACACCTCGGGACCGCCCTGTTGATAGCCGAGCAGGGCGAGCGGTTTGCCGTCCCCGGTCAGCATGACGATGCTGGGGAATCCCCGGATCCCGAATTGCTCTGCCAGGGCCTGATTCTGCGCTTTCACCTCATCAGCCAGCGGCTTGGCGCGCGGAAAATCGACCCGCACCAGGACAAGATTCTTTTTCGCATATTCCGCGAAGGCAGGCTGTGAAAAGACTTCCTTCTCCATGATCTGACACCAGCCGCACCAATCGGAACCGGTGAAATCGAGCAGGAGAAGCTTGTTTTCCGCCTTTGCCTGCGCCTGCGCCCTGGCAAAATCCGTCATCCAGTTCGCCTCTGCTCGGGCGGGTTGAAGCGGCGCCAGCCCAAGGAGGGCAGCGAGCAGCCCGAGAGAAAGGAATTTCATCCCCAGACGCTCGTCGAGAGGACGCCTGGGTGCAAGGCGCGGGGCGATGCAGCCGCAGCGGCCTTCGTACAAATAGACGCCCGCGGACAGAAATCCTGCCCGCGGGCGACTAAAAAAAGTTGCCTCGAAGTTTCAGCCGTTAGGCCGACCGAGTCGTTAGGCGATCTATTTCAGATGACCGGAGACAAGCTTGGTCATCTCAAACATGCTGACCTGGCTCTTGCCGTTGAAGACCGGCTTCATCGCGTCGTCAGCATTGATCTGCGTTCTCTTCTTCTTGTCCTGCAGACCATTCTTCTTGATGTAGTCCCAGAGCTTTTTCGTGAGCTCCGAGCGCGGGAGTGGCTTCGAGCCGACGATGGCTGAGAGCTTTTCATCCGGTTGCACGGGCTTCATGAAAGCTGCGTTAGGCTTCCGCTTCGAGGGTGTTTTTTTGGCTGTGGTTTTGGGCATAGAGGCTGATTAATCGTTGGGCACTGCGAGAGCAATACTAATTTTTTCCCGAATGAAAAAAAATTAAGCGCCTGGCACGGAGGTCCGCAGAATCGCAACGGCTGCCAAATCATCCGCCAGGGCCACTCCCGCCTCCGGCGCGGTGCGGTCGATTAGCTTTCGCAGTAACCCCTCGGCGCTCGTTTCGTCCTCGGCGATCAGCGCCCGGAGCCGCGCCGGCGTCCAGGGTTCGGCGTCTTTTTTTGAAGCGCCGTAGAGTCCGTCGGTGTAGAGTAGAAAACCATCGCCGGGGCGCAGCTCGATCGCCGTCTCAATAAAGTGCGAATGCTCCAGCAAGCCTAACGGCGGCGCGCTCGATTGGATCAATTCAGCCGCGCCCCCGCGCCGCGCCACGAGCAGCGGCGGATGGCCCGCGCCCACCACGGTCGCCTCTCCGGTTTCGGGGTTGAGCGCCACACACATCGCCGTCATGAAAGAGCGCCCGCCGAAGATGCTACGAAAATCGTTATTCACCGCCTCCATGATTTTCGCCGGCTCCGCGTGCTCCACGCTGCCGTGATGAAAGAGCAATTTCGCCAATGTCGTTAGGAGCGCCGCGGCCGCGCCGTGACCGGTGGCGTCCGCGATCCAAAAAAGCGTGCGATGATCCGGCATGCGCAGCCAGCCGTAAATGTCGCCGCCCACCTGGATGACCGGTCGATACTCTGCCGCGATTTCCCAACCGGGGAAAAACGGCGGTTTTTGCGGGATAAGCGATTGCTGGGTTAGCCGGGCGGCCGCCAGGTCGCGTTCGAGGTTTTCACGCCACGCCTCCAATTCGTCGTTTTGCTGCTGCAACTGCCGGCGCAACGATTGCAGACGCAATTGCGTGTCGATGCGCGCACGCAGGACCGGGAGGTTGATCGGCTTGGTCACGAAATCATTTGCGCCCGCCTCCAGGCAAAGCACTTCGCTCTCCTCGCCACCGTCGCCGGTCAGCATGATTGCGGGGAGCTGGGCGATCGCCGGGTCGGCATCTGCCCGCAAGCGAGAGAGGACCTGCGCGCCGTTCAGTTCCGGCATGTGAAAATCGAGCAGCAGAAGGGCCGGGACATCCGCGTGCAACATTTCGAGCGCCTCGACGCCGCTGGAGGATTCGCGGCATGCGTAACCGGCGCTGCCCAAGGCATGGGTCAATATCCGCCGGCTCGCCCGGTCGTCATCGATCACCAGGATGACATCTTCTTTTCGCTCGATCATCTTTCTTGATTCGGAAAGGCGGCGGCCTGCATTCGCATTTTTTGTTGGAAATCGGATTGGCGCTTTAGCTGCTGCAAATAAACTTTGTCACTGGCAGGTGATTGAATTACAAAACGGGACACATCGTCCACGGCAACGCTTTATGAAACCATCGATCTCGCTCGCGCTTTTCACTGCCCTTTTTATCACCGCCTGTTCCGAACCGGAGCCTCCACCGCGGCGCCAGCGCGTGGCCACCTACCCGCCCGCGACCGATACGCAATACCCGCCCGTCCAGCAACCTTTTGAGCCCGCCGTGCAGCCGACCCCGCCGCCAGACATTGCCGCGACCCAGATCCCGCCGCCCGATACTACTGCCCCCGCCGCGAAGGTTAATCCGACCAAAGGCGATATTCCTTACGGCATCCCGGTCCCGAGCAAACCCGGGTTTGTCACCAGTCCTTACGCGCCCGACCAGGGATACGTTGATGTCCGCGGCTTTCCGCCCGGCACCGAGGTGCGCGACCCGTACACGAATAAGATCTTTCTCGTCCCCTAACGAGTCGGGATCAGGTTTTACAGACCGCCCACCGCGCGCGTCGCCCCCGACGCGCCGCGACGCTGGACATTTCCGCGCAACTTGGGATTCTTCTCCAGATTTGCGGGATACCGGCCGGTCGGTGCTCCTTTTTTTGACCTGAACCATGGATGACCTTCGGATAAAGCGCGCGCCGCGGATCGAGGCCGAGATCAACGTCTCGGGCGATAAAAGCATTTCCCACCGCGCGGTCATGATCGCTTCGCTGGCCAACGGCCCCTGCGTTCTGCGCGGTTTTTCCCGCAGCGCCGATTGCATGAATACGGTCGTCGCGATGCGCGCGCTCGGGATTAAAATTGAACAGCCTGAGCCCGAGGTCCTCATCGTTCACGGCAACCGGCGGAAGTTAACCGCACCCAAGGACGAAATTAATTGCGGCAACTCCGGCACCACCATGCGGCTCCTCGCCGGAATGCTGGCCGGGCAACCGTTTTCCAGCCGATTGGTAGGCGACGGCTCCCTTTCGAAACGCCCGATGGGGCGAATTATCGAGCCGCTCCGGGAGATGGGAGCGAAGATCGAGGCGGATGGCGAGAACGACACTGCGCCGCTGCGAATCGAAGGAGCGCCACTTCACGGCATCAAATACACGATGCCGGTGGCGAGCGCGCAGTTGAAGAGCGCACTCCTCTTCGCCGGGCTTTTCGCGAAAGGAAAAACCACCGTCCAGGAGCCGGTCACGACTCGCAATCACACCGAACTGATGCTGAATTATTTTCTCGTCCGCACCCACAAGGACGAGCACGGAGTGAGCGTCTTCGGCGATCACATGCCGGAATCGCGCGACTTCAGCATTCCGGGAGATATTTCTTCCGCCGCCTTCTGGCTCGTGGCCGCGGCCGCGCAACCGGGCGGCCACGTTCTCGTTAGGGACGTCGGCTTGAATGAGACTCGCACTGGCCTTCTCGGCGTTCTCGTGCGGATGGGCGCCCAAGTCCGCGAAGCCATCGAGGACGTCGACCAGGTGGAACCGCGCGGCATCGTCGAGATCACCGGCGCGCACCTCAAGGCCACTGTCATCCAGGGCAAGGAAGTGCCGCGTTTGATTGACGAGTTGCCCATTCTGGCGGTCGCCGACGCGCTCGCCAACGGCACCACCATCATCCGGCAGGCGCAGGAATTGCGGGTCAAGGAAACCGATCGCATCGCCGCCATCGCGCATAATTTACGTTCGATGGGCGCACAGGTCGTCGAACTAAACGACGGCCTTGAAATCCATGGCCGCGCTCCGCTCCACGGCGCGCGCCTTTCCAGTTTCGGCGACCACCGTATCGCGATGGCCTTCGCGGTCGCCGGCATGTTCGCGGAAGGCGAGACCATCATCCAGGATATGGATTGCGTCGCGACCTCCTATCCCGGCTTTGAGAAAACATTAAGCGAATTGACCAACCCGAAAGGTTTCCGCACCACGACGCGAGTCATCAGCTCGCTCTCGCACACCCGTCCGGAGGACGATTAGCCGCCCGCCGGCCTAACGATGAATTCCACGGCCGCGCACCAGATTATCGCAATCGATGGACCAGCAGCCTCCGGCAAGAGTAGTGTGGCGCGCGAACTGGCTCGCCGTCTCGGCTTCGTTTACGTGAACTCCGGCGCGATGTACCGCGCCATGACCTGGCTCGTGCTCGAGCGCGGCGTGCCGACCGCGGATGCCGCCGCCATTGAGCAACTAGCCGAGCAGACTCCGATTTCGTGCGGATTGCGCGATCGCGATTCTCTCATCCTGATCGATGGCGTCGATCCCGAGCCGTCCCTGCGCGAAGATCGCGTGAACGAAAACGTCTCGCGCGTCAGCAGCGTTCCGCGCGTCCGCGAGATTCTGGTCGATCATCTCCGTCGTTATGCCGCGAAGAACGATCTCGTGATGGAAGGCCGCGACATCGGTTCGGTCGTTTTTCCGGACACGCCGTTCAAGTTTTACATCGATGCTTCACCGGAGATTCGTCTCTGCCGGCGCAAAGCACAGGGACAACGCGACCGGATCACCGCGCGCGACGAAGCCGATTCGTCGCGCCACGCCTCACCACTCATCATCGCGGAAGACGCGCACCTCATCGACAGCTCGAACCTGACGATCGACGGCGTCGTTGGAGAAATCATTGGCCGCTTGAAGTTGAAGGGCCTAGCGATCTCGCGGTGAATCCCTGGTATTTTACCGTCTACCATCTCACCCGTTTCATCGCGCGGGTCCTTTTTCGTTTTCGCGTCGTCCATCCGGAACGCCTCATCCAGGAAGGGCCGGTCATCCTGGCGATGAATCACGAGAGCTATCTCGATCCGCCCTTCGCCGGCATCGGCTGCCGACGCGCGATTTATTTCCTCGCGCGTAAGACACTGCTCGATGTCCCGCTACTCGGTTGGATTTTACCGAAACTAAACGTCATCCCGGTCGACCAGGAGGGCGGTGATCGCAGCGCGTTGAAAGCACTCATCCGCATTCTGCGCGCGGGCCACGGCACGCTGGTCTTCCCGGAGGGCTCGCGGACGCTCGACGGGAAACTCCAACCGGCCGGCCCCGGA
Organism: Chthoniobacterales bacterium; assembly: GCA_051003415.1. GTDB lineage: Bacteria > Verrucomicrobiota > Verrucomicrobiia > Chthoniobacterales > UBA10450 > Palsa-1392. Next base: position 30,221 of record JBPCLI010000089.1, on the reverse strand, counting down.
ATCGGCCTGCTCATCGCAAAGACGCTTGCCCCGGTTGTGCCAATGAGAATTTTCGGCGCCCACGAGGCGCTTCCCCGCGGCGGCGGCAAGCTGCGTCTGTGCCGAATCACGATCGTCGTCGGTGAACCGATCCGTTTCACCAGCAGCGACACCGAGGGTCACGGCCGCGAAGTCTACCCGCGCCTCGCCCAGCAGGTGATGAACGCGATCGCGGCGCTGCATCTCTAGGCATTGCGCCTCGCTTGTCCTCGCCGGATACTCTTCGATGGAGTTACCTGGTCCACCCGCGCGCCCTCCCGGCGAGACGCGCGCCCCGGCGAGTGGCTTGAAGCTGATGCTCGGTATCCTGGTTGTCTTCGCTCTCCTCGCGGGTTATGGACAATGGCAGCATTACCGGCGGGCGAAAACCGAGACGGTCACGATCGTTCCCGCGCCTAACGTTTCGCCGGCGCCTTCCCCTAACGACCACTAACGAACGAACAAATCGTCACGAGCACCGTTTGTTTCGAATAACTGAAGACCGATTTGGTCTTACCATCTTATGAAGAGAACCTTGCTACTTCCGATCCTCGCTAGCCTCGTCCTTGGTGTTGCCTGCCAGAAGCAACAGACCGAAGCGGAACGAAACGCCGAAATCGAACGCCGGGTGCAAGAGCGACTCCATTCTGAACGTTCGGCTGACGATCGGCAGAAGATGGCCGAGCGACAGGCCACGTTAGAAGCGCGTATCAACGCCCTTGCCGCCGCGCAAAAACGTCGGACCGCCTCCGCCACGCCGGCGCCTAACGAAACCTCTTCTGTTTCGGCGCGAACTCCCTCACCCGAAATCGAAACGGAAAGTGGATCCTACTCCACTTTCTATCGCAAACTGGATCCCTACGGTGACTGGATGGAAACGAGCGATTACGGCTACGTCTTCCAGCCTCGACAGGCCGCGCAGGTCCGCGATTGGCGCCCTTACACCAACGGGCACTGGGTTTACACCGACGCCGGCTGGACCTGGATCTCGGACGAGAAGTTCGGCTGGGCCACCTATCACTACGGACGCTGGATTCGCCTGCGGAGCGTCGGTTGGGTCTGGGTGCCGGGCGAACAATGGGCGCCGGCCTGGGTCTCCTGGCGCAAAGGGGGTGACTATGTGGGCTGGGCGCCCCTCCCGCCGGAGGCGCATTTCGATCGCCAGACCGGCATCCACAACTGGGCCGACAACTATTACGACATCGGTCCCGATCAATACGCCTTTGTTCCGGCTAACGAATTCGGCCGCAAGCTGACGGCGCGCGAAATCCTCCCGACCGAGCGTAACCTCACGATCATCAACCAGACGACCAACGTAACCAATATCGTCTACAACAATTCCTTCATCGTCGATCGCGGCCCGAGCTACGACGACCTCCGCGCCCAGAGCCGGCAACCGATCGAGCGGTATCGTCTCGAAAGGGCGCGCGAAGGGACAAGTGAAGTCCCTGTATTTAAGGGCGAAGTGGTCGCGCTACCGACGGTTGATTTCCGCCAGTCGGAAGGCGCGACGCGACCCAGCCGAGTCACCCGGACGATCGGCCAACCGGACGTGGAACGCGGCTGGGCGGGAATTCAAAACGCCCAGGAAGCCGAGAAAGCACGTGCCAAGATGCAGGCAGAAGCGACTCCCCCGGCCAATCTTCCTCCCAAACGGTTCGTTAGGCCGGAGAAGCGAAACGTAACTCCGACGCAACCTGCTCCGGTGCAGGCTGGCCGCCCTGGAAAACCCGCGATGCCACACACAACCCCGCTTGGCACACCGCGCCGCGCGCCCAGTATTCCACCCCCAGTTTCTCCAACGGAGAGCCCGCGACCGAGTCCAACGGCCGCTGCAACGCCCCAGCCCAGCCCCCACGAAGCCGACCAAAACCGCCGGGATGTACAGGAAGAAAAACGCAAACAACGCGAGGAACAGAAAGCGCGAGGTCAGGCCGAGCAGCAGCTAAAGATTCAGGATCGCCGCGGTCAAAAACCCGGGCGCGAGGAGGCCTCTACGACCCCGGCCGCCACCGTTACACCGTCCGCCACAGTCGAAGAAACCAGCCCCAGCCCGTCGCCCGGCGCTTCCGCCACGAAGCAGGAGAAGAGAGCAGAGCAACGCAAAGCGCGGCGCGCGGAAAAGAGGGCGGAACGCAATCAATCGGCTTCCGAGGCAACACCGACCCCGGGCGCACAGCAGCCCTAACGACCAAAAACGGCCGGCCGCAGCGATCCGGGGAGTGCACGCGCCATGTAGTGCGCCAGCGATCGAGGAAAAGTTCGTAACCGCGAGGGCGTGCGCTCCCCGGAGAGGAATCCCCCTAACGAGTCTCCGCCGACAGCTTCCGCGCGTAGGCCAGGGTGTCGATCGCGTCCGGCGTTTTGTCGCGCCGGATGGCTTTGATACGCGGAAAGCGGAGCGCGAGTCCGCTCGCGTGCCGCTTGCTCGGCTGGATCGAATCGAAGGCGATCTCCAGCACCGTGTCCGGTTTCACTTCCAGGTAACGACCGCGATCGCGGATCGTATTTCGACGAAAGTGCTCGGTTAGCTCCGCAATCTCCACATCCGTCAGGCCGCTGTAGGCCTTGCCGATCGGCAACAACTGTCCGCTCTCTTCATCCCGGACGGCAAAAGTGTAATCGCTCAGGACATGATTGCGTTTCCCGTGCCCCAGCTCCGCTGCCACCACGACCACGTCGAGGGTGGCCAGCTCCTTCTTCAGCTTGAACCAGGAAAGCCCGCGTCGTCCCGGCGTGTATTGGCTCTCCGGGTCCTTGATCATGAGTCCTTCGTTCAAACGCCGCCGCGCCATCTGAAACGCGGACTCGATTTCCTCAGCCGAATGCGCCGGCGAAACCTCCGCAAACTGGAACTGCGGCGGCATCGTTAGGCCGCGGAGCAACTCGCGCCGCTCGCGCAAAGGCGTGCGGAGCAGCGATCGCCCATTCAACCAGAGAAGGTCGAAGGCAATATAAATCACCGGCACATCTGCCGCCGGCGCGGCGAAGAGATCGGCGTTCTCGGTCTTGCGCCCGAGCCTTTTTTGGAGATCGAAAAAAGTCAGCTTCTTTCCTTGCTCGAAGGCCATTATTTCTCCATCGAGAATTAGCTCGTCGACAAAACCACGCGCTCGTTCCGCGATCTCGTCGAACTGCCCGGTGACGCGACGTAGATCACGCGAAAAAAGTTCCACCCGGTCTGCGCCGCGATGCAGCTGCGCTCGAATGCCGTCGAACTTGTCTTCCACGTAAGCCACCGATTCGTTAGGCGATTCGTCCGCGAAGCGCGCCCAGATCGCCTCCGCCGTCGGTTCCGGGCTGGCCAGCATGCATTTGATCGGGCGAAAAAGAGTCAGTTCCGCGCGATCGAGCTCGTGGCGCGCGGCGAAAAGCGCGGCCTGACCGATGTCGCCTAACAACATGTGCGCTTCCTTCAATTCATCGAGCGGTGCCTCGAAGGCGCGCGCGATTGCTTCCTCGACCAAGCCCTCGCGCAGTCCGATGCGCAGGTCGCCGGTGAGAATCTTGACCACATACTGGGCCTCGAGCGGCGAAAGTTTTTGCAGCCGGGCCTGGAGGAGCTCGGTTTTGGCGACCGGGCCGCGCGCCTTGTGTAGGGACTCGAAAAGGGTCAGCGCTTCGCCTAACGAAAAGGACTCGGGCGCGGTCCGGCCCTCGAGCGCTGCGCGCGCCGCCTTGCTCGCGTCGCCATGACTGCTCGCGATTTGGCGCAGCTCGGCGTTGCCGCGGCGACTGGCGCCGAGGAGAGCGCGGAAGATGATGGCCCAGCCGGTTTGCAGGGTGCGCTGGTCGGCCTGGGCGAATGGTTTGCCAGTCAGGAACGTGGAAGCGATGCGGAGCTGTTCCGGTTCGAGGCCGCGCAGGTACTCGGAGAGGAGGCGGATCTTTTCCAGCTTGGCCGGAGTGGCCGCGATCGCTTCGCCGAGTTCGGCAAACGTGCGGAACTCGGAGATGACTTGGGCGCTGCCCGACTCGAGCGGCGAGGCGCCGCTTAAAGCACGCGAGGCGCGTGCGCTCCCCGGAGGAGGAGCCGAGCGCAAGGTCAGCTCTAACTGGTTCTGCGCGCTCAGGGCCCAGGCTTCGACTCCGCGTTCGCGCAGGTCCCGCGCGAATTCCGCGGCGAAGCCGTGCAGGGTGAGGACGCGCTTTGGTTGCACCAGCTCGACGTAACGCAGCAGGTCGTCGTAATCGGCATGATCGGAGAGGGGGAAAGCGGCATCGACCTGGTAGCGATAGATCGCATTGGGCTCGACCGCCCAGCCGCTGATCATGGCTACTCGCTTATTCGTTAGGCTCTGGATCATGCGGGAGCGGACCACGCTCGGGGGACAGATCAGCACTTTGCCCGTGACCGCTTTCGGGTCGTAACGTTCGTAGCCGCAAAAAGCCTGGCCGAACTGTTCGTAAATCCGCGTCATCCGATAGACCGAGCCGTGCAGCATCGGCTGGAGGTCGGCCTCCGCGAGAGAGCAGAGAATTTCCTGCGCTTTGCCTAACGAATAGCCAAGCAAAACGGGCGTCGCCCCGTCCTCGAGCGCCTCTCGGCAAAAGGCGACGATCTGTTGCACGACCAGTTCGGTCGGCGGGAGCCGATAGCGCGGCAGACCGTAAGTCGTCTCCATGATGAGGGTGTCGGCCTGCTGCCATTGGGTCGCCTCGGCGGAACGGCCGGGGCGCAGCTTAAAGTCGCCGGTGTAGAGCAGGCTGCCCGTCTCGGTTTGTAGAAAAAACTGGGCCGACCCAAAAATATGTCCGGCCGGCAGCAGAGTGATGTCGAGTCCGCGCACCTCCGATGGCTCTCCGAAAGCCAACACGTGCTCCTTCCGTTCCCCGGGGAGCCGGGCCTGCATAAGTCGCGAAGTCCGTTCCGAAACGACGATCTCGTCGTGCAGCGCGATGTGGTCGCTGTGCGCGTGGGAAACGAAGGCAAACGGCTTCGCATCCCACGGATCGAGCCAGATGTTTTCGTTAGGCAAATAGACCCCGCGCTCATACTGGACCGAATTCACGGCGGAAATTAGCTGGTCTTGCCGAAGTTCGCGACTCGGAGGAGAGGAACGACTCCCAATCCACTCGTGCTCGTGCTCGTGATCGATCCTTCACCCTGGCTTTCGAGCACGAGCACGATTACGAGGGGGCGGGCGCGCGATTGACACCGGGGCGCTGATCTCGTTTGATGCACGCGTCGTGAGAATCCCGCTGGCCGCTCTTTGTCTCGTCCTCGCGAGTTGTGCCGGGGCCCCGCCCCAGCCCTACCAGGTGAAAAAACCTCATCCGTTGCCGCTCGCCCTCAATCAGGACTTCGAGTTCCGGAAGGTGAAACAATATTTCCTCGATCCCATGGCGAAGCAGATCAACGGCCAGGTCGATGCCTCGGTCCGGTTCGAGCGCGATTACCGGATGTTTGGCGCGATCACCGCACTCGACCAGCACGGGCGGTTTGGAAATTATTTCGACTTTTTCTGGGTCGCCAAGCGGACCGCGGACGTGCGCGTGCGACTGGAGTATCGGCAGGAAAAACTGCATGCCTTCGTCCAGGCGCGCGAGGCGGAATACCATCATGCCCGGGGACATCAACGGACTGAATTCGCGATTATTGGCGACGATTTCTTCGACGATGGACGGGTCATCGCCTGGCGTGCTTCGCTCATCGTGGACGGCCGAATCGTCGCTGTGCGACGATCTTATCTCTGGGAGTAGCGCGCGTTCCAGCGCACACTCCCGTTAAATGCAGACGCATTTGTTAGTCCGTCCGCGCGCCAGCGCGGAATCCCGCCGCCCGGTCCCTGGCATCCGAGCAGGTTCACCCCGCAGCGTAGAGCGAGTGCCGGTGCGAGTGATTGGCAGTCTCCGGCGAAATTTTATCTTTAGTTAGTCGTGCAGTCCTCGATTCAAGTCGGCGTCAACGGTCCCACAGTGTGGGTCCGTGTAGCGGGGCGAGGCAGCTTCCTCAATAGTGGCAGCTTGAAGGAGTTTGCCCGCGAGATGGTGAATAGGGGCCATCGCGAATTCGTCTTCGATCTGGAGGAATGCGTCATGATGGATTCGACTTTCATGGGGACAATGGCAGGCATGGCGCTGCGCCTGAAAGAACTGGGCCAGGGCCGGGTGCACGTCATTCACTGCGGCGAACGAAGCCGGGACCTGCTCTCGGGCCTCGGACTTGACCAAATCCTCGACCTCCAGGCAAACGGCGCCGAGGCGCCCAAATGTGAGGCGCTTACTCAGACCAACGGCGATCCGGTCGACAAATCGACCGCCGCCAAGCGCGAGCAGGCCGGCACGATGCTCGAAGCCCACGAAGCCCTTTGTGAGGCGGCCCCGGAAAATCTCACCCGCTTCAAGGACGTCCTCGAATACCTCAAGCAGGATCTGCAACACGAAAGCCCAGCGAAGTAACTCGCTTCGCTCCCATGCGCTTTCTTCTTTTTGGGCTCCTTGTCGCGTCGCTCATCGGCTGGCTCCTCACCTATCAGCGGCAACGCTGGCGCATCCGGCGACTGGAACGTTCGAATGAAGAAATCCAGGTCGAGGAAAACCTCGTCTTCGATTTCCTCCACGGACTCGGCGAAGCCTTTCGCGACGTCATCCGGCCGCATGACCTGCACCGGCTGATCGTCGAGAGCTCGGTCCGCATTCTCGACGCTCACGGCGGAGCGCTTTACCTTGTCGATCGCACTGGGACGCGGCTGAAGCCGGCCTTCCTTTCCAAGGGTTGTCCACCGCTCGTCGCGGTGCCGGACCGCATCCTGCAACAGGCCGCCTCGACCCCGGTGGCGCTCGACAGTTTCCTGCGTTCCCACCCGATTGAGGCCGGCGAGGGATTGCTCGGCAACGCCTGGAAAAGCGGGGAAGCGATGCATCTCGCTGATGTTCAGCACGTGCCGGAGTTGGCGAAATTGCGCGAGAGCGCCTACGGCACTACGTCGGTCATGGTCACCCCGCTTCTCTATGGCCGGCAAAACATGGGCGTTCTGGCGGTCGCCAATGGCCCGATGAGCGAGCCTTTCTCGGCGAGCGAGTTTGTCGTTTTTAAATCGATCTCCGAGCAATCCGCCTTCGCGCTTTACAACGCCATCGTCTACTCCGAGGCAAACGAGAAAAAACGCCTCGACCACGACCTCCAGATCGCGCGCGACATCCAGCGGATCCTCCTTCCCTCGAAGCCGCCACCGATCGAAGGGTTCGACATAGCTGGGATCAACATTCCCGCGCGCCAGGTGAGCGGGGATTATTTCGATTACATCAAGGTGGACGACGACCGGCTCGGTGTGGTCATCGCCGACGTCTCAGGCAAGGGCGTTCCGGCCTCGCTCATTATGGCCATCTGCCGCAGCGTTCTGCGGGCCGAGGCGCGTCTCGGCCAGTCCCCCGCGGAGGTCCTGCGGAAGGTCAACCGCCAGCTCTATCCCGATATTAAAGAGGACATGTTCATCAGCATGGCCTACGTGATATTGAATCATAAGGATAACAGCGTGACCCTTTCGCGCGGCGGCCACGACGCGCCGCTCCTTTTCCGCGCCGCGACCGGGAAAGTGGAGGTTTTGAAGCCGCCCGGAATGGCCCTCGGGATTGACAGTGGAGACGTCTTCGATAGGATAACCGGCGACCTTTCCGTCTCCCTCGAGACCGATGATCGTCTCGTCCTTTACACCGACGGCGTCACCGAAATGCTGGACGCGAATGGAGACGAATTTGGGCCTGAACGAATGCTCCGCTCCATCCAGGCGAGCGCGAGCGAGGGGGCGCAGGGAGTCATCGCCCGCCTGACCGACGACGTGCGTAACTTCGCCGCCGGTCATCCACAAAATGACGACATCACTTTGATTGTAGTGCGAAAGACATGAAACATTCCAAAACCGACCGCCGGCAAATTCCAGTCACGGACGAGGTCCAGCCTAACGACCAGGCTATTGACCCGCAGACAGCCGTTGCGCCCGGGCCGGAAAGCGAGAACGGCGACGAAGACCCAACCGCAAGCCTGCAAGCCGACCTCGATCGTTTCCGCGACCTGGCGCTGCGCAGCCAGGCCGATTTCGACAATTACAAAAAGCGCGCTACCCGCGAGAAGGAAGAAGCGATCAGATTCGCTAACAGTTCCCTTCTTGAGCGCCTGATCGCGATCGTCGATAATTTCCAGCTCGGCCTGTCCGCCGCGAAGAGCGAAGGCGAGAAATCGCCCGTCTACGCCGGCATGAGTATGGTTCTGAAACAGCTGACCGATTTCCTCGCCGACAACGGCCTTCAGCCGATCGACGCCGAGGGCCAGAAATTCGACCCCAACCTGCACGAAGCGATCGCGCACGAGCCGAGCAGCCAAGTGCCGGAAGGCGCAGTCGTTAGGCAAATGCGCCGCGGTTACAAAATGAAGGACCGCCTCCTCCGACCCTCCAGCGTGGTCGTCTCGAGCGGTCCCCTAGCCTAACGACGCTCCTAATCCTGCTCCTGCTTTTGCTCCTGATCCCATTCATTCCAACAGCAATCTCGAAGAGAGAGCAGGATTAGGAGCAGGAGCAGGATTCAAGATTTTCCGATGACCACCAAACGCGACTATTACGAAGTTCTCAGCGTCGAGCGCAACGCTTCCGGCGACGAGGTCAAGCGCGCGTATCGCAAGCTCGCGGTTAAATTTCACCCCGATAAAAACCCCGGCGACCCGCACGCGGAGGAGCAATTTAAGGAGCTCGGCGAAGCCTACGACGTCCTGATAGACGAACAAAAACGTGCCGCCTACGACCGCTACGGCCACGCCGCTTTTGCCCAGGGCGGACGCGGTGGCGGCTTCCACGACCCCTTCGATATCTTTCGCGAAGTCTTCAGCGGCGCGGGCGGCGGCGGCGGAATTTTCGAGACCTTCTTCGGCGGCACCGCGGCCCAGGCCGATGGCAGCCAGCGCGGCAGCGACCTGCGTTACGACATGCAGATCACGCTCGAGGAAGCAGCCTTTGGCGTGGAAAAAGAGATCGAGGTCCGCAAGCTCGGCGCCTGCGACAAGTGCAGTGGCAGTGGCGCCTCGCCTGGCTCGCGAGCCATCACCTGCCCGGTCTGTCGCGGGCGCGGCCAGGTCGTTAGTGCGCGCGGATTTTTCCAGGTCTCCCAGACCTGTCCCAAGTGCCGCGGACTCGGCGAAGTGATCGAGCAACCCTGCGACGTCTGCGAGGGCGAGGGCCGGGTCGAGAAAACCAGCCGGATTAAAATCAAAATCCCGCCGGGGATAGCCCACGGCTCTCGTCTGCGCTCCACCCGCAACGGCGAGGCCGGCATCCGCGGCGGCGACCAGGGCGACCTCTATATCGTCGTCCACATCAAGGAGCATCCGGTTTTCCAGCGCGAGGACGACAACCTCTCTTGCGAGGTGCCGATCTCCTTCGCTATCGCGGCGCTCGGCGGCGAGGTGCCGGTCCCGACCTTGGAAGGAAAAGCCAGCCTCAAAGTACCGGCCGGCACGCAGGGCGGACAGAGTTTCCGGCTCCGCGGCAAAGGCGTGGTTCACGTCAACGGCCGCGATCGGGGCGACCTCTTCGCGAAATTGCTCGTCGAAGTGCCGAGCCGCCTGAACAGCGAGCAGCGCCAGAAGCTGGAGGAATTCGCCGCCCTTTGCGGGGAGGACAACACCCCGCTGCACAGGAGTTTCTTCGAGCGGGCTAAGGAATTCTTTCGTTAGGCCAACGCCGGCGCTTCCTTCCGCGGCCCGGAAATATTTTCCGAGCGCTGCGCCTCTTCCCTGCGAAATTAAGAAGGCAAGGGAAAGGAAGTTAGAAGGCAGAGGTCAGAAGGCAGAAGTCGCCTTTCTTCAATCTTCCGTCATCCTTCCGGCTTATCTTAGTGCATCGTTGCCATCTCGCGCCTGACGACCGGCCCGCTGACAACCTGACCGGCTGCGAGGCGCAGAGGGTATGCAAGGCGGGCCGGAGCGGGCTTGAATTCTTAGCCTAGAGGCGTCATTCTGGACCATGCCCGGCATCGCTCCAGCCCTCCTAACGGTCGAGGATTACAAGGCTCTCCCTGAAACAGGACCGCGTTATCAACTCATCGAAGGAGACCTCTACATAGCTCCGGCTCCAAATCGTTACCACCAGGATATTTCACGGAACCTCGAGTACATCCTGCTCGAATACCTGGAAGACCATCCCATCGGCAAACTCTACGACGCACCTTTCGACGTCTATCTCGATCAGCATGACGTTTTCCAGCCCGACATCGTGGTCGTCCTTAAGCGCAGCCTTGGCATCCTGACCGACGCCGGGGCGGCCGGTGCCCCGGAGTTCGTAGTCGAGATCCTTTCCCCAAAAACCGCCCGGCTCGATCGTGTTCACAAGGTGCGCGTCTACGCTCAGACCGGAGTGCAAGGAGCTTTGGATCATCGCGCCGGAAAACCGGACAATTGAAGTTTTCCTTCTCGGCGAGAACGCGGTCGAACCGGCCCGCATCCACGATGCTCAGGCGCGTTTTGGATCCACCCTCTTTCCGCGCTTGGAATTCGACGCGGCCAGGATCCTCGCGCGTTGAATCCGGGAGCGCCAGGTGCAGAAGACCCGCTGCACAAAAGCTTCTTCGAACGGGCGAAGGAATTTTTTTCGCAGTCACTTATCCTTTATGCACCGTTTTTACCTCACGCCTAACGAATGGCCCACTGCCGCTCTGACCGGTTCCGAGGCGCATCATGCCCGCACCGTCTTGCGAATGGAGCCGGGCGATCGCGCCGTCCTTTTCGATGGCCAGGGACGCGAAGCCACCGCCGAGATCGTTGCGCTCGATTCTCGCGCCGTCCAGTTGCGCGTTTTGCAGGAGACGGTCAGCCCGCCGCTCCGCGCCCGCATCACCCTTGCCCAGGCCATTCCGAAGGGGAAAAACATGGACCTGATCGTTCAGAAATCGGTCGAGATCGGGGCGGCCGAGATCTTCCCGCTGCTCTCCGCTCGCACTGTCGTTCACCTCGATACCGAGAGCGCGACCCAGAAACAGGCGAAATGGCAGGCCGTCGCGCTCGAGGCCGCCAAGCAATGCGGGCAGAACTGGCTCCCGCAGGTCCACCTCCCGCGCACGCCCAGCGAATTCTTTCGCGAGCTGGATGTAGCGGCGGGCGTGTCGCCCGCAACCCCCGGCAGTTCGTCCAGGCTAATCACCTCGCGCCCAGCACGGGCACCCCTACACTATGACCTGCGCCTGGTCGGTTCACTCCAGCCCGGCGCGCTGCACTTGAAAAGGATCCTGGCCGATTACGCGCTGGCGCACGACGGCGCGCGACCAGCGCGAGTTCTGATGCTGATCGGCCCGGAAGGCGATTTCACTCCGGCCGAGATCGGGCTCGCGCGATCCCACAATTGTGAGCCGCTCACCCTGGGTCCGATCATTCTGCGGGTCGAGACAGCAGCGATTTACTGCCTGAGCATTCTGTCCTACGAACTGCTCGGCGAACGTTAGGCGCGCGTCCGGCCAATAAGCGGGTTTTTGCGAAGATCGGAAATCCGTTAGGTGCGACGGCGGCGCAGGAAACGCTGGCCGCAGAAGAGCAGGCCGACTCCGAGGAGCACATAGACGGAGGGCTCGGGAACGGAGGCGAGAGTGAAGTCGTCAAGCGCGACACCGTTGTCAGCACCCAAAACATCGGTAGTGAGCCAACTGAGACCAAAATTGGCTCCATTCACAATCGACAATCCCGAGAGCGTGATAGCTATCGGCGTACTCGTAGGTGTGCCGTTAACTCCAATCGCGCTGCCGACAAAATCGGCACTATTGACCGCTGCAACACCTGCCAGTCCCCCAGTTCCAGAAAGATCCCATCCACTGGTGTTCGCAAATCTCCACTGCTCGTAGTTAAAGGATATAACAAGATCGGTGAGCGTCGATCCCGTATTGTTCGTAAAGTTGACGGCCAGAGTGATGTTTCCTGGCGTTCCGCTTCGAAGCGCCCCGAACGAATTATCGCCGGCCAGTCCGTAAGCCCAGGCACCGCCCGTAGCCGAGATCCCCGTGCCGACACCGTTATATGTCGCCGTCCCACTAAACGCGTAAGACCAGCCCGCTGGAACCGTCACCGCTGTTCCCGCGAACGAGTTTGCATTCTGAGTATATGGAGAACCGGTAAAACTTATCTGCGCCTGGGCGGCCGCGGTCATTCCCGCCACGACGGCGACAGTAAGGGCGATCTTGCTGGGTAATTTCATCCGAATTGCTGGCTGTTGGCAGGTTAATCCCTAGCAACGGATGCGACCATGTCAGGCGGCGGAGAAAACAGCAATACTTTTCTTGTTACATTTGATTTTCCTTAACGGGCCAGGTTGCAGGCCTCCGCCCCCGCTTTCCAGAACGAATTCGACGCCACCGCCAGAGCCGGTCCGGTCACCGAAAATACTATTGCGCCAGCCCCCAAGGACGCTCCGCCGCCCGCCGAAACTCTCCGCTTACCGCCAGAACCGATCGGGTCTGCGCCGGAAACGACGTCTCAGCGAATGTCAAAAGGGATTTCCAGCCGGAAATCATTTCCGGGGGCCGCTCCAATCATCCATCACTTCACCGCCGGCGGAGCACTAGCTCCGCGACTTTTTCGCGCCGGCTTTGCCCCTGCGAGCGGACGAACGGGCGCTCTTTTTGGCGGGAGCGGGCGAGGATTTTGATTTGGCCGTCTTTTTTGCGGCGGTTTTCCTCCGGGTCGTTTTCTTTGCGCTCGATTTCCTGGCGCTGCTTTTCTTCGCCTTGGCGGGGGTGACGGACTTCAGGGCGCGCTTCGCCACCGGCATGGCTGCCCGGGCTGTCTTGACGACTGCCTTGGTCCCGGCCTCTGGGATGAGCGGTTTGTGGTCCTGGACACGTTTGCCGAGCACGGCGCCGATGACGCCGCCGACGATCGCGCCGACTGGGCCAGCCACGGCGCCAACCACTGCGCCCGTAGCCGCGCCCGCGGTCGGTTTGGAAATGGGCGGGATGTCGATGTTGCGATCTGAAGAGGATTGCGAGGTTTGCGATTTCTTTGCCATAGGATTTTTGTCTGCGTTGTCGCGGCGCGGTTCAGTCCGGCCGGCTTATGTTTTGAAATCGGCGCTCGGCGCATCGGTGGCGGTTTCTTTGACTAACAAAAAAGCGCCCCGGTTACCCGAGGCGCTTTTCGTAAAAGTTTTGCTCCTGGTTTAGCGTCCCCGACGCGAACCGCCATCCCGGCGTCCGCCGCCGCCACCACCGCCGCCGTAGCCTCCACCGCCACCGCCGCCGTAGCCGCCGCCACCCCCACCATAGCCGCCGCCACCGCCGCCGTATCCACCACCGCCACGCCCTCCGCCGCCGCCACCGCCACCTGGGCGGGCTTCACGAGGGCGCGCTTCGTTCACGGTCAGGGGTCGGCCTTCAACGGTTTTGCCGTTGAAGTCGGCGATCGCTTTTTGCGCGTCGGCTTCCGAGCCCATCGTGACAAAGGCGAAGCCGCGCGATTTGCCGGTGAATTTATCCTGCATCAGGGTGACTTCCTGGACTGCGCCGGCTTGAGCAAAGAGGTCCTGGAGATCCGTTTCGGTCGTGTTGAAGGAAAGGTTTCCTACGTAGAGTTTGGTGCCCATCTGAATTTATTCTTTGTTTTTTGGTTTGAAACGCTGCTCGGTCACTGTTCCCGCTAATCGGATTTCAAATCGCCACTGATCAGCTCACCTGACAATTTACCAACGCCCGGAACGGCTATTTCTGGCGGCTATGTAAGTTAGGTCGAGAACCAAAGCAAGCGGAATAACAGACAGGAACTTACCGACTTCCATCGCGCATCGCGCGTGCGCAAACAGCTGGCAGCAGGCGTCATTTTCTTCACTCGTGGCATCGGCCCAATCCATGGTTAACGTCTGGGAAATGGGAGGCGAAGCCAATCATCATCGCAAACCGGCGCGCGTCGCGGTCGTAGCCGCCGGGGTGGTGAGCCCGCTCGGCGCCGGGCTCGGCACTAACCTGGCAGCGCTACGCGAGGCGCGCGACTGCGTTTCTGCGGTGACGCGTTTCCCGATCGAGCAATGCCGCTGCTCGACGGCGGGACAGGTGGCGGACGAATGGCTGACGCCATTTCTCCCTAACGACCGGAAAACACGCCGGCTCCATCGCGTTTCCCACATGATGATCGCCGCCCTCGCCGAGCTGCTCGAGCGGGCGCGGGCGTTTCGCCCCGAGATGATGGTCGTCGGGACGACGAGCGGTGGAATGAGTTTCGGCGAACAATATTACCGGGTCCTGCAGGAACCGGGCGCGCGGACGACCGGCACGCCCGGCTGGATCGCCAACTACCCGCCGCAAAAGCCGGCGGCCGATGCGCTGGAGGCTTTTGGCCTAACGAGCCCATGCCAGGTGATCGCAAACGCCTGCGCCTCGGGCACGAACGCCATCGGGCACGCCTTCGAGTGCATCCGCTCTGGCCGCTACCAGCGCGTCCTGACCGGCGGCTACGATGCCATCTCGGAGCTGGTTTTTGTCGGGTTCGATTCCTTGCAAGCTGCGACGCCGGAAAAGTGCCGGCCCTTCGACGGCGCCCGCAGCGGGCTTGTCCTCGGGGAAGGCGCCGCCCTGCTAGCGCTCGAAAACCTGGAGAGCGCGGAAACGCGCGGCGCGCCGATCCTGGCGGAAATCACCGGCTACGGTATTTCGACCGACAACCATCATCTCACCCAGCCGCATCCATCCGGCAGCGGTCCGCGCCAGGCGATGGAGCGGGCGTTGCAAAGCGCCGGGCTGTTGCCGGAGGCGATCGATTACGTGAATGCCCATGGCACCGCCACGCCGTTCAACGATGCGGCGGAGGGCAAGGCGATTACCGAGTTGCTCGGCCGGGTGCCGGTCAGCTCGACGAAAGGGATGATGGGACATTCGTTAGGCGCGGCCGGCGCGATCGAGGCGGTGCTCACGATCCTCGCGTTGCGGGCTGGGTTCCTGCCGGCCAATATCAACTTTCGTCTCTCCGACCTCGGGCTCGACCTCGATATTGTCGCCAACAAAGTGCGCCCTGCGAAAGCCACGACAGCGCTTTCCAACTCCTTCGGTTTCGGCGGGACGAACGCCTCGATCGTGATCCAGGCGCGCGCGGCATGAGTCTGCGCCTCGCCGGCCTGGGATGGGTCACGCCGTTCGGGAGCAGTCTGGACGAGGTCTGGGCGAAGCTGCTCGCCGGCGAAAGCGCGGACCCCAGCCCCGTCCACAGCTCGTTAGGCGGAAGAAGGGATTGCTCGGTCTTCGCCGTTCCCTCGGCGGCGCTCGCGGAAGCGGCCCGCCAACCGCGCCTGCGACGCGCGAGCGCGATCTCGCGCTTCGCGATCGTGGCCGGATTGGAGGCGTTGCGGAATGCCGGGATCGCGCTCGACGAAGCAAGCGCCGCGCGGACCGCGCTGATTTTCGCGATCTCCAACGGCGGAGTCATTTACACCAAGCGCTTCTATCACGAGATCGTGCAATCGGGGGCGGGTGCGGCCAGCCCGCTCCTCTTCCCGGAGACGGTTTTCAACGCGCCAGCCAGCCATCTCGCTGCAATCCTTGGAATCACGGGAGCGAGTTACACCTTGGTCGGCGATGGCGCGGTCGGGATTCTCGCGCTGCAAATGGCGGAAGACCTGATGGCGAACCCGGGGCTGGATCGCTGCCTCGTAGTCGGCGCGGAGGAAGCCGACTGGCTGCTATGCGACGCTTATCGCAAGTGGCGCCTGCTCCGAAGCGAGCCACCGATCGAGCCGTTCGCCCGGCCGCCCCGGGGAATGATCCTGAGCGAAGGCGCGGGCGCGGTCCTGCTCGCGCGGGAAGGCGACGTCCTCCTCGAGTGCGTGCATCCGGGCGGGAATTTCGTTCGACAAAGTGATCTCGTTAGGCAACTGGACACCATCGCGACAGAAATGCCTAACGAGCCCGCGGCCGACGTCTGGATGGCAAGCGCAAACGGAACCTTCATCGACGAAGCGGAACGCAGCGTGGCCGCGAGACATTTCCCGGCGGCGGCCGTCTACACGGCGAAGCCGGCGCTCGGAGAAAGCGTGGCGGCAGGCACGATCTGGCAGGTCATCTGCGCCGCGCAGGCCCTCCGCCGGCAGGAGCTGCCACCGCTCCTCCACGCCCCCGCCAATCTCGGCCTAACGATCGCGCGAAGCCCGGGCGAGAAAAGGTGGGAGCGAGCCGTCGTCACCACCTGTGGGCTCAATCAGCAGGTCGCGGCGCTTCGCCTCAGTCGCGCCCCCTGAGGCAACGAACCGCTTCCGGCTTTTCACTTTGCAACCGCATCCGCGCACTATTACCTTCGGCGCCGCGATGCGTAAGCCGGTTCTTCTGCTCTTTCTCCTGCTCGCAGTCGCTCCTGCCATCGCGCAGGATTTGGAAGGTCCTGGCTCGCTCCCGATCGAGATTAATTCCACCGGCCAGACGACCTACGAGAACGGCTTCGCGACCGCGCGCGACAATGTCGCGATCCATTTCGGCGACACCGATATCTATTCCGACTACGCGCAATACGACCAGGCGAAGCGGATCGTTTACCTGCAAGGACACGTCCGGATCTATCGCGGCGCCTCGCTCTACAACGGCGCAGAAGCGACTTACAATCTCGACACCAAGGCGATCAACGCTCACGAGATGAGCACCGGCACTTATCCCTACCTCATGACTGGCCAGACGGTCACAAGCGCTTCCGACGAAGAATACACGGTCAAGAACGGCAGCTTCACGACGGACGATTCCGAGCATCCGGACTTCCATCTCAACGCCCAGAGCGTGCGGATCTACCAGAACGATCGCGTCATTTTCAAGAACGTGACCTTTTATATCGGCCAGACGCCGGTCTTCTGGTGGCCCTATCTTTACCAATCGCTCGATCGGACGTTCAGCTACTCGATCGCGCCCGCCTACCTGAGTTCGTGGGGACCTTCGTTGCTCGGCCAGATCACTTTTCCGATCGGGGAGAAAATCACGAGCACAGTGAAACTTGATTACCGGAGCCGGCGCGGCGTCGCCCTTGGGTTCGATTCTGAGATCGCTTACGGAAAGGACGACCGAAGCAAAGCCAAGTTCAGCTCCTATTTCCTGCAGGATCAAAACCCGGACCTGAACCGCACCTCCCTGCCGCGCAACGGCACGCCGACGAGCCGCTTTCGGCTTTCGCTCCAGGACCGGACCTACATCCGAGATGACCTTGTGGCGACGATCGACATCACGAAACTGAGCGACGCCTTTCTTTTGCAGGACTTCTTCCCCTCCGAATTCCGGATCAACCCGGAGCCGGATAACGTCGTTGCCCTAACGAAAACAAGTCCGTGGTATACGCTGACCGCCTACGGACGTTTCGGGCTCAACACCTTTTTTGAAACAACCGAGCGCCTCCCGGAGATCGCGCTCGACATCAAGCGCAACGGGCTTTTCGGCGGGCCGATTTTCTACGAAGGCGAGACCAGCGTCGGCGAGCTGCGGCGGAATTTTCCGGCCAACTCGGTCTTCGCGGATTACGACGCGTTCCGGATCGATTCCTTCCATCAACTGACCTACCCGAATACTTACTTCGGCTTTCTCTCCATCGTGCCGCGGATTGGTTTTCGCGAGACCTACTACAGCCAGACGCGCACGCTCGACCCGAGCCTCTTCGGGTCCGTCCCGGCGAATCCTTTCGACCCGGAATTTCCACTCCCCAACCCGGTCTCCGGTGTTCCGAGCACGGATGATGGCTCGGCCTGGCGCTCGATTTTCAATGCCGGGGTGGAGAGCTCGTTCAAGATTTCGCGGGAATGGGACAACGCGCAGAGTCGGCTTTTCGGACTCGACGGCCTGCGCCATATCATCCAGCCGTTTGCGAATTTTTCCTGGGTTTCGTCGCCTAACGTCGACCCTGCGACCATCCTTCAGTTCGATCGCATTCAGCCCTCGACCAAGCTGAACCCGATCGATTTCCCGCAATACACGGCGATCGACGCGATCGATAACTGGTCGATCGCGCGCGTCGGCGTGCGCAATCGCCTCCAGACCCGGCGCGACGATCTGACCGTGAGCTGGCTTGAGTTGGAAACCTTTGTCGACGTCAACTTCGACAACCCTTTCGACAAGACGCAGTACTCCAACGTCTTTAACAAGCTCTCCTTCACCCCCGTGCCGTGTGCGACGCTCGTGGTCGAATCCCAACTCCCGCTTTTCGACGACGGCTTCAAGGAGATCAACACCAGCATCAACTTCAAGCCGACGGCCAACACCCAGCTCACCCTCGGGCACCGCTATCTGAACGGGAATCCCTATTTCAACGACAGCAGCCTCTTCACTATCAGCGGTTATTACCGGATCAACGACAACTGGGGCGTCGGCTTCCTCGAGCAATACGAAGCCAACACCGACATCGTCGAGCAGCAGCGCTACTCCGTTTACCGCGACCTGACGAGCTGGGTCGGTTCGTTAGGCGCAATCATTCGCAATAACGGTGGAGTCAAGGAATACGGCGTCCTCCTCACTTTCACGCTCAAGGCTTTCCCGAAATTCGGGCTCGACCTGAACTTCGATCCGGCCGGGACGAACCAAACGCCGTAAGCGAAAAATTGCTGATTGCCGGTTTTTGATCTCTGGTGGGAAGCTGTTGGCAGCCTCCTGGGTTCCAGCCAGCATCAAATAAACCAGCCATCTCAAGTTTCCATGGATCTCTCAATCATCGGTTCCGGTTACGTCGGTTTGGTGACCGGCGCCTGTTTCGCTGACGTCGGCCATAACGTGGTCTGCGTCGATAACGACCCTCGGAAAGTCGAATCGCTCCGGCAAGGCAAGGTGCCGATTTATGAGCCCGGCCTGGAAGAGATCGTGCACCGCAATGTTTCCGCACAGCGGCTCCGGTTTACCGATAGCATTAAGGACGGAGTCGATAACGCGCAGGTCGTCTTCATTGCCGTCCCCACTCCACAGGATGCCGACGGCAGCGTCGACCTCCGCTTCATCGAGAAAGTGGCGCGCGAGATTGCCGGCGTCCTGACCGATTACCGGGTGATCGTCGACAAGAGCACCGTGCCGGTGAAGACGGGCGAGAAGGTCGCGGAATCGATCAAGCGTTATAACAAGCACGGCGCCGAGTTCGACGTCGTGAGCAATCCGGAATTCCTCCGCGAAGGCTGCGCCGTGGCCGATTTGATGAAACCGGACCGGATCGTGATCGGCGCCTCGAGCGAGCGCGCGGTCGATCTGATGAAAAAAGTTTACGAGCCGTTCATGGCGCCGATGCTGGTCACCGACATCAACAGCGCGGAGCTGATCAAACATGCCGCGAATTCTTTTCTCGCGCTCAAAATTTCCTACATCAACGCGGTCTCAGCGATTTGCGAAGCGAGCGGCGCAGACGTGGAAAAAGTGGCCGACGGCATCGGGATGGACCGACGGATTGGAAGAAACTTTCTCAACGCCGGGATCGGCTACGGCGGCTCCTGTTTTCCGAAAGATATCGCGGCTTTCATCACGATCAGCGAGCAGCTCGGCGTGCCCTTCAATCTCCTGAAGGAGGTGCAGCGGATCAACGCCTCGCAAAAGGATCGCTTCCTCAAGGTGGTTCGAAGCGCGCTCTGGGTTTTGCGGGACAAAAAAATCGCGGTCTGGGGCCTGACTTTCAAACCCGATACGGATGATATTCGTTCCTCGGTCGCGATCGAGCTCGTCGCGGAGATGCTCCGCGAAGGCGCGCAGGTAACGGCCTACGACCCGAAGGGAATGGAAAAAGCGCGCGAGGTGAAGTCGATCGCAGGCGCGCACTTTACGAACACGGCGATGGAAGCAGTCGAAGGCGCGGAGGCGCTGATCATCGCGACGGAATGGGCCGAGTTTGCTAATGTCGATCTCGCCACCGTGCGGGAGGTAATGCACACCCCGCTCGTCTTCGACGGACGCAATCTTTACGACCCGGAGACGATGCGAAAACTTGGCTTCGATTACACCTCGATCGGCCGGCCGAAGAGCAAGCCCGCGTAGGGTAGCGCAAGCTTCCTTATGAACGCGCGCGCTCTTGCCCTCGACGCCCTGCAGCGCTGGCGCCGCGGAACGGAGTTCGCCGACCGAATTGTCGGCGAGATCTTTGCGCGCAGTGCTCTTGCCTCGGCCGACCGAGCTTTTGCGCTCGAGCTTTTCTATGGCTTGCTGCGCAACCTGACCCTGCTCGACTTCTGGATCGCGCAACTTCGCTCCGAGCCGATCGATGACGGAACGCGCGATCTCCTGCGGGTCGGTCTTTACCAGATCCTGCTCATCGACACCGCGGCGCATGCGGCTGTTTTCGAAACGGTCGAACTGGCGCCAAGGCGTGCGCGCAAACTGATCAATGCGGTTTTACGGCGGGCGCTGCGGGAGAAAAAGCAACTGGACGAGACGGCGCGGCGACAAGCGCTGCATATCGTTTGGTCGGAGCCGGAGTTTCTGGTCGAGAAATGGTCCCGCCAATTTGGACGGGGAGCGACGATCGAGCTTTGCGCGTGGAACAATCGGCCCGCGCCGGTCTATGCGAGAATCAATCGGCTCAAAACGAACATAAATGATTTTCTCTTGCGGCATCACCCGGGACACCTGCTGCCGCAACGCGATTATTTCGTTTACTTCCCCGGGCCGAGGACCGCGATCCAGGAGGGCGACTGCTACGTGCAGGACCCGAGCACCACGGTTGCCTGCGACCTGCTCGCACCCAAACCGGGCGAAAGGGTGCTCGACGCCTGCGCTGCGCCCGGAGGCAAAACGGCCTACCTGGCCGAGCTGATGCAGAACCAGGGAAACATCATCGCAACCGATCGCGATGCAGCACGGCTGGTTCGGCTGCGGGAGAATCTCGTTAGGCTGGGAGTGCGCAATGCCGAGGTCGTCCAGTGCGATTGGCGCGACCCAGGTTCGATCGAGCGTTGCGGGCTGGCCGAACGTTCCTTCGACAGGATTTTGCTCGATGCCCCGTGTAGCAACACCGGGGTGATGCGGCGGCGGGTGGATGTGCGCTGGCGTCTGCGGCCTGACGAATTCGAGCGTCTGGCGGTGCAGCAGCTCGAGATTCTGCGGGCGCTGGCGCCATTTTTGAAGGAGGAGGGTTCGTTAGTCTACAGCACCTGCAGTCTGGAACCGGAGGAGAACGGAGCGCTGGTAGAGAAATTCCTCGAAAGTCAGCCTGATTTTCGCCTAACGAACACGAAGGATAGCCTGCCGTTCCGCGATCACTTTGATGGCGCCTACGCAGCCGAATGTAGACGCTTCGCTCTGCGAAGCGCGGGGGTTGATCGCTAGACGATCAGGAGCAGGAGCAGTAGCAGGATAGGAGGGAGACGGTTTGCATCCGATTCTCCCGGTGGAATGATATCGCCCTATGCAAGACGCCCGTTTCGACAAGCTCGCCTCCCTCCTGGTTGATTATTCCACCGCTCTCAAACGCGACGAGAAAGTCCTGATCGAGTGCTTCGATGCGCCGGATGAAATGACGATCGCGCTCATTCGCGCGGCTCGAAAGGCGAAGGCGATTCCGTTCGTGCAAATCCAGCGCGCCCAGGTCACACGTGAGCTCGCGCTCGAGATCGATCCGCGCGCGCTTGACGTGACGGCGGCCCACGAGCTCGCGCGGATGAAGAAAATGGACGCCTACATCGCGATCCGCGGGAGCAACAACATCAGTGAGCTGGCCGACGTGCCGATCGACAAGATGAAGCTGGTCGCGAAAAAATTTCGACCGGTGCAGGACCATCGCGTGCAGAAAACCAAATGGGTCGTCCTGCGCTGGCCGACGCCGTCCATGGCCCAGCTCGCAGGCATGAGCACAGAGGCGTTTGAGGATTTCTTTTTCAAGGTTTGCACCCTCGATTACCGCAAGCTCCAGCCCGGGATGAAAGCGCTCAAGGCGCTCATGGAAAAGACCGACAAGGTGCAAATCAAGGGACCCGGCACCGATTTGAATTTCAGCATCAAGGGCATCGCCGCGATCATCTGCGGCGGCGATCGTAACATTCCCGATGGCGAAGTCTTTAGCTGCCCGGTAAAGGATTCCGTCCAGGGTCACGTCACCTTCAACGCCCCGAGCATTTACCAGAGCACCGGCTTCGATAACATCCGGCTTGATTTCCGCGACGGGAAAATCGTTGAGGCGACGAGCAACCAGACGAAAAAGCTGAACGCGGTTCTGGATTCCGACCCGGGTGCGCGCTACATCGGCGAATTCTCGTTAGGCTGCAACCCTTACGTCATGCATCCGATGCGGGACATTCTCTTCGACGAAAAGATCGCCGGCTCGTTCCATTTCACCCCGGGCCAGGCCTACCAGGAAGCCGATAACGGCAACCGCAGCCAGGTGCACTGGGACATGGTCAGCATCCAGCGCAAGGATTACGGCGGCGGCGAAGTTTACTTCGACGGCAAACTGATCCGCAAAGACGGCGAGTTTCTGCCCAAGGCCTTGCGCTCCCTCAACTGGAAGAGCTTCAAATAAAAAAAGCCGGGGCGAAAAACCCTCGCTCAAATTTAATCGGCTCCCTGGCCTAACGAAGGCTGCGGTTAGGTGCCCGCACCCGCCGTCACCTGAATCAATCCCAGGTCGTTGCCGGCGGCGAGTTGCGCGCTCGAGATCTCGAAGACCGGCGCGCTGTCGATTGCATCACGGTTTGCCTCAAACCGCCCGCACTTGAATATGACCAGTTTTTAATTGTTCCGCCGGCGCGCCGGAGAAGGGCTCGGGCTGCCGCCTGGCGCCACCGGCACAGCAGCCCGGACAGGCGTAGGTGTCGGGGTCACCAGCGAGCGCTTAAAGGGGTGGAGGAAGAAGTTCCGCAGCTTGTTCCCAATGTCTTCGCGGTCCGGCGTCGCGCTCGGCACCGGCGTCGGGCTCGGCACCGGCGGCGGCGTGGCGGACGGTTCGGCTGCCGCCGTCCGCTTCGAACGGGTCGTCCTTGCCTCCTCCTCATCCCGGGACTTCTTGCGAGCAGATCGCTTCTTCTCTGGTTTCGCAGACTTCTCTGATTTCTCTGATTTCGCGGACTTCTTCGCATCGCTCGATTCCTTGGTCCGCTTCTTTTCAGCGCGCGCGACTTTGGGAGTCGGCGAAACTTCCCGCGACGGTGTCGGTTTCGGTGTCGGAGTCGCTTCCGCCTGGGCGACCTCTTTTTTCGACTCCGCGGGAGAAGGTGAAGGCTTATGGACGACGGCCGCCGCGGTTGGCCCCGGCGTCTCCTCTGGTTTCCGCGTTGCCTCCCGCGCGATCACCGGCGCCGGGGTGGCCGAGACTGCCGGCGACGCTCCGTTTTTCATCCAGCCGAGATCGACGAAGGGCGCGGCAAAGGCGCGGTTCGATTCCGCCGGAAAAAGGTTCTCCGCGTTTGCGACCCAGTTTTTGCCTTGCTTGGGATTGCCGTGCTGGAACGCCCAGGCCGCCTGCGCGTAATACAGGGCTGGCGAGCCGTCCATCAACTTGAATTCGTCCATCGCTTTCTGGGCCGCGCCTTCATGGCCCTCCTGCAATAGCGTCAGGTAAATCTGATACCGAATTAGCCGTTCTCGGCGCTCTTCCTTCGCGCCAGAGAACGCGCCGAGGAGCGCTTCCAATTCCTTCCGTGCCGTTGCGAAGTCCTTCCGGGCAAAAGGAACCCGCGCCAGATTATACTGCGCGGAGAGCGATTGCGGATCGGCCGCAAGCGCGTTGTGCAAAGCCGTCTCCGCCTCGTCGATCTTCCCTTGCTCGAGCAGAATCTCGCCGCGCAAATTGAAAGTGACAGCCTGGTTCGGAGCGATCGCGTCCACCTGGTCGAGCAGCTTCCACGCGCCCCCGAAATCGCGCTGTCGGAAAGCCCGTTCCGCCCGCGCCAGGTCTGCCTGGGCCTGCGCCACGCGCTCCGCCGGCGAACTCACCTCGAGCGCGACCGGCGTCGCATCCTTCGGCTTCGGCAGCCAGCCGACTTCGTAAAACGATTCCGTGAAGAGCCTGTTCAGTTGCGGCGAAAACTCCTTCGCCGCCGTCGCCATCCACTGTTTCGCTTCCCGGTCCTCCTTGTGCTGCAAGGCAAAGGCCGCCTTCGCGAAATAAAGCGCCGGGCTCGCGGTGGCAGACTGAAGTTTGTCGAAAGCGGCTGCCGCCTGCTTCTCCTTCTTTTCCAGCAGGCAGGTGAGCAGGATCTTGAACTCAATCAGATCCCGCGTCGCATCCTCTACATGCTCGTTAGGCTCGGCAATCAGGTCCTCGAGGCGGCTTCGCGCCAGAGTCCAGTTGCCGGCCAGAAAAGGAATCTCCGCGAGATTGTAACGCGCTTCCCAAAATCCCGGATCGATCCCCCGTGCCTTGTTCAGGGCGCTCTCCGCGTTGCGATATTCCTTCAGGCGGATCAAAGCCACACCGCGAAGGTTTTGCGCAGCCGCCAGATCTGGTTGGCGTTCGTCGATCGCGTCGAGCTTCTTCAGCGCGTCGCGGTAATGTCCCGCGTTGAGCTCCTGGGTAGCGTCGGCATACATTGCCTCGAGTTCCGACTTCGTCGGCGCCACCGTGCTGGCCGCGAAGGAACTCAGGACCAGGAAAAAAATTGCCGCGCCTTCGCCTGCTCTCATTCGAATTTCATCAAGCCCATGTCCCTCGCCGCTGACAAGCTATAAGACATGGAGAGCGAGATGACCAACTGGGCAACCTGGGAGCCGCGCGTTCGCGCTAACCTTCTCTTCGTCATCCGCGACGAAAAGATTCTTCTCATCCGGAAGAAGCGCGGCTTCGGCGCCGGCAAGATCAACGGAGCCGGCGGCAAGGTCGATAAAGGTGAAACGCCGCTCCAATCAGCCCTGCGCGAAACCTTCGAGGAACTCGGCATCACTGTCCGCAACGCCGTCCACCACGGCGAATTGCATTTCCAATTCCGCGACGGCTTCAGCCTGCATTGCGTCGTCTTCCGCGCGCAGGATTTCGCAGGCGAGCCGCAGGAGACGGATGAAGCCGTCCCACTCTGGACCCCACTCGACCAAATTCCCTACGACGAGATGTGGGCCGACGACCGGCACTGGCTCCCGCTCCTCATCAGCGGCGCGTATTTCACCGGTTATTTTGAGTTCGACGGTGAGCAATTGCTCGACCGCCGTATTGTCGTTAGGCAATTGTAGGGCGACCGCTCAGGTTGCCCAGTTTTCCGCCCCGGCAGGCGGAGCACCGAATGCTTTCGCGAGTAAACGCTCCAACGCGAGCGCCGCGCTGCCGATCATTCCGGCATCGTTCCCCAGCTTGGCCGGCACGATCGTTAGGCCTTCGTGAAAAACTTTCATCGTCCGCTCCTCGATCACCCGCCGGATCGGACCGAAGACGTACTCTCCGGCGCGCCCCACGCCTCCGCCGATCACGATCCGGTCCGGGTTCAGGAGCCATACGATGTCGCAAAGTGTGATCCCGATGGCGAAGCCAATTTCTTCCCAGCCCTTCTGCGCAATCGCGTCACCCGCCCGGGCCGAATTCTCCAGCGCCAGCGGCGAACATTCTTCCAAGGTCTTCGTTAGGCCGGCCTCCAGAGAAAGGGCCTGCGCCCGCTCCGCGATCTGCCGGTTGCCGACGTATTTCTCGAACGCGCCGGAATTCCCGTACTGTCCCGGCGGCCCGTTCGGATCGATCGTCATCTGGCCGATTTCACCAGCGCCCAGCCGGCTGCCGCGATACAGTTTCCCATCGAGAATCAGCCCGCCGCCGACGCCGGTGCCTAACGTCACGCAGACGACGTTCACGCCTTCGTGCCCAGCACCGTAAAGCCATTCCGCGTAAGCCATCGCGTTCGCGTCATTGTCGATCGCGGCGGGAAGCCCGGTCCATTCTTCGAGCAGCGAAGTCAGGGCCACGTCTTCCCAACCGGGCACGTTGGAGAGCTGCCAGACGCGGCCGTTTACGCTGTCCACTCTACCCGGCAATCCCGCGCCGACCGCCGCGACCTCGGGGTATTGCCGTCGCAATTCCTCGATCGCCTCTCCAATCGCCGCCAGCAGCGAATCGTGCCCGGAATGCCCAGAGTTCGGAGCGGCGGCACGCGCGCGACAATCTTCCCGTCCGCGACCACGCCCGGTTTCACCGTTGTGCCCCCAAAGTCGATTCCAATCGCTGTCTGCTTCATGTATGCCTAACGATTCAAATTCCCGATGATGCGCAAGCCTTCCAGGGTCAGATGCGGCCGGACGGCGTCGATCTCCGGGAGCCGCGCCGCGATCAATTTCGCGTAGCCGCCGGTCGCAACGATCCGTGGCCGTCGTTTGCCAAACGCTTCCGTCTCGATCTTCGCCAGGATTTCCTTCACTAACCCGCGGTAACCGAAAATCGCGCCCGACATCATGGCCGCCTTGGTCGAGCGGCCGACCGCGCGCCGCGGCTCGGCCAGGGAAAGCTTCGGGAGCAATGCGGTGCGGTTGTACAGATAAGTCGTCATCGCCTCGAGGCCGGGCGCGATCACGCCGCCGATATAGCAGCGCTCCGCCGAGACGACGTCGAATGTCACGGCCGTCCCGAAATCCACCACCACCGCCGGCGAGCCGTAGAGCGCCGCGACCGCGGCCGCATTCGCCAGCCGATCTGCCCCGATCGATTCAGGGCCGGGATAATCGACGCCCACCCCGAGCTCGCATTTTGCGCTCACGAAGAGCACTTCGGTTTTTCCTACCGCCCGCCGGATGAGCGCGTCCTTCTTCGGCACCACGGAAGAGACGACGATTTTTTCAAGGGCGTGGCGGCGGATGACTTTCGCCAGCGCCGCCGCACTCAGGCGCGCGGTCTCGATCCGCTCCGTGCGTCCCAGCTTGTCGCGGGAAGCAAAGGCCAGCTTGGTGTACGAGTTGCTGATGTCGATCAACAGATAATCCAACTTTTTGTTAGGCGCGGCCTTCGGCATAACGAGCGCAACAGACACCGCCGCGTCCCGCGGCACAACTCCGGGGAGCAATGTGGGAGGGGGCCTTTGCGCCCCGATGGGGTTGCGGCGCGCCAACAGATCGGACGCAAAGGCCCCTCCAACATTGAGATCTCTTCGGGCCGCGCGTTCCCCGGGGAGCTTGCCCGACTCCGCCCGCGCGTTTAGCCTCGGCCGGTGAGGAAAATGGTCCATCGTCCGCGCCGCCTCCGGCGCACCGCTGCCCTGCGCGATCTCGTGCGCGAGACCCATCTCAGCCCGCACGATTTCATCCTCCCCCTTTTCGTGAACGAAAAAATCACCGCCCGCCGTCCCATCGGCAGCATGCCGGGCGTCGACCAGCTCGCGCCTAACGACGTCGCGGCCGAGGCCGCCCGGGCCGCCGCCGCCGGGCTCCAGGCCGTCATCCTCTTCGGTATCCCTGACGAAAAGGACGAAGAGGCTTCCGGTGCCTATGCGGAAAACGGCGTCGTCCAGCAGGCCGTGCGCGCGATCAAGCGGGAGTGCCCCGACCTCATCGTGATCACCGACGTCTGTCTGTGTGAATACATGAGCCACGGCCATTGCGGCGTCACTCGCATCGATGGCGACCATTTCCATGTCCTGAACGACGAGAGCGTCGAGTTGCTTGTGAAAACCTCCCTTTCCCACGCGGCTGCCGGGGCCGATCTCGTCGCGCCGAGCGACATGATGGACGGCCGCATCGGCGCCATTCGCGAAGCGCTCGACGCCGCCGGCTACGATCAAACCGCGATCATGAGTTACGCCGCGAAATTCGCCTCCGCCTTTTACGGCCCCTTCCGCGAAGCGGCCGAGAGCCCGCCCCAATTTGGCGACCGGCGCGGCTACCAGATGGACCCGGGCAACGCCAACGAAGCCCTCCGCGAAGCCGCCCTCGATGTCGCGGAAGGGGCCGACATCATCATGGTAAAACCGGCCCTTCCCTATCTCGACATCCTCTGGCGCGTCCGCGAGCGCTTTGGCCTAACGACTGCGGTTTATCACGTCAGCGGCGAGTTCGCCATGGTCAAGGCGGCCGCCGATAGAGGCTGGCTCGAGGAACGCCCGGCCGTCCTAGAAATCATGACCGGCTTGAAACGCGCCGGTGCAGATCTCATCGTCACCTACTGGGCGCGGGAGCTGGCGGAATGGACGCGAAGCTGAAGTTCCTGCTCGTAATCGTGCTCGTGCTCGTGCTCGTGCTCGATCCGTTGATCATTGGAGAACGATTACGATCGCGAACACGAGCATGAGCACGAGGGAACGCGGCGAGACCGCCGCCCACCTCGCCTTGAAACGCCTCGCCCTCCTCTGGGCACAGGAACACGACTACCCCATCGCCGCGCTCGAAGTCTCCCTCCCCAAATGCCGTTACCGGGCCGACGTCGCCGCCTACCGGCCGCAACGCAAGGGCGCCCTCGGCCACACCGTCGTCTTCGAGTGCAAACAATCCGCGCCCGACCTGCGACGCGACGATTGCCGCAGCCCGCAGACCCGCGCCCGCCTCAAAGCCGTTTACCGCCGCCGCCAGATTCTGGAGGAACACCTGCGCATCCACTACCCTACTCTGCGCACCGGCGACATCCTCTTCCCCGAGTGGGACGCACACGATTTCGATGCCATCGAGCATCGCGGCTACCGACGCGTTAACCGCGAGCTGACCGCCTTGCAAAGCCAGCTGCGTGACGGGCGGAAATTTGAAAAGCTCACCCTCTACGCCTGCGCCAACCTCTTCTTCCTCGTCCTGCCCAGCGACCTTTTGTGCGAACCCGAAGCTCCGTTAGGCTGGGGGCTCCTCGTCGAAAAAGAAGGCGCCCTCACCCTCCACCGCAAACCCACCTGGCACGATAGCGCCGAGAGCGCGCGCCTGCGCGTCCTGCAAAAAATCGCCGCCGCCGGCACCCGCCAGCTCAACAGCAAACTCGATCTCACCCCCGCTGTCTGGGAGCATGCCGCCGCGCGTCTCGCTGGACGAAATTCCGAATCGCCTTAGATTTCCAGCGCGCGACTCACGCGGCCGAGAGGGCCGGCGCGCAGAAGGGGAAAAACATGAAGCACGAACCCGACGTTGCCTCGCCTCGCTGGCCATCGCGCCACGAGCCCCGCGCGCGCCGTGCGCCTTCCGTTCCGCCTGTCGACTGCGAATTCCAACCACGCCGCTTCGGCCATTCCTTTGGTGGGAGCGAGCCGCCACGCCGCCGGCCCAACTTCAACCGCCTGGCCGTGGAAGTCCTGCGGGCCGCCAGCCGCATTTTCCGGCTTGAGACCGCCATCCTCGGCCTTGTCTCGCTCGCCTGCGCCTGGCCGATGGCGGTCATGATCCACGAAGTCTACCTGATCCTGAAATAATCCGCTGATCTTCGAGCGGCTCGCGACCGCCCCGTCTCCAGCGCGCCCCTCAGCGTTTTGATGTGACTTCGGGCGGTGCGGTGCCAGCCATCGTCCGGTCGAAAGAACGCTTCTACGCCATGCAGGTAAAGCAGAAGGACAAAGCCGGCCGGCCCGACATCGACGCCTTCGAAACCGCGATGCGCCGCGCGAAGTGCTAGAAAGGTTTCTTCGTCAGCTTCGACTACAGCAGCGATGCGCTGCGCGAGATCGACCGCTTCTTCCGCGAAGAGCACCGCATCATCGTCCCGCTGACGGTTCGAGAGATTCTCGACGAGGAGATCGCGCGGAAACTCGCCTGACGATGGAAGCCTTACTGAGACCTTCGCTCAAACCCATCCCAACAACGGAACTTCAGGCGCAGGACATCGCTTGTCTGTTCGAGGAGTTTTTTAGGCTTGCCCGGCCCGAGCCTCGGCAATATAACGTCCAACATGAAAGGTTTTACCGCCCGCTCACCCGGGAACCAACCGGATTATACAGATTTTATCTGCCTTTAATTACCTAATTCTGGGGCCGAATTCTCGTTAGGTCTATGCGTTACGCCTTTTGTCTCGCCGTCCTTCTGAGTTCGTGCGTCGCGTCACCTCGACCTAACCCGCTCTCCTCAAGCGTGGCGGTCAGCGAACGACGAATGTACTTTGTCGGTCCGGCGGAAGCGCCCTCCCACGCTGTGCTGCAAAGCGCCGTGGATGCGGCGGTCGCGGGTGATGACGCAAAGCTTGCCTACGTCATCCTACTTGTGCGATTCACGGACGGTGAGGGCGCTCTGAATTTTGGTGATCTACTCTTACAGTTGCAGCGCGGCGTCGGCCCAGATCGATTTGAGCGCGTGCTCTCGTCCCTACAAAAAGAGGCGCGTGACGATGCCCTAGGCTGCATGGTCTCGGCTGAAGAGACGCGTCGTGCTTATGAAGTGCCCTCAAGGACCTAACCAAGCGATCGAGCTGACCGGAACCAAGGTACGATCCACGTTTTCAGTAGCCAGATCCATTTCAC